>CACFUX010000005.1 GCA_902569615.1 uncultured Pelagibacteraceae bacterium | reverse complement strand
TTTAATAATAAAGTTACCATTTTCTGTTAAAAAAGATTCTGGGTGAAATTGAAAACCATATACATTATTTTCTTTATCCTCTATAGCCATTGGTATATTTGATTTCACACATCTCATTGTTATTTTTATTTTTTTTGATTTATATGGTTCATATAACTTTAATGAATGATATCTGCCAACCTTAAATATTTTATTTTTTTTAAATACTTTACTTTCATTTGTTACTTTTACTTTTGATTGATATCCATGAAAAATATTTTTTTGTTGTACAATTTTTCCACTTTCATTATATAAAATTTGTTGGTAACCCAAGCATATTCCTATAATTTTTTTTTTTCCTTTATATTTTTGATAAATTTTAGAAGTTATTGGGTAATCTTTTGGAGATCCTGGTCCTGGTGATAAAACAATTATATTAGATTCGTTTAATTTTTTTTCATCAATTTCAAAATAGTTTGTGCAAAACACCTTTTCAAACTTTGCAAATTGATGAACTACATTCCAGGTAAATGAATCTTGATGATCAATTATATAAATCATTTGTAAAGCTCCAAAAGTGATTTTGCTTTAATAAAATTTTCATTAAATTCTTTTCTAGATGTGCTATCTAAAACTACGCCAGATGCTGCTGAGACTTCTGAAATATTTTTATAATTTAATATTGATCTAATTATTATATTAAACCTCATATCTTCATTGAATTTTATATAACCAAAACTTCCTGTAAAAATATTCCTATCTTCTTTTTCTTGATTGTTCAGTAATTCTAAAGTTTTGATTTTTGGGCACCCTATAACAGATCCGCCCGGCATCATGGATTTAATAATATCTTTTGGTTTTGTTTTGTTTTTTAAAATTCCCTGTATTGTTGTTACATAATGAAAAAGGTGCTTGTATTCTTCAACGTATTTTTGCTTTAAAATTTTTACAGTGTTTGGCACACAAATTCTTGAAAGATCATTTCTTTCCATGTCCACAATCATGTTATGTTCTTTTGTCTCTTTGTTGTTAGATCTAAAAAATTTGAGTGCTTTAGTTTTGTTTAATTTGTAGTTTTTTTTTAAAGTTCCTGCTATTGGCTTAGTAATTATAATTTTTCCTTTTTTATTTATTAATGTTTCAGGTGAACAACTAACGATAGAATAATCCTTATCTCTAATCATAAAAGACTCGGGAGATGAATTTACTTTCATTAGTTTCCAGAAGAAATTTACTGGATTAATTATGGATCGGTTTTTATATTTTGTACAAATCTTTATTTGGTAAGTTTCTCCTTCTCTTATTTTTTTAGTAAATAAATTAAATATTTTTTTATATTTTGGAAAATGAATATTTAATTTAAAAGGGCTTAAAATTTTTGTTTGTTGAAAATGATTTCTAAACTTATGTTTTTTAATATTAGAAAAAATTTTAATTTTATCTCTTATTTTTATAACTGTCTCAGGTTTATAGAATACACCTTTATAAAAATTTAAATTTTTTTGATTTATAATTTTAATATTTAATATATTGCATAAAATCTCATAACTAAAAAAACCAATAAGTAAATCGGTTTCTTTTTTATATTTTTTTTTAGAAAATGAATTAAAAAAATTAGTAATATTTTTTTTTGTTATAATAATTCTTTTTGAAAAGTCGGTGTAAATATTATAACCATCTTTTACCTTATAGATTATTAACGCTTTATCAGATTGATAAAGTTTTTCTAAATATTGGTTAAATTTAAGCCTATGCTTTTTGTGTTCTTTCAATTGATTGCTCTTTTATTGGTAAATGTATTAAACCTGCAAAAATTGATAATGCAATTGCCAAATACCACGCATAGTCATAAGATCCATAAAGATCATAAAATAAGCCACCCAAGTATGCTCCAAAGAACGAACCTATTTGATGACTTAAAAAAACCAAACCATATAATAAACCTAAATATTTTGTGCCAAATATATGAGCTACTATGCCACTTGTTGCTGGTACGGTCGATAACCAAAGAATTCCAAAACTAGCACCAAATATTATAGAGCTAATTGTACTAGGAGGCGTAAATATAAATAAACAAATAGAAACACCTCTTAATAAGTAAATTCCACTTAAAATAATTTTTTTACTTTTTTTTGCTGACAAATAACCACTTGTTAATGAGCCTATGATATTAAAAAAACCAATTAAAGATAAAATCATAGCCGCAGTCCAGTCCTCTAGACCTCTGTCTATTACATACTTGGGCACATGGGTTCCAACCAATGTTATGTGAAAACCACATACAAAAAATCCTGATGTTAAAAGTAAATAACTCTTATTTTGGAATGCCTCCTTTAATGCTTCTAAAGTTGATTGATTATTAGTATTTTCAATTGTTTGATTTAAATTGGGTGATCTTACAAAAAAAGCTACGACGAAACCAATGCATAAAAACACCATAAAAATAAATAAAGTTTGGACCCAACCATTATTTTCTAATGAATAGTTTGTATATAATGGAGATAAAAAGTATCCAAATGAGCCGACTGCTGTAACTATACTCATTGCTATTGTTCGATTTGATAATGGAAAATGTTTACCCACCATAGACATTGGAATACTTATTGCAGTACCTCCACAACCAATACCAATTAAAACTCCTAAACTTATTTGGAAATAAAGGCCAGTATTAGGCCCAGCATATAAAAAATAAACACCCAATATATAGAATATAAAAGCTAAACTAATAGCTTTATGTCCACCGTACTTATCTGCGATTGCGCCAAATATTGGACCGGAAAGGCCCCATCCGAGCATCTGTATCCCTATAGCAAGTCCAAATTCCGTATTTGTTATTCCTAGATCAATATTGAAATCCATAAAGAACATTCCAAATACTTGCCGAACACTTAAAGATATAAAAACAACTAATGATGCTGCGATTAAAGTTACTAATGCTGTATTATTTTTTATAAATTTTTCTGTACTCATTTAATAAACTTAATGGATTTTTTTAAATCTTGAATTAAATCCTTTGGATCTTCAAGACCTATATGAAGTCTAACTAAATGTTCATCTTTATTTAAATTAAGAAATTTTCTTTTTCCTTTTTCTTTAGATTGCTGATGAAGAACCAAACTTTCAAAGCCGCCCCAGCTATAACCAAAACCAAATAATTTTAATGAATTAACAAATTTATCAACAGATTTTTTATTTTTTGATTTTATTTTTAAACCCATTAATCCAGATGCACCAGAATAATACTTTTTCCACATTCTAAAATTTATTGAACCTTTTTTAAATGGATATAAAAGTTTAATATTTTTGAATTTTGATAAGAAAGCTGCAACTTTTTTTGCATTTTCTTGATGTCTATCTAATCTAACATCTAAAGTCCTAAGTCCCCTCGTAATTAAATATGCATCATCAGGACTCAATCTAAGTCCAGTAATTTTTTGAGTTTTTTCAATTAATTTAAATAATTTTTTATTTACAGCTAAACTTCCTCCCATAACATCAGAGTGTCCAGAATAATATTTTGTTGCAGAAATAATTGACATATCAAAACCTAATTTAATTGGTTTAAAAAAATAAGGTGTTGCCCAAGTATTATCTATGGCAGTAAAAATTTTATTTTTCTTTGCTATTGAAATAATTTTTGATAAGTCTTGAAATTCAAAAGTATTGCTTCCTGGATTTTCAACAAAAATTAATTTTGTTTTTTTATTAATTTTTTTTTTTAAAGAAGTTAAGTCATGAGGGTCATAAAAAACTGTTTTAATACTATATTCTTTTAAATAATCTTCTGTTAAAAGTCTTGTTGGACTATAAACAGGATCTGCCACTAAAATTTCATCTCCAGGTCTTACAACGCTAAATATTGCTAAGAAGACAGAACCAAAACCTGTCGGTGTTAAAAAAACATGATATGATTCTTCCAATTTACTTAAAATTTTCTGTAAAATATGTGTAGTAGAGGTTCCTTGTCTTCCATAATCAAAATGACCGCCTGTGGGATTTTTTTTATATTTATTTTGAGTTTTTCTAATGTCATTCATTGATTTAAAAATAATCGTTGATGCCCTAACTATTGGTGGGTTAACTGACTGATTATGAAAATCTTTAGCAGTGTGTTTTAGAAAAGTTTTAAAGGTATTGGTCATAAAAAAATTGATATGTTTTTCTGAGAATGCTATATCCGCTATATAAGTCAATAAAATAATAAATGAGAGGAATTAATGGGATATCCAAAGAAGCATAGGGGTCGAAGAAAAATGGGCTCTAAAAAAAGAAGAGCTAGAAAAAAAAATAAGAAAAAATAATTCATTTAAATGAAAGAAATAAAACAAGTAAAATCCATTTCTATATGGATTTTTTTAGTTCCATTTGTTGCTCTAAATACTTGTCTTATACTTATTACTCAATTTCATAGTCTATTTCCAAATCTGGAAGATGTTCTTTTAAACACAATACCTTATTTTGATGGAGGTGCTTCAATAAGCAGAACAGCAAGAGTTTTTCCAACTTACTTGGTATTTAAGCCTGCTATGTTTTTTACATCATATCTTTTAATCAAGTATTGGATTTACAATAAAAGAATTATTTTAAACTATGATGCTGACAGTAAGCATATAAAAAAAATTTTATTTTTTGGGATAGGATCGGCTATTCTTTTAACAGTACATTCTATTTTTTTAGGAATTAAATTTGATTATGATTTATACAAATTATTTAGAAGGGTTGTAATGTTACTATTTATAATTTTTGAAATTGCAGCTCAAGCATACCTGGTTTTCTCATTATATAAGATAAAAAATCAGCTAAAAAATCAAATTAATTTTAATTATTTAAAACTTAAAAGAATTTTAGTTACAACTTTAATAATAGTAGCAGTTTTATCAATACCAATTATAACACAATCAGGTAATAAACATTTTAAACATGCGCTAGAGTGGGATTATTTTTTAGGTGTAATAACTTTTTATTTATTAACTTTTTTTATGTGGAAAAAAAAATAATTACTATTTTGTAATCCATCCGCCACCTAAAACTTTATAACCATAATTATCTCGACTATAAAAAACACAAGCTTGACCAGGAGAAATTCCATATTCATCTTCCAAAAGATTTAAAACTGTTTTATCATTTTTAAAATTTAATTTTGATTTTAAAAGTTTTCCTGTTGATCTAACTTTTACAAATATTTCTTTGTTAAAATCTTTTTTATCTGTAAGTAAATTTAAATCTTTTAAAATAATTTCTTTTTTTAATAATTCTTTTTTAGAACCAACAATGATTTCATTCTTGTCAGAATTTATATCTATTACATAAAGAGGATCTTTAGCAGCAATTTTTATTCCTTTTCTTTGGCCAATAGTGAAATTAACTATACCTTCATGAATTCCAACAACTTCTCCATTAGTATTTTTTATATTTCCTCTTTTAAATGCCTCTGGTCTAAATTTTTTAATAACTGATACATAATCGCCATTAGGCACAAAACAAATATCCTGACTATCGGGTTTATCAGCTACATTTAAGTTCAATTTTTTTGCTATATCTCTTGTCTCAGATTTCAATAAACCACCTAAGGGAAATCTTAAATAATCAAGTTGCTCTCTTGTTGTGTTGAATAAAAAATAACTTTGGTCACGATTTTCATCAATAGCTCTGTACATTTCCGTTTTGTTATTTTGAGTAATACTTTTTACATAATGCCCTGTAACTAACGCGTCTGCATTTAGTTTTTTAGCTTCTTGAAATAAGTCATTAAATTTTACAGTTTTGTTACATTGAACGCAGGGGATAGGGGTTTCTCCTTTAATGTAACTATCTACAAAATTATCAATTACTCCAGATTTAAATTTATTTTGATAATACAAAACTTTATGCTCTATATTTAATTTATGTGCTACCCTTTTAGCATCCATAATATCTTGTCCTGAACAACATACTTTAGATTTGGCTACCTCTTGATTATCATCTGATAGTTTTAAGGTAATTCCTATGACATTAAATCCTTCTTTTTTCATCATTGCTGCAACTGTAGATGAATCCACTCCACCAGACATGGCAACAACTACTGTTGTATCTTTTGGATCTTTTTTTAAACCAATTGAATTTTTTTTAACATTCATATTGATGTTATTTATACTGATTTCTATTATAAGGTACATAAAATGATTTTAGAATTTGAACCAGGTGACAAAGTAATAAATCCTTCTAATAAAGATTGGGGTATTGGACAGGTTCAATCAATTATAAATAATAAAATAACTGTGAATTTTCAAAATGCAGGAAAAAAAGTAATTAATGCAGAAAATATTGAATTAGAAAAGTACAAAAGCAAATGAACGAAGAAAGAAAAAAAGAGATTACAAAAGATTTAATATCTTGTTTTTATGAAGCGGGTGATATTTCATTAAAGTTAAGAACAAATGGCTTAAAAAAAATGATCAAAGAAGACAATACGCCTGTCACTAACGGAGATATTGAGGTAAATAATTTAATAACTAAAAAAATAATAGAATTGACGCCCGATATACCAATTATCTCAGAAGAGTCTTCTTTAAATAAATCAAATGATAATCTAAGTAATTTTTGGTTGATTGATCCTATAGATGGCACATATGATTATATTAATAATGGTGATGAATTTACTATAAATGCTAGCTTAATAATAAATAAAGTTCCGGAAATTGGTATTATTTATGCTCCAGCAAAAAAAAGACTTTTTTATACTTATCACGAAGGTAAGTCTTTTGAGGTTTCAAATAATGTTGAAACAAAACTTAATTGCATTAAACAAACAAAAAAAGGTGAAGTTAAGGCCGTGTCATACTCTGAAAAATTAAAACCTATTATTAAAGAATGGCACAAAAAATTTAATGTTACTTCTCACAATAAAATGAAAAGTTCTTTAAAATTTTGTGTTGTAGCATCAGGCGAGTTTGATTTATATGTAACTGAATCACGAGCTAGTGAATGGGATATAGCTGCAGGACATGCAATACTTAAAAATGCTGGGGGATCAATTACAGATTTTGAAAATAAAGAAATCTTATATGGAAAAAAAGATTTTAAAAACCCTAGTATAATTTTAAAAAGATCTACAATTCTTTAATGAGTGAGCAATTAAGAATAATATTAATAATTATAGTTTCTGTATCAATATTTGGTCTTCTTGTTTTTGTTTTTGTAAAAAATTACATTAGAAATAAAATTAATTATTATCTTAATGAAAAAAATAAAAAAAATTTAAAGTAAATTAATTATTTTTAAATACTCATCTTTCTCTAGATCCATCACCCTTCTTGAAGTTTCAAAATCAAATCCTGATCTTGCTAGAATTCCTATGTCTTTTTTATAAAATAAAGGTCTATTGTTCTCATCTCTAGATGGGCCAATTCTTTTTTTTTTGCATATCTTTATTGCCGAAAAAAAATCTTGGTCCTCATTATTTTCTCTAATATCATCAAGTGTATTTTTTACATGCTTATCATTTACACCTTTTGATAATAGATAGTTCCTTATTTTATTTATTGAACTTCCTCTTTGAATAAGACTTTTTGCTTTTGATTTTGAGTAAAATTTATCATTAATAAATTTTGTTTTCTCTAAATCCTCTAAGACAACATTTATAAGATCTGAAATACTAGATTTATTAACGCCAGATATCTTTGCTTTGAGATATTTTTTTAACAAATAAGTCTTTAATTGCTGTTTTGAAGGTGCATATTTTTCAATATAGGCAAAGGAAAAATTACGCATTTCCTCAACTGTTGCTTCTAGATTTTTTTTTTTATTTTTAATAGGAATCATTTATTGTTTTAATATAATATATTTAAATATGATCGAGCAAATTTCCTCATTCTTTACCGTAGATACTATGTATTTGTGGATAAATATTGGAGTTTTACCCTTTTGGTTTATTTTATTATTTTTTCCGAATTCTAAAGTTTGTAGCGTTTTTGTAGCCTCTATATTTCCAATTTTTATTCTTAGTGCAATATACTTATATTTAATTTATTATTTTTTTGTTTCTGGTTACAATTTTATAGATAACTTTAATTTATACCTAGGATTAGATAATCTAAAAGGATTGTTTAATGAAACTAGTTTTCTAATTATTTTTTGGTCACACTTTCTTGCTATTAACTTATTTTGTGGATCGTGGGTGGTTAATGACAGTAGAAAATTATTAATACCAAAAACTCTTGTATTTATACCTCTGGTATTAACTTACTTTATAGGTCCTTTAGGAATTTTTGTTTATTGGGTGATAAGAATTTTCTTTGCAAAAAGAATGTCACTCTATGATTAAGATTTTATTTTAAAGCCTTTTTGCACCATCAAACCAAAACCACCTTCTACATGAGAAACATTTTTGAAACCCATTTCTTTTAGAGACTTTGCTGCTAGTGCAGATCTACCTCCAGCTGCACAAAATAAAACAGTCTCTTTATTTAAGTCTATTTGATTATTTTGAACGAAAGCACTTTCTGGATGAATAGAAAATTCCAATAAACCTCTTGGAATATGAAAAGAATTTTCAATGGTTCCTAGTTTTTGTAATTCAACTTCGTCTCTAATATCAATTAAATTACATTTATTTTCACTATCTAACTTCATTGCTTCTTCTGGAGTAATGGTTTTTACTTCATTTAAAGCTTCTGAAACAAGAGTTTGTGGTGATTTAATGCTCATAATATTGTAAATAAAATATCATAAACAATATAATGAAAAAAAGCATCATAAAAAAATTATTTATTAAACTGTCCAAAATAATGGGCTATGAAATCATTGATCAGAATAGTTTTACGTCTCCAACTCTTGATAAGGAGTTAAATAAAGATCTTTCAAAACTTAATGATAAATCGATAGTGCTACCTTTGGGAGAGGTTAAAATTTCAAGAAAAGTCAAATCTATTCTAATTTTATTTAGAACTAATAGTAATGTTGAGATATGGGATCAAAACAAAAAAAGATTATTTGAACTTCCCAAGATTGAATACACTTTGAGATCACTTAATTCGCTATTAAAATCAATTAATTTTAGTAAAGAAAAATATCCTTATGCTAAAATTAAATTAATAATAATTGATGATAATACAAATGAAATTAATTTAAGTAAAATTAAAAAATTAATCAATAACAATACTGATGTAAGTATAACTAAAGTTAATCATGATAAATATAAAGAATTAATAAAAAAACAAAAAAATGATGAAACATTCTCTAATCTTGCAAGTTTATTATGCTCCTATGAAATTGCTAAAAAAAATGCTGATGATTTAGTTTTTTTTGTTGAAGATGACTATCTTCATTTTGAAGCAATGATGGAAGAAATGATATCTTCTTATGAAAGAATATCTTCTCAATTAAATAAAGATATTTTTATGTGTCCAGCAGATTATCCATATTTATATATGAATAATCATAAAACTAATATTTTAATTGGAAATAAAAGACACTGGCGAACGGTTAATGAGACTTTATGTACATTTTTGACTAGCAAAGAGCTATTAGAAAAATATTGGGATAATTTTTATAAAACGTGTCTTGATAGACATGATCCTTTTGAAAAGTATATAAACGAAATCTATAATAGTGAAATATGCATCTCTCCTCTAAAAAGCCTTTCTGTACATTTTACTAATATTAATTCTAGTTATGGATTATCACCATTTATCGATTACAAAAAACTGTGGGATGAGAGTGATTAATTCTAAAACCCCCTTTATTTAAAAAGGGGGAAAAAGTTAGAGGAAGTTAATATTTTTTTAAGGGGCTCTCTATGAGTAGAAAACATGCGGTAGAGAACCCCTTAATCATATGATGCTTTAATCTCTTATTGCGTAAGCAATAACTCCAGTTTCAGTTACATCAGTACCTTTGGTTTCAGCTTCTTTACTTAATCTAATACCAATAGTTGCTTTCATTGCACTCCATACGATGTACGAAGCAATGAATACAAATGCGTTGATTGAAAGAACACCAATTAACTGTGTTGCAAATGAAGTATCTGGATTTGTTATTGGGACAGCTAATGTACCCCAAATACCTGCAAATAAGTGAGCCGGTATAGCGCCTACTACATCGTCAATTTTTAACGAAAATAGAAGTTTTGTACCAAACACTACTATTACACCACCCACTGCACCAATTAAAATTGCTGCAAAAGGTGAAGGCATTAAAGGTTCCGCAGTTATTGCAACTAATCCACCAATACATCCGTTTAACATTTGAATTACATCTGTTTTTCCAAATCCTAATCTTGTAGTAACAGCTGCTGCTAAAACACCACCAGCACCTGCTAAAAATGTATTTAAAAAGATTGTTGAAACTGCAATGGCATCGTCAGCCGTTCCAATTGCTAATTGTGAACCACCATTAAATCCAAACCAACCTAGCCATAAAACAAATACTCCTAAAGTTACTAATGGTATAGAAGATGCAGCAAAAGGTTTTACAGGTGCGGCAGCTCCAGACTTGGTAAATCTTCCCAATCTAGGTCCTAAAATCATTGCACCAGCTAATGCAGCTGCTCCACCAGTTGAGTGAACTAAAGTTGAACCAGCAAAATCTGAAAATCCTGCAGTAGCTAACCAGCCACCACCCCATTGCCAACCCATTACGATTGGATATAAAATTCCAGACAATATTGCTGCAAATAAGAAAAACGGCCATAGTTTAATTCTTTCAGCTAATGTACCAGAAACAATCGATACAGTTGTTGCGCAGAAAACCATTTGGAAATACCAATCTGATCCGTCTGCATATCCAGTGTCAACTGCACTTGAATCTGACCACGGTATGAATTTACCTATATACCCGCCTTCTGGAATACCATAAGCTAAATTGTAGCCAAACATCCAGAACATTATTCCAGCTATTGATACCAAACCTATATTTTTTGCACAGATAACGGATACACTTTTTGATGTAACCATTCCTGATTCTAACATTGCAAATCCACAAGCCATAAAAAATACTAGGAATCCACAAATAAGAAATAACAAGGTATTAAATATAAAACCTATTTCAGCCGAAACTGTTGTTTCAGCATAACCAGTACTGGTCATATTTAGTAAAAAAAACAAACTTACTAAAGGACCTCTTAATTTTTTTAAAATTTTCGTCATTTATCTCCTTAAGTTAAAGAAGTTCTTATATTTTTAAAATTTTAAAAAACTAACGCTGATACGGAAAAATAGGTATGCAGATTTTGCATATAGTAACAGCCTTATTACATTTCTGTACTAAGGCTGTTAAAACTTTAATTACTTATTAAATACTTCTTTAAGTGCTTTTGCGGGTAAGAATTTTACCTTTTGAGAAGCAGCGATTTGAATTTGTTCTCCTGTTCTAGGATTACGTCCAATTCGAGCTTTTCTTTTAGCCACTTTATATGTACCAAAACCAGCAATTTTCACTGAATCATCGTTTTTCAATGCATCTAGAATAGTGTTGGTAATTGTATCAAAAGTACGCTCTGCATCAGCTTTACTTTGGTTTAAAGAACCAGCCAATTTAGCGACTAATTGTTTTTTGTTCATTTTTAGCTCCGGTTATTAGGTTAATTTCTATAATTACCATAATCCTTTATTTTTCAAGCTTTTTTTTAGTATATAATTTTTTTATACCCACAATATATTGTGATCTAAAAGTATTGATTTTATTGATTTTTTTTAATTAAAAAAATGGCTTAAAATAAGCCTAAATCTTTGAGGTCATTGAACGTTGCAAAAAACATTAAAAACAACAACAAAAACATTCCGATTCGAAAAAAACCTTCTTGAGTTTTTTGACTTAGTGGCCTTCCTAAAATTTTTTCAAACCCATAAAACATCAAATGGCCTCCATCTAAAAGTGGTATTGGAAACAAATTGATTAAACCTAAGCTTATAGAGATATAAGCCATAATACTTAAAAAAGGTATAAATCCAATTTCTGCTACTTGACCAGTAATTTTGGCAATTCTGATTGGTCCACCTAATTGTGAACTGTCTCCAGATCCACCAATTATTGAGCCTAAGTATTTTAATGAAGAAATACATACAAAATAAACCTCATTTATTGAGTGATATAAGGCTTTTGCAGGACCTAATTTAACATGATTAATCTCATTATTATATGGGCTTAGTTTAATCCCAACAATTCTTTTTTTAACTTTATTTCCCATATTATCTTCAGCTTCAACAATATTTGGCTTTACCTTTAATATTAATTCATTCTCAAATCTTTCTATTTTGAAATCTATAAATTCAGAAGTCGACATCATAATTAATTTAGAAACATCCAAAATACTTTTAACTTCACTGCCATCAATTTCTAAAATTAAATCATTTTTTTTTAATCCCGCAATTTGTGCAGGGCTTTCATTTTGAACTTCATTTATCATTGCGGGTGTAAAATCTTTACCGATAAACATATAAATTGATAAAAATATTGCTATTGCTAACAAGAAATTAGCAAATGGACCAGCAGCTACGATTATTGCTCTTTGATACAAAGGCTTTAATACAAATAATTTTTTTTGATCTTCAGTTGAGTATTTGTTTATAATTTTTTCTTGGTCAGCTTGGCTAAAAACATTTCTATCTCCAAAAAATTTTACATAACCTCCTAGTGGTATCCAGCAAATTTTCCATCTCGTTCCAGATTTATCATTCCAGCCAAATATTTCTTTTCCAAATCCAATTGAAAAATCAGTTACACCTACGCCATATTTCTTTGCAAAATAGTAATGGCCATATTCATGAATAAATACAACTACTAGAATTAAAACTATAAATGGAATTATAAAATTTAGCATTTTATCTAATATATTTAATATTATTTAATTTTCCAAGTAAAAATCGGAAGAAATGTCGCTATTAAAAATGATAAAAACAACAATGATTGCGATATAAAACTAGGAAAAAAATCAATCGGAAATAAAATACCGACTAAAATAGATTTTGAAAAATCAGGACTTGGAAAAAATAATAAACCTACAGCTATTCCAAATATAATTGAAATGTATGCATTTTTTTCACTGATTGATTTATTAAAAAAACTATAAAACACAGTTAATACAGCAGAACAACAAAAAAGATCAGCTAGTAAAAAAAGATATAAAATACTTAAACCTTTAGATGCAACTACAAAAACAATAATTGACAGTAAAATAATTAAATAATTTGAAAGTTTAAAATAATTTCCCTTAAAGTTAATTATTTTATTTCCATCATTAATAATTAAACTTGAAATTGCATTTATAAGAGTATCGATGCTGCTTATAGTTAATGATATTCCTAGAACTATAACTATCACTGACAGCAAAGATGTTTGGTCTTTAAATAATAAAGAAAAGAAAGCAAGATCAGGAATAACATTTGAGTCTATTGAAGCAGCAACTAGACCGCTAAAGCCCATAAAAAAAACTATTGGAATAATTAAAAAGAATGAAATTAGTAAACTTTTTCTTAATATAATATTATTTTTTGCTGCATAAACTCTTTGCCAATTTCCTTGATGAAAAAGATTTGTAGCCGCAACAGCAATAAAAAATGTTAATCCTGCAGTAAAATTTGGTAAATATTTAGTACTAAGTAAATTTGGTTTATTCAATTTTATAAATTCAAAATTAAATTGTGTAGAATTAAAGGATACTAAAAAACTTACTGCAATCACCAATAATATTATGAATACAATAAATTGAATACTGTCAGTAAATATTGAGGCTCTTAATCCACCGTATAAAGTATAAACTAATGAGGAAGTTACAACTATTAATGCAGTAATCCACAAACTTGTTCCAGATATATAGTTAACTAATATTGATACAGCCGTAACCTCAGCAATTAAAAAAATTACCATATAAAAAATAGTAAGAAATAAGATGAGTTTAAATAACTGCTTACCAAATTTTAACCTTATCACTTCAATTAAAGTTTTTGCTTTTGGAAATGAATTTCTAAATTTTGAACCTAGCATAATCAAAATAAGCAATGGAAAGGCCGTACCAAGTGCATATCCAATTACTGCTCCTATACCACCCCATGTAGCGGCAGAAGCGGGTCCAAATAAAATCCATGCACCAAGTGCTGAAGAAACAAAGCTAGTAGTTAAAGGAAACATTCCAACATTTCTATTGGCAATTAAATAATTATTTAGTCCTTTGTACTTCCTTGAATAATAAATTCCACTTACTAAAAATATAATACTTAAAACAAGAGTTAATAAAATTGCCGATATTTGGCTTAGAATGTTTATTGATATCATGTTCCCTTTCTGAATTACCGGACAGGTTCTTAGGGTTTGATCTCAGTCTTTCGACACCCCCTTTTTTTTCTTAAATTAAATTATAATTAAAAAAATAAAATTATCCAATAAGAAATTAGACCGGTAAAAATTGTTAGAGTTAAATTCTTTGATAATATTCCTGTAAAAAATGCAATTATAGTAGCAATGACTTTTGGATCATTAAATTCAACCAATAACCCATAATCGTTAAGAAAAACTGCTGGAAAAATTATTGCAGGAAAAACAGCAGAAGGTACATAGTTTAAAACAGTTTTTAAAGTATTATTTAATTTCTGAGGTTTTATTAATAAAACTGAGCCTAATCTAGTAAGATAATTTATTAATCCAGTAATTATTATTGCTATCCAAATACTCATATTTTTTTCTTTCTCATTTTAACAATTAAATATGCGATTAATAAAGATACTAAACTTGAAAAAATTATATAAGATTTAAATGGAGCATCGTAAAAAATGATAGAAAGTATCCCAGAAATTATAATTACTATTAAATGATCAATCTTCCTAAAATAATTAATTAATAATGCTAAAAAAGTAAGTGGTATGGTAAAAGTCAATCCAAGCTCTTCTGGTACAATAGAGCCCAATAAAATTCCAATTATTGTAGTTAATTGCCAAACAATCCATAATGTAATGCCAGAACCTAATAGGTAATAATGTTTAAATTTTTCATTCTTATTTTTTTTAAAATATTCGTTTGAAACAGCAAAGGCTTGGTCTGTTAAAATATAAGAAAGTCCTAATTTCCAATAAATTGATAAATTACCTAAATACTGATTTACAACTGCGCCGTATAATAAATGTCTTGTGCTAATTACTGAAGAAGATGTAATTGCAACTAATGATGATGCACCAGCAGACAACAATTGAAAAAAAACTATTTGGCTTGCTCCACTAAAAATTATAATTGATGTGGCATAAGTAACGTAAGGTCCAAAACCTAGTTCTATACCTATAGCACCAAAAATAATTCCAAAAGGTACAACTGGAATCAATAATGGAATAACATCAATAAAACCTCTAACAAAATTTTGTAGTTTGGTTAACATTCGTTTTAGTTTTTATTAAAAACAAACTATATGATCAATGTAAATTGGCCTTTTGATACCAAATTTTTCATCAACTTGATGTTGGTGAATATGATGGGAGTGAACTAAAACTGGGATTAAGTGATTAGTAGTTGTTTTAAGAGTATATATGAAATTTGTTCCTCTAAACTTTCTATCAACAACCTCTAATTTTAAATTACTTTTATCATCATGCTCAAGATCTTCAGGTTGTAATAATAATTTTACATCTGAACCCTTGGGATAATGTTTAATAAAATTTCCTTTTATAGTTCCAAGATCCTCATTTTCTAAACTATTTTCTCCGGTAACTTTTGCAGGAATTAATATTCCTCTATTTAAAAAATTTACTACTTCAACTGAATTTGGAAAATGATAGACATTATATGGATCATCATATTGCTTCAGTTGTTCATTTAAAATTACCCCGCATTTTGAACCTAAATAAAAAGCTTCGTATGAGTCGTGGGTAACGACAATTGTTGTTATTTTTAGATCATTTAAAAGTTTTTTAAGTTGAACTTGTATTTCTTCTTTAAAACTTTGGTCTACATTAGATAATGGTTCATCAAGTAATAAAAGATCTGGTTGTGTGACTAATGCTCTAGCAAGGGCTGCTCTTTGTGCTTCTCCAGCACTAATTTGATGGGGATATTTGTTTAATATTTTTTCTATGTTTAATAACTTGATTATTTTTTTTGGATTAATTTTCTTTTTTCCGTTTAGTTTTTTTGCTTCAAATCCTAAATTTATATTTTTTTCAACTGTATAATGTGGAAATAAACTATTTTCTTGGAATGATAAAGATATATTACGATTTTCAGGCTCGATATGATTTTTTGCGGAAGATAATATTTTATCTTTTAGTTTTATTGATCCAGATTTAATTTTTTCTAATCCTGCGATTGTTCTTAATATTGTAGTTTTGCCAACACCAGAAGGTCCTAAAAGGCAAACTATATCTCCCTTATTTTCTATATTTAAAGAAACATTTTTTACTTTTGTTTTTCCACCAGCTTTAAAGCTAACATTTTTAATTTCTAAAAAATTTTTATTCATCTATATCTCTTAAAATATATTTAGACGTAAGTAAAATAAAGAAACTTGCTATAATTATCAAACACAATGAAGGAACAGCTGCTGCCTCCAATAAATCCTCAGATGCAGAAATATATGCTGTGGTTGCGAAAGTCTCAAAATTAAAAGGTCTCAAAATAAGTGTAATTGGTAATTCTCTAATTATTTCTAATGAAATTAATATAACAACAAATAAAAGTGAATTTCTTAAGTAAGGAACATGAATATTTAAAAAAGTTTTAGTTTTAGAATACCCAAGGAGATAGGCGCTTTCATCAACGGCAATATTCATTTTTTCATATCCTGACTTTATTCCATTAAAGGCTAATGAATAAAATCTTACAAAATAAACAATTACTAGACCTAACACCGAACCAATAAATATTTTTTTTATTGATAAAAATCCTAATGTTTGAATCATATTCTCATCAAACCAAGCTATAAAAGTTATGAAAGCTATCGCAAGAATTACTCCTGGTATTGCATAGCCAGAAATTGAAAAAGTAGATAAAATATTTAGAATTTTTTTATTAGATACTCTATTACCATAATTAGATACTAAGGCAAAAAAGATTAATACTAAACTTGATAAAAATACTAGGTATAAAGTATTTAACAAAAGATCTATTATTTGAAAGTCAACCAAATTTTCAGGAAATTTGATTGTCCAGTACAACATTTGACTTAATGGAAATAAAAAACTTAAAAAAAATAAAATAAAACAAAATGAAAATGCGAAAAAAGATTTTGTACCATTAAGTTTAATTTTTTCTTTTTTCTTAAATCCACCCTTTGTATCCAAATGATATTTTGCTTTTTTTCTAGATAAATTTTCAGTTAAAAATAAAATAAATATGAACAACAAAAGAAAAAAAGATATACGGTTTGCAAATGCCAAATCATCAAATCCTATCCAAGCATTATAAATACCTGTCGTTAAGGTGTTTACAGAAAAGAAATCTACTGCTCCAAATTCAGCTAAAGTTTCCATTGCTACTAATGATAAACCAGCAACAATAGCAGGACGCGCTGCAGGTAATATTATTGAATAAAAAGATTTAAATTTTGAAAAACCAAGGTTTTTTCCTAACTCAATTAAATTTTGTGATTGATATAAAAATGAAGATCTCGCAAGTATATAAACATAGACATACAAAGAAAAAGAGATAGATAAAATCAGCCCAAACATACCATCTAATTTTGGAATTTGTTTGTTATAATTTGCATCTCCAAACAAATGTTTTAATATTGTAAATGCTGTCCCATAGTTCTCAAAAAAAGCAAATAAAGAATAGGCATAGATATATGGTGGCACTGCAAACGATAGTATAAAAGCCCATTTAAAAAAATTTGCACCAGGAAACTGATAGAAAGAAACTATATATGCTGAGCCTACACCTATAATAAATGTCAAAAATATAACTCCTATTAAAAGAGTTAAAGAATTAAATATATATTCGAAAAAAAAAGTTTCTCTAAGAATTTCAAAGTAATTCGATGTATCTTCAAAAAAACTTGTAAAAACTGTTATTATTGGAATTGCAACGGTTAATGAGACAATTAATGAGCTTAAATACCAAAAATTAAATTTCATATTATAATCCGCCTTATAAAAGAAAAGTAATTTCCTAATAAAAATTTTAGTGTCCATGTGAAAGGAGATTGCAATGAGACCCAGACCATGGACACTAATTATAAGAAATTATTAAAAATTAAATAACTTTAAGATGTGCGGAACCTCCTTGTTATTAATCTCTGATAATTTTCTTTCATTTATTCTGTTTTCAATTTTTTTACACTCCTCAGAACATGTAGGACATGCCTCGGCTGAGTTATTATAATCAAAATCAGAAATAAATTTTTTTTCTTCCATCTATTTCCATCCAGCAGCTGTCATCACTTCTAGTGCAGCAGCTTGATTTTTTCCATACGTAGAAACTTTTGTTTTAAGATCTTGTTTAAAATCTAATCCCAAATTATTTACTACTAAAGGACTTGGTGAAACACCAGCTATCATTGGAAACTCAAAAGTATTATTAGTAAAATGTTCTTGAGCCTCCGCTGATAATAAATAATCAACAAGTGCTATAGCATTTGCTTTATTTGGAGCATCTTTAACTAGAGCAGCACAACTAATATTCATATGTGTTCCTCTACCATCTTGGTTTGGAAAAAATGCTTTAACTTTTTTAGCAGCTTCTTGTTGTTCTGCACCTTTATTACCAGATAACATTAGAGCTAAATAATAAGTATTAGCTACAGCTATATCAGCTTCTCCAGCTGCTACTGCCATAATTTGAGCTCTATCATTTCCTGTTGATTCTCTTGCCATGTTAGCAACAACCCCTTTTGCCCATTCTGCTGTAGCTTTTTTTCCATTATTTGCAATTAATGAAGCTACAAGAGATTTATTGTAAATGTTGCTTGATTTTCTTATTACTAATCTACCTCTCCATTTTGGATCTGCTAAACCTTCATAAGTCATACCAGATAATTCAGCTCCAGTAACTCTTTCGGGTGAGTAATAAATTATTCTTGCTCTTTTTGCTACTCCTACCCAATGAGATGTTCTAAAGTTTTTTGGAACAGATGATTTAATTGTTGCTGAAGTTAATCCACTTTGCGTCATACCCTTTGCTTGAAAAGCACCACATCTTCCAGCGTCAGCCGTTATGTAAAGGTCTGCCGCAGAATCAGCGCCTTCTTCTATCATTCTTTTTTCTAAAGCTCCTGATTTGCCGTTAATTAAGTTTACCTTAATTCCAGTTGCTGCTGTAAACTTTCCATAAAGTTCAGCATCAGCTTTATAATGTCTTGCATTGAAAATATTGACCTCATTTGCGATTGCAAATGTAGTCATAAACAATGAAGTAATTAGAGCTAAAATTGTTATCTTTTTCATACCTACCCTTTTCTCCGCACTTTTGATTATATATTATTGATAATGAGAACTATTATTAATGATAATGATTATCAATCGCACTGATTGTCGCAGGTTGTATTAAAACTCCCACTCTGAAATCTTGCTATATAAGAAGTTTCTAAAAGCCTGAACTCTGGCCACATTTTTTAATGACTGTGGATATACGAAATGAGCTTCAGTAATCGGGCCCTCTACACTAGGTAATACTTTAACTATATCAGGTTGCTTAACAGTTAAATAATCTGGTAATGCAGCTAAACCAACACCGCTTTGAACAGCTAACAATAAACCATATACACTGTTAACTTTCATGCAAGATTTTCTCTTTTTATTATCCTTCATACCTAATTTTAAGGCCCAATCTGGGTTAAAAACTGGCGAAGGAGCTCCCTTGCCAAAAGATATAAATTTATGTTTATTCAAATCGTTTATGGTTTTTGGATATCCAAATTTTTCCAAATATTTAGGTGAACCATATATATGATAATTAATATCAATTAATTTTCTTTGTATATAGTTTAATTGCTTTGGCCGTCTTGCCCAAATACCAATATCTGCTTGTCTTGTACTTAAATCTAGCTCTTTATCGTCAAAAATTAGTTCTATCTCTATTTCTGGATTTAATTGCATAAATTCTTGAATTCTTGGTGTTAACCAAGTTGTTCCAAAACTTACAAATGTTGTAACTGTTAATTTTCCTGAAGGTTTATCTTTTTTATCACCTAATGTTGTTTCAACCTCTTTTAGTTTAGATATAACTTCATGAGCAGTTTTATATACATATTCTCCATTTTCTGTAAGAGTTAGGCCTCTTGCATGTCTTTCAAATAGCTTAACATTCAGCTCTTCTTCCAATGATTGTATCTGTCTACTAATTGCTGATTGGCTTAAATTAAGGTTAACAGTAGCGCTAGTGAAGCTTCCTGCTTCAGCTACAGCATGAAATATTTTTAACTTGTCCCAATCCATTATTTATTTAAATTAACAATATATCTTCCGCTAGTTTTTCCTTCTAACATTGTTGGAAATATATTTAAAAGTTCCTCTAAACTAATTTCTTTAATTGATTTTTCAAGTAACATAAAATCAACTAATTTTGAAGCTTCTCCCCATAAAAATTCTCTTCTTTTAGAAGATGTGTGAACAGAATCAATTCCCCATAATTTTACACCTCTAATTATAAATGGCATAACAGTTGTATTCAATTTTATCCCAGAAGCATTACCAACAGCAGCAACAATTCCATTTTCTTTAATGTGAGGTAAAATATTTGACAATATATTTCCTCCAACAGTATCAACTGCACCATCCCATATACCTTTATCTAATGGTCTTGGATCTTTATCTAAATCGCTTGATTTTGTTATACTTTTTGCTCCAATACTTTTTAGATATTCGTTATTACTTTCTTTGCTAGTAACTGCAGTAACATTGCATCCTAACTTATTTAAGATCATCACTGCAATACTTCCTACTCCTCCGGATGCTCCTGTTACTATTACATTTTCAACTTTTTCCCCTAATAACAATTCTTCTCTTGCAAGTTTTGTTGTGAACGCACACTGTAGAGCTGTAAGTCCAGCTGTGCCTAAGATCATTGCCTGTTTTAAACTTAAATCTTTAGGTCTCTTAATTAAAAAATCTCCATTTATTCTTGCAAATTGCGAATAGCCACCAAAAAATATTTCTCCCACTCTTCTGCCTGTGCAAATAATTTCATCATCTTTTTTAAAATTTGGATTTTGGCTTTCAACAACTGTACCTGATAAATCTATTCCAGGAATATGCGGAAATTCTTTAACTAGCCTTGCACCATTTTTTAAAACCAGTGCATCTTTATAATTTAATGTGGAATAAGCTACTTTAATTAAAACATCTCCATGTTTTAAAAATTTACTATCTATAGATTTTATTTCTCTTGTAAATTTTTCACCTTCTTGATTTATAATAAGAGCTTTAAAATTTTCTGACATTGATAGTAATCTATATCAGATTTATTTAGCAATAAATCTTAAATATCTATTTTGATAACTTAAATCTTCTTTAAATTTGCCTAAATAATAATTTGTAACCGTTGTTGCTTGTTCTTTTTTGATTCCTCTCATTGTCATACATTGGTGGGTTGAATCAATTGATACTGCTACTCCTTTTGCGTCTAAAGCTTGCATTATAGTCGTAGCTATTTGCATTGTTAATCTTTCTTGGGTTTGTAATCTTTTAGAAAAAACTTCAACAACTCTTGCTAACTTACTTAAGCCAACGACTCTTTCACCGGGAATATATGCAACATGCGCAACTCCAATAATTGGTGCCATATGATGTTCACAATGACTTTGAACTGAAATATTTTTTTGTACAACCATATCATCATATCCGTCAACATCACCGAAGGTTTTCTCTAATACTTTTTTTGCATCTTCGTTGTATCCTCTAAAATATTCTTTAAAAGCTTTCATTACTCTTCTAGGGGTTTCAACTAAGCCCTCTCTTGAAGGGTCTTCGCCTATCCATTTTAAAATTTTGACAAAGGCTTCTTCAGCTTCCTTATCGGATATTTTATTATTTAAATTTTCGTTTTCGTTTTTAACTAATTTCATGAGGGTCTTATATATTACATAATTGGTGATTTTAAAAATATTTATTATCTGCGCCAATATGCTACATAATTCATTAAATATGTTTAAAAAAAGAGAAAATGTAATTGAAATCGAAGAAGGCAATCTTCTTTCACCAAAATTTGATAACGATGGATTAATACCCGTAATAACAACTTGTTATCAAACAAAAGAGATTCTTATGCATGGGTATATGAATGTTGAAGCACTAAAAAAAACAATTGAAACAAAAGAAGCTCATTACTGGAGCAGATCAAGAAAAGTAATCTGGCACAAAGGTAAAACAAGTGGATTTGTTCAAAAAGTTAAAGAAATTAGAATAGATGATGATCAAGATGCAGTTTGGTTAACTGTAGATATAGGCGATGGTGCAAGCTGCCATGTAGGTTATAGATCTTGTTTCTACCGATCAATTCCTTTAGGTGAAATTAAAAATGGACGTGAAGTCGAAATGAAATTTGAAGAAAAAGAAAAAAAATTTGATCCTGAAAAAGTTTATAAAGGTCAACCAAATCCAACAAAAATTTAAATGAAAATATTGAGTCCATTTGGCCCTAAACTGGGGAAAATAAAAATACCAACTAAGATTGTATCTTTATTAAACAAAGAAGTTGATAAAATTATAAAAAATAAGTCAAAAACAAAAAAAAGTGATTATTCAAATAAAGTAGTTGGTCAAGTTTATCAAGAAATTAAGATCTCAAAAAAATTCATTAATAGAAATTTAAAAAAATTTATTAAAAATAATATTTATAATTATTTAAAAAAAACAATTAAGGTTAAACCTAAGAAATTTATGATAAAAAACCTTTGGGTAGTTAGACAATTTAAAAATGAATATAACCCAGTTCATTTTCATAATGGTTTTGTTTCAGCGGTGGGTTATCTAAAAGTTCCTAAAAATTTAACAAATTCTAGAAAAAAATTGAAAACAAATGGAACAATCGATTTTATAAGTGGAACAAAAACATCTTTAAGTAATAGTATTCATAATCATGTTCCAAAGACTGGCGATATGATTATTTTTCCAAATAATCTAATGCATACAGCTTATCCATTTAATGTAGATGGAGAAAGAAGATCTTTTTCTTTCAATTTAGACTTAGACGATAAAACGAAAAAAATTCTAAATGACTGATAAACAAAAAAATGTTTTGGGTGAAGATCTTGAAGAGTGCTCTAAAGATCCGTTAACTGGCTGGTTTAGAGATGGTTGTTGTAATACAGATGAAAATGATCATGGACTTCACACGGTATGTGTAAAAGTAAATAATGATTTTTTAGAATGGTGTAAGTCTGCAGGTAATGATTTAATTACACCTCATCCAGAATTTGGTTTTCCTGGATTAAAAGATGGAGATAATTGGTGTGTATGTGCTGCGTGGATTGCAAGAGCTATTGATGCAGGAAAAGGTTGCTCAATATATTTGAAGAAAACTCATGAAAACACTCTTAAGCTTGTTCCAATTGAAACTTTAAAAAAATTTGCGATAGATCTTTCTTAGATTACATATTCCCATATTTAGGTCCGCCACCGCCCTCTGGTGTAACCCATGTTATATTTTGTGAAGGTTCTTTAATGTCACAAGTTTTACAATGAATGCAGTTTTGTGAATTAATTACAAATTTATTAATATTGTTTTCTTTTTGAACCTCATATACTCCAACTGGACAATATCTTTGTGCGGGTTCATCAAACTTTTCTAAAGTATAATTTATTGGTAATTCAGGGTTTTTTAGCTGTAAGTGGACGGGTTGATTATCAGCATGGTTAGTCCCTGTTAAATAAACGGAGCTAGTTTTGTCAAATGTAATTATATTGTCAGGTTTTGGATAATCGATTTTCTTCATTTCTTTAGCTGGTTTTAAAGTTTCATGATCAGCGTGTTTATGTTTAAGTGTAAAAGGCAATCTACCTCTAAATAATATTTGATCAATTCCAGTAAATATAATTCCTAAAATTAAACCCCAACTAAAACTAGGTTTAACGTTTCTTGCTTCGTATAACTCTTTGTAAACCCAGCTATTTTTAAATTTTTCTTCATATATTGATAGTTGATTATTTTCTTTTAAATGTTCAATTATTGTTTCTGCTGCTATCATTCCACTTTTCATTGCAGTGTGAGATCCCTTAATTTTTGGCATATTTAATGTACCTGCATCACAACCAACAAGTAAAGCTCCTGGCATATACATTTGTGGTAAACTTTGTAGACCACCTTCAATTAAAGCTCTAGCTCCGTAAGAAATTCTCTTACCACCGTCCAAATATTTTTTAATTGAGGGATGAGTTTTAAATCTTTGAAATTCATCAAAAGGTGAAAGATATGGATTTTTATAATCTAAACCTATTACATAACCTAAAAAAATTTGTTTATTTTCAGCATGGTAAACAAAACTTCCACCATATGTTTTATTATCTAATGGCCACCCTGCTGTGTGCATAACCATACCTTCTTCATGTTTTTTTTCATTTATTTCCCAAATTTCTTTAAAACCAATACCATATTGTTGAGGACTTTTGTCTTTATCTAAATTAAATTTTTTTATTAAATGTTTGCCCAAGTGTCCCCTGCATCCTTCTGCGAAGACAGTTACTTTTGCATGAAGCTCCATTCCTGGCTCATAACTATCTTTTTTATTTCCGTCTTTATCTAATCCCATATCTTGAGTTGCAACTCCTTTAACTGATCCATCTTCCTTAAATAAAATTTCACTTGCGGGAAAACCTGGAAATATTTCTACCCCTAGAGCTTCAGCCTGTTCCGCTAACCATCTACACAAATTAGCTAAACTAATTATATAATTATTATGATTTTTTTGAACTTTAGGTAATAACCAAGTAGGCCAACTCAGTGATTTTGTTTTTCCTAAAAAAAGAAATTTTTCTTTAGTAACTTTAGTTTTAATTGGAGCATTTAATTCTTTCCAATTAGGTATTAGTTCATCTAGGGCTTTAGTTTCAAAAACATTGCCTGACAATATATGTGCACCTACTTCAGATGCTTTTTCTAAAAGGCAGACGTTAATATCTGGATTTAACTGCTTTAACTTTATAGCAGTTGAAAGTCCTGATGGTCCGCCACCTACGACTACTACATCGTATTCCATCACTTCTCTGGACATAATATTATTTTTTTACAGTATTTGTTATTTTTGTATAGTGTTTAATTTGTTCAATTCTTCCAAAAATTGAGGAAGTGCCTCGAACAAATCTGCCTCTAAACCATAATCAGCAACACTAAAAATTGGCGCTTCCCCATCTTTGTTGATCGCAACTATGATTTTACTCTCTTTCATTCCAGCTAAATGCTGAATAGCTCCAGAAATGCCAACTGCAATATATAAATCTGGCACAACAACTTTACCAGTTTGTCCCACTTGATGATCATTTGTAATATATCCAGCATCTACTGCCGCTCTGGAAGCACCAATTGCTGCGTTTAATTTATCCGCAATTGCTGTGATTAATTTGAAATTATCTCCACTCGCCATTCCTCGACCTCCTGATATAACAACTCTAGCAGTTCCAAGTTCTGGTCTATCAGACTTTACTTCCTCTTTTTTTATAAATTTGGTCAAGTTTGATTCTTCACTTTTTTCAGCTTTTACAATCTCTGCAGATCCACCACTTGTTGGGGCTGGATCGAAAGATGTAGGTCTTATAGTTATACATTTTTTTGTGTCAGTACTTTTTACAGTTGCAAATGCATTTCCTGCATAAATTGGTCTTAAAAAAGTATCAGCAGATATTACCTTAATAATATCACTAACTTGGGATGTATCTAATAATGCTGCAATTCTTGGCATTAAATTTTTACCAAAAGTATTAGCTGAACAAACAATATGAGAATAATTTTCAGAATTTTTTATTACTGCGGGTGTAAAGTTTTCAGGTAAATAGTTTTCATAAATTTGATCATCAATATGAATAACTTTTTTTACATTTGGAACTTCAGAAATAGACTTTGCTACCGCTTCACATGAATAACCAATAACTAAAACATGTAAATCTTGATCGATTTGAGACGCAGCAGTAATAGCATTAAATGTAAAGGGTTTAACTTCTTTATTGTTATGCTCTGCTATTAGTAGTGCCGACATTATATTACTTTTGCCTCATTTTTTAATTTTTGTACTAATTCTTCTACATTAGCAACTTTAATTCCTGCCTTTCTCTTTGGAGGTTCTTCAACTTTAATTTGTTGTATCCTAATTTTTGTATCAACTCCTAAATCTGAAACATTAATTTGTTCTAAAGGTTTTTTCTTTGCTTTCATAATATTTGGCAAAGAGGCATATCTAGGTTCGTTTAATCTTAGATCACAAGTTACTATTGAAGGAATATTTGTCTCTATAGTTTCTAAACCTTCATCTACTTCTCTAGTTACTTCTAAAGATTTGTCTTTAACTTCAATTTTTGATGCAAAAGTTGCTTGGGGCCAATTAAGTAAAGCAGCTAACATTTGTCCAGTTTGATTACAATCATCATCAATAGCTTGTTTGCCCATAAATACTAAATCTGGTTTTTCTTTTTCTACTATTTTTTGTAAAATTTTTGAAACAGCCAGTGGTTCTATAACTCCATCTACTTTTACATGAATACCTCTGTCGGCTCCAACTGCTAAAGCTTTTCTAACAGTTTCTTGCGCTTTATCT
This sequence comes from uncultured Pelagibacteraceae bacterium, assembly GCA_902569615.1. Classification (GTDB taxonomy): domain Bacteria; phylum Pseudomonadota; class Alphaproteobacteria; order Pelagibacterales; family Pelagibacteraceae; genus Pelagibacter. Next base: position 25,720 of record CACFUX010000005.1, on the reverse strand, counting down.
TCGCCAATAGTAACAGCGATAACTTCTTTGGCTTTGCCTGATTCTTTTATTTTAACTGCTTCTTCAATTGCATTATCATCTGGAGGATTTGTAGACATTTTTACATTGTCTGTAACAACACCAGTGCCATCTTCTTTGACTCTTACTTGTACGTTGTAATCAATAACTCTTTTAACTGCTACTAATATTTTCATTATGCTCTCAATAAATCATTTTTTGGATCGTAAGGACTTTCATCTAAAATGGTAGCATCATACATTTTTCCAAGAATATCAATTTTCAATTTTTGACCTGTTGTCGCAATTTCAGGTTTAACCATTCCTAGAGCAATTGATTTGTTTAATCTAAATCCAAAATCTCCTCCAGTTGCTCTTCCTACAACTTTTCCATTATCATAGATGGGATTGTTTCCAAGAACATCAGCGTCTGATACATTATGTACCTCTAGAGTTACTAATTTGTTATTAAACCCTTTTTCCCTCCACTTATTGAGCGCCTGTAAACCTATAAAATCTCCTTTGTTTGGATGAATAAACCTGTCAAGACCCGACTCGTATGGTGAATATTCTATAGAAAGTTCTGTACCAACTAACTTATAAGATTTTTCCACTCTTAAGCTATTCATTGCTCTAATACCATACGGTTTTAGACCTAAATCTTTTCCTGCTTCCATTAATTTATCAAAAATGTGATTTTGATACTCTATTGGATGGTGTAATTCCCAACCTAATTCACCAACAAAGTTTACTCTCATAGCATTTACAGTTGCGTGACCTATATCTACATTTTTTGCACTCAACCATTTGAAATTTTCATTTGAAAAATCATCAGTAGAAACTCTATTCATTAGTTCTCTAGCTTTAGGTCCTGAAACAACTAGAACACCCATGCTGTTAGTTAGGTTTTCAAATTGAACTGTTCCGTCTTTTGGCATCCATTTTTGTATCCAGTCATGATCCAATCTTTGAAATGCTCCTGCAGATACTAAATAAAAACTATTTTCTGCTTCTTTCATTATTGTAAATTCAGAATGAACACCTCCTTTAGTATTTAAGGCATGACATAAATTAATTCTTCCAGTCTTTTTTGGAAGTTTATTTGCAACTAGATAATCTAAAAACTCTTCGGCTCCTGGTCCTTTTATTCTACATTTTGCGAATGCGGACATATCAAGTAAACCAACATTTTCTTTTACATTTTTACATTCTTTTTCCACTGCTTTGAACCATTTAGATCTTCTAAAAGACCAATCGTCCTTTTGCTCCATTCCGTCTGTTGCGAAAAAATTTGGTCTTTCCCAACCAAATTTTTGACCAAATACAGCTCCTAATTTTTTCATTCGATCATAACAAGGTGCTGTTCTTAAAGGTCTTGCGGCTTCTCTTTCTTCATCTGGATAGTGAATGATAAATACGTTTCTATAAGCTTCTTCATTTTTTTCTTTTAAATAAGATTTTGAACAATAGTCGCCATATCTTCTTGGTTCAACGCCAAGCATATCAACTGTTGGCTCACCATCTATTATCCATTCTGCTAATTGCCAACCTGCTCCTCCTGCGGCTGTAATACCAAAACTATGACCCTCATTAATCCAAAAATTTTTTAATCCCCATGCTGGACCAACAATAGGGTTTCCATCTGGGGTATAGCAAATTGCACCATTGTAAACTTTTTTTACACCAACTTCGCCAAAAGCTGGAACTCTATGAATTGCTCCTTCAATATGTGGGGCAAGTCTATCTAAATCTTCTTGAAATAATTCATATTCAGAATCTTTTGAAGGGCCGTTAACATAACATGCGGGAGCACCATCTTCATATGGGCCTAATATTAATCCACCTGCCTCTTCTCTCATGTACCATCTGCTATCACTATCTCTTAAAACTCCCATCTCGGGAAGACCATCTTTTTTTCTTTTTTGAATTTCTGGATGCGGCTCTGTAACTATATATTGATGTTCAACGGGTATAACTGGAATATCTAAACCTACCATTTTTCCAGTTTGTCTTGCAAAATTTCCAGAACAAGAAATTACATGTTCGCACTCTATTGTTCCTTTGTCAGTCTCAACTACCCAACCATTTTTTATTTGTTTGATACCGGTAACTGCTGTGTTTCGATAAATTTCTGCTCCTCTATTTCTTGCTCCGGTAGCTAAAGCTTGAGTTAAATCTGCTGGCTGAATATATCCATCTTCTGGATGTTGAATGGCTCCTACTAAATCTGAAGTATTGCATAAAGGCCATATTTCTTTTACTTGATCAGGAGTTAAAAATTTTACATCGACTCCAATTGTTTGTGCAACTCCTGCATATTGATGATACTCATCCATTCTATCTTTGGTGCTTGCAAGTCTAATATTTGATACGACACTAAAACCAACATTTTTTCCAGTTTCTTGTTCTAATGTTTTATAAAAATCTACTGCATATTTGTGAAGTTGACCAACAGAGTAGCTCATATTAAATAATGGAAGTAACCCTGCAGCATGCCAAGTCGATCCTGAAGTTAATTCTTTTCTTTCAACCAAGACAACATCTGACCAACCTTTTTTTGCTAAATGATAAAGGGCGCTTACACCAACAACTCCACCGCCTATAACTACAACTTTAGTTTTAGATTTCATAAAAGGGATTCCTACTAAATTTTTTTTACTTCTTAAACAAAAATCTAACTTATATTGATGAACCTAAAGACACAGGTTGAGAAACAGCTGTAGTTAACCAACAGTCTTTTAGAGGGCCATCAGAAACATATTTTTCTACTATCCATCTGAATTTGTAGTAGTTTTTTCCTTTACCTAGAATAGTTACCTCATAAGATGCGGTTGAGGCTGTTGTTTTGACTTCAACAATTTTATGATCAATATGATTCAATAGCATTTTATAGGATTCGCTACTCAATAAAATTTTAAATTTTTCTAAAGGACCAGTAAATTTTTTATTATTAGGATGTGCAAATTCCCAAGTCTGTTCTATACCTGCATTTTTAAAAGGCTCATCATTATTTTTAAGGCTTCTCAACTGAATTTTAACAACTTGATATGGTTCAATTCCATTATTAGGTTTTACTACATCGGCTCTAGTAGTTACAATAAACATTACTGCAAAAACTAAAATTAATATTACGTAAATAAGACCGTATAAAAAAAACTTTAAATATTTTTTCATAAATTTAAAGCTGTATTTCTAACATCTTCCAAAAATTTTTTTCTTTTTTTTTCTGAGACAAATGGTACCGCAAAAAATCTTTTATAAATAACATCTGTAATTCCACATATATTAAATACTCCTCTCCTTAATCTTTTTGTTGGCATATTCAAAAAAAAAGTTCTGATAGCAAATTGGGGAGAGCCATACGTGCAAAAGACAATCGCACTTTTTCCTTTTAAATTACCAACAGGGTATCCATAATTTCCAAATAATTTTTTAAATTTAAATGCCCAAGGTGGTGCTAGTACTTTATCAATCCAGCCTTCAACAATAGCTGGCATTCTAAAATTCCATATTGGAGCTACTAAAACAATTACATCAGATTTTTCAATTCTTCTTTGGTGATCTAAGACAGTATCATCTGGTTTTTCACCAGAGAATACTGGATTAAATTTTTCTTTATATAAATCAATACAATCCACTTTATTTCCCTTTTCTTCTGCTGTTTTTATAAAAGTATCTCTTATTGCTGCGTTAAACGATTTGTCATTATAATGTCCATAAACTAAAAAAATTTTTTTCATTTATTCCAAATTCTATTTAATATTCTTTCTCTTCCACAAGCTTTTTTATATCTTAAATAATTCAAAAATTTTTCTCGGTAATAGTCTTGATGTATTGCTTCTGCTTTATAAAATCTGTCGAATTCTCTGACATATGTCACAATTTTTTTATTAAATTTTTCTTCTAAAGCCATTATGCTGTTTTCTATAAAATTTTTTTGCTCTTGATTTTGATAAAATGCTACTGATCTATAACTATAACCTTTATCACAAAATTGGCCATACTGGTCGAAAGGATCAATATTTATCCAAAAATGATCAAGTAAATCTTTGAAATTTGTTTTATTTTTATCATAAATAACTTCAATTACTTCAAAATGACCAGTATTTCCATATGTCACTTCTTCATATGTTGGGTTACTTATAGTACCGCCTGAATAACCTGAAATTACTTCTGTTACCCCGTTCTTTTTTTCAAAAGACTCCTCCATACACCAAAAACAACCACCAGCAAAATACGCTCTTTCTAAATTTTGTGAGTAAACAGATGTTTGTAAAAAAAAAAATAATATTAAAATTTTTTTCACTAACTTTTTAGTACCGGAAAAACTGGGTTAGATTTTTGAAAAAGTTTTTGGTATTCTTGCTTTATACATTTGTTTTCAATATAATTAATATTAGCTTCATAAGAAATTTTTTTAGCTTCCTCATTTTGAATTCCATATTGTAACCATAGAGTTTTAGCTCCAATTTTGATAGCTTCTTTAGCAAAACCAGGTGTTTCCTTTGATGGTCGAAATATATCAACTATATCTATTTTTTCATAGATACTATCTAAACTTTTGAGAACTGTTTCTCCATTTATCACTTCTCCTGTCGCAAAAGGGTTTACAGGTATTACTTTATAGCCAAAATCTTGCATATACTTCATAACAACATTTGCTGGCTTTCTTTTTAAATTTTTAGGATCTTCTCCTTTCTTTTCTGAACTAACTCCTATCATTGCAATAGTTTTAGAATTTTTAAGAATTTCTTTTATTTGATCATCAATCATTTATTTTTCCACTTAGGTTTTCGCTTGTTTAAAAAAGCTGATATACCTTCATGAGCATCTATAGACATCATATTCAAAGTCATCATTCTACTTGTATATTCATAAGCTTTCCTTAATGGCATTTCTAGTTGTTTATAAAAAGCTTGCTTTCCAATTTTTATTGTTAAATTTGATTTAGACGCAATTGTTTTTGCAACCTTTAAAACTTCTTTGTTAAGATTTGATTTTGAAAAACAATCATTGATTAATCCTATTTCCTTTGCATATTTTGCGTTAATAGGTTCTCCAGTTAAAAGCATTTTCATCATTCTTTTTCTGCTGATTTTTCTACTAACTGCAACCATTGGAGTGCTACAAAATAAACCAATATTAACTCCAGGAGTAGCAAAAGTTGCTTCATTTGTGCAGTAAGCTAAATCACAACTAGTTGCTAATTGACATCCAGCTGCATAAGCTGCTCCATGTACTTTTGCTATAACTGGTTTTCTTCCTTCAACTATTTGAATCATCAACTTTGAACAAAGATTAAATAGTTTTAGATATTTAGATCTTTTCTTTAAACTTTTTACTTCTTTTAAATTATGACCAGCACTAAAACCTTTTCCTGCTCCTTCTAAAATAATTACTTTTGTTGAGCTATCTTTATCAAGTTTTTTAAAAGTATTTAAAAGAGTCTTTAAGGTTACAAAAGACAATGAATTATAAGTTTTTGGATCATTTATTATTATATTTTTAATTCCATTACCTAAATTTTTGACCAAAACATTCATAATATTTTATTACTATCATTTTCTTATCTTGTCTTCATATTTTTTTCTTAACTTCTGAAGTTTGACTAAATATTCATCTCTAATTTTTGATATTTCTTCCACTGATTTACCTTTTGCTTGTTTTCTAGTGCCGGTAATAACTCTCGATGAAAGTTTTTTTGAAAGTTTAGGGGCTTTCAGTTTTGTCCAAGGTAATTTTAACGCAGGTCCAAATTGTTCTAACATATGCTTCATCCCAGCTTTACCTCCTGCCAAATGAAATGTTAAAAAAGTACCCATTAAAGACCATCTAAGACCAGGGCCATCTTCAATTGCTCTATCTAAATCTTTTGTAGTTGCATAACCTTCATTTACAATATGTAAGGCTTCTCTCCATAAGGCTTCTTGGAGCCTGTCTGATAAATATCCTGGTAATTCTTTTTTAAGAATTATTGGATTCATAGATATAGATTTGTAAAATCTATTAGCTTTATTTAATATTTTTTTTGATGTTTTTTTTCCAGGTACTAGTTCTACACCTGGAATCATATAAACAGGATTAAATGGGTGAGCTATAATAGTTCTTGAAGGATTTTTACATTTTGAATAAATCTTTGATGGAAGTAAACCTGAAGAACTTGAAGAGATAATGGCATTAGGTTTGGAATAATTTCCAATAGTTTCCATTAATTTAGTTTTTAACTTATAATTTTCTGGTGCACATTCTTGGATAAAATCTGCATCTTTTAAAGCTTCCTTTAAAGATGTTACATATCTAAAGTTTTTAAGTTTAAGTTTTTTTTTATTAAAAAGTTTTTTAACATATGGCCAAGTTCTTCTTATTTCTGCAATAATTTTTTTTTTTAATTTTAAATCTTTATCATATGCTGTAACTTTCTTATCGTGAGCTAAAAATCTTATGATCCATCCTGAGCCAATTACCCCTGCACCGATAACAGAAATTTTTTTCATTAATCTGCTAAACCATCTGATCTAGCTACATTTCTCTCTAAATGAATTGGCAATACTTTGCCATAAATTGCTTTTGAATGCTCTGGGGTATTGACTCTCCAAGGATCCAAAACATAAGCAGGGATACACATATATCTAGATTTTTGACCTTCTATTTTTGTTACCCTATGAAGTGTAAATCTACCTTTAAATATTTGTAGGTCGCCTGGTTCTAATTTAAGTTGTTTAACCCTTGTTCTGTCACCATTTAAAACTTTTTTAACCTCTTCAAAATTTTCATTTCCTGGTTCCCGAATATTTGGACAATATTCAAATATTCCCCCCTTCTCTGGCTTTTGAATCATTAAGCTTAATGTAAATTCACAACTATCAAAATGCCAAGGAAGGATGCCTTCAGGTTTCATGACATTATATGCATGACATGCTAATGGGTCTGCCCATCTATAAATTGGAGAAACTCCTAGGCACGCTGAAACAAATTTTAAAAGTTCGTCTGTTTCATATAAATATTTCATTTCAGAATTTTTAGGAAAACAATCTGAATTTAAATATCCATTATATCTATTCATAAAAGTTCTTTTTGGATGATTCTCTGGTAATTTTGGATTGTCTTCAGAATATAAATAAGGATTTATACTTTCTTTAGACATATAAACTTCATCTAACTGATTTTTTAATTCGGAGTTCATTATTTTTAATGATTTTGGTAAAATAAAATTAGGTATAGTTGAACAACTATATTGGTCTAACTCTTTTTTACATTTTTTAATTAAATTTTTAATTGTAGGAGAATTTAAGTCATAGATCGGATATTTTTTTAGATCTACGATTGACTTAAGTCTTTCATTCACTTTAGTTCTCCGTCTTTCCGCATTTTAGCTCTGATTTTAGTTGCTGATATTTTTTGAATTTCTTCTGGCATAACAATTTCTTCTATTTTGTAACCAACTCCTCTTCCGTAACAAATGTTTGTTATATTCGGTACTAAAATTATTTTAAATCTTCCTTCATATTCAGGGTTTAATCTTTCTTCTATTTTTTTCTTTACTGTTTCAAAATCAAAAGGATTATCGTCTACACCTTGAACATCCCTAATTTGTATACATACTTGTCCTGTTTTTTTTATAATTTCTTCAAATAATGCATAATGACCATCATGAAATGGTTGCCATCTTCCTAGCATTTGTGCTGTTGGTTTTTTATTATCCCATTTATAAGACATTATTTTAAATCCTCCAAAATTTTAAATGCCCACATCTTAGCATCTTGTGTTGTAACATGAAAATTAAATTTTTCAGGTTTTACAAACATTTGATTTGTATCTTCAAATCTTCCTTCTTTAATTGTATCTACCCAAATAATGTAATCTGATTGAAATAATTCTTGTGCTTCTAGTGTTGGACAAATAAAATCTGCGATTACATTATTTCCTTCTTTTTTTAATTTAATTGCTGCATCAGACATTCTCTTTGCTTGTCTTTTTCTACCTTCCATCGAGAAATCCCAATCATTTGCGGCTTTTCTCATTTTATCTGCATTTAATATTTTACATTTAATTAATTTTTCTAACTCATTCACTAGGGTTGTTTTGCCTGCGCCCGGCAATCCCATTACTAAAATTATTTTCATTATAATTGTTCTAAAGGATGATGTGATAAAAGTTCAAGATTATTTTCACCAACTAAATATTGCTGTTCTAGTTTAACACCTTCTTTTCCACCAACTTTACCTATATAACTTTCGACTGTTATGGTCATATTTTTTTCAAAACAACCATCACTTTGTCCACCGTCGGTCGGGTATTTAATTTGTGGCCATTCATCACAAAGTCCAATTCCATGCACCATACATGAATATCTATTTCCATAATATTCTTCAGGAAGCTTCCATGATTTTTTTGTAAATTCTTTGAATGAAACTCCAGGCTTAATCAATCTATAATTGTGATCTATATGTTCAACGGCCATTTTGTATAATTTTTTTTGTTCCTCATTGAATTTATGTCCCTCCACAAAAGTTCTAGATATATCTGCGCAATATCCATAAGGACCAACCATATCAGTATCAAATGAAACTATTTCACCTTTTTGAATAATTTTATTGCTACTTTCTTGCATCCAAGGATTTGTTCTTTGACCTGATGATAAAATTCTACATTCAATCCATTCTCCACCATGTTCAATATTAGTTTTGTGTAAAATTGACCATAGTTCATCCTCGGTCATTCCAGCTTTTAATTCTTTACGCATTTTTTCAACACCAATTTCAGCAACCTCTATTGCTGCTTTCATGCATTTTAATTCTTCTGGTGATTTAATAACTCTTGCTTGTTCAAGTATTAATTTTGCATCCAAAACTTCAATACCTTCTTTATTTAATTCAGAAACTGCAGGTCCGTTTAAAACATCAATTGCTACTCTTTTGCTTTTAAAATAAGATTTAGATAGATCTTTGATCTCATTAATCCATTTTTTTAATTGTTTGCTCGCTTGATCACCGTTGCTAAAGTAATCCCAAGTTATTGCGGGTCTTATTTCATCAATTAAATCTAAATCCTTTGATAATATTTCACAGTTAAAATACTCATACAATATTGTTGGACCATTTACTGGAACAAAACAATATCTTGTAAGATTGTGCATGTTATAAACACTCATATTAACAGTGTCTAATGCATATCTGATGTTTACTGGATCAAATAGTATACAAGCCTCTATTCTATTTTTTTCTAATTCTTTTTTAACTCTATCAAGTCTATAAGATCTTAATTTTTGGAAATCTATTTCATCTTCTTTTAATCTTTTTTTTGTAATAAAATTATGACTTGATTTAGTATTTGGATTAATTTTTCTTTTAAACTTCATTATGCTAAAGCATTTGTATGCCTATTCCAGTTTTTGGATAAGTATACAGATTATAGTTTGCCGCTAATTCTTCTCCGGCTTTAATATCTTTTATTGCGACCATGAACATATATTTTGCATCACTTTTTTCGTGTAAATTATAATACATATTTTCTCTATCATTTTTTCCATCTTTTAATTTTTTTGTATTAATATCGGTATCTACAAAATCACCAAATTTTAATTTCGGCAATACATCTGAAACCATTCTGATCACTGTCGGATCGTTTGAGTGGTTATAAAATCCTCCAATAGGAGTTCTTATATATTTATTTTCAAATTGTTCGTCTCTAACATGTGTTATTCCGATAAAAGAATTTTTTTTAATATCTTTGGTTGCAAATAATCCTAAACCTTCGATAGGAGAGTTTTTTATTGTTAATCCATCTGGTAAAGGTCTATACATAATTTTATACTAAGTTAGTTGCTACCCATTTATGAAAATGGTGAGTCGGATTATCCATAATTGGAGAAAAATTTCCACCATTATATACTGGAGAGTTTCTACCATCTTGCATACCTTCAATAATATTTAAATCTTCGCTTTGTATACTTTTCCACATATTGTAGTTTTGTTTTCTTAAAGATTTAAATTTCTTTGAATTTGCGGCATTTTTTCCAACATAATAAATTTCCATATGTTCTTTGGTATATTTATGATCAACAGGTTCTAACCAATATGCATAAAAATGATCTTTGTGAACACCAAGCATCACATTGGGGAATAGCGCAATGTATTCAGCTATATGCTCTTTATCTTTGGGCCAATTTGGGAAAGATGGAAATTTTACTTTACCTTTAAATTTTGGATTATAAACTTTCGTTCCTTGTCCTGCAAAACGGTTTGGCAAACCTTGGATGTGGTAATGGTCTTCAATTTTAGAATATGAATTTAACCCTGGGTGGACCCAAGGTAAATGATAGCTTTCACAATAATTCTCGATTGCAAATTTCCAATTGCATTTTGCGTTTAAATTAAAATAACCAAAGTCATTTGAATAAACCATTAATTTTCTATCTTTTTCAGGCCAGAATTTTTTCCATCTTTCACTTAAAGGCTGTATGTATTCTTCAAAATCTATTTCATTTTCACTTATATTTATAAATATCATGTCTAACCAAATGTAAGATTTAATTTCTTTTAGCCCACTTTTAGATTTATCAAATTTACTACATTGATGTTTGTTCATGCCACCAATGTGAGGTGTGGCTACGAGATTTCCAGTCATATCATATGACCAAGAATGATATGGACATCTTATTACATTTTTGATTTTACAACTTTTTTGTAAAATTTTATAACCCCTATGACTGCATACATTGTGGAACACTCTTATTTTATTTTGCTTATCTCTTAATATAATTATAGGAATACCTAAAAGATCAAAGGGCTTTGCATCTCCTTTATTTGGAATTGAACTCCCTACACCTATTACTACCCATTTATCTTCAAATAATTTTTTTCTTTCAAGTTTTGTATATTTCTCACTCGTATAACATTCGTTTGGAAGCCCATGGGATTGTTCAATAGATTTATTTACAACATCTAACTTGTCTTTTTCAATAATTTTGTAAATTTCCGACATTACTTTGTTACCTCATAAAGTCCTAGCCATGCATTAACATCTTTACTTGCAATATAGTTTGATTTGAAAAATTCTATTTTTTTCCATTTATTATTTTTATTAAGTTGTTCAATTTTTTTATCAAATCCATATTCTTCGTGAATTCCTTCGTTAATTGTAAAACAAATAAAACCCTTGTTCTTGGTAATTCTTATAAATTCGTCTAAAGCAGGAGGTTTTACATGTCCAAATGTAAAAGTTCCAACGCACATTACTGCATCATAAGAATTATCGTTTTCTGCAATTTGTTTATTTAAATCAACCTTTTCTAATTTTTGGTATAGCCCTGATGGAACTAAGTCTAATAACTTTTGAGATAAATCAGCTCCATAAAAATTTGAAAACCCGTATTTTTTCAATTCAACTCCTACTAAACCAGTTCCACATCCTGCATCATAAATTTTAGCATCTTTATTTTTTTGATATTTAACAAATACTTCTGAAGTTTCCTTGGGACCAGTATAATTCCAATCAACCATGTCTTGATCATATTTATTTCCTTCGCCCCACTCATCATAATATTTCATGACCTCATCAGTCTTTTTTAATTTATAGATTGGTACTTTGTTTCCTACATCTTTTTGGGCCATTAGTTCCTCATTTTTTGTCCAGAAGGATCATAAAGTGGTTCTTTAATTATTGAACAGTTAAAAAAGTCGCCATTGATTTCAACCTGAATACCTTTTTCAGATTTTAATTCATTTTGATTTAGATAAGAAAATGCAACACTTTTATTTACAAAATGAGCAAATCCTCCAGAAGTTATATATCCAATGCTTTTATCATCTTTTATTACAGCTTCGTTATAAGTTACATCTATGTCATTAGTCTCAACTATTAATGGAACTAATTTGTTTTTACTTTCATCTTTTTGTGCACTATCTTTTCCAATAAATTCTTTATCCCAATTTATAAAAACATCTAATCCAGTTTCTTTGGCGGTAAAATCAGGTCGATAATCTAAAGTCCATGCTCCCCAATTTTTTTCTAATCTCATAGACATTAAAGCTCTTGCGCCAAAAGGTTTAATATTAAATTCTTTTCCTGCTTTTGTTAATTCTTCATATAATTTTAGTTGAAAATGAGGAGCCACATAAATTTCATACCCAAGCTCTCCCGTAAAAGATATTCTGTTTATAATAGCGGGAACACCTGCAACAAACATTTTTCTAGAGTCTCTAAATTTAAAATTGTCATTAGAAACATTTTCTCTTACAATTTTTTGCAAAAGATCTCTAGATTTTGGACCTGCAATACTAAGTCCATGAAATTCATCAGATCTATTTTTATATTGTAAATTAAATTTTTCAATATGGCTTTCGAACCATCTTCTATGCATTTCTTGTGCTGCTCCAGATCCAAAAACCATAAATTCATTTTCTTCTAAACAAGCAACAGTTAAATCCCCATAAAGTTTTCCTTTATATGTAAGCATTGGTGTCAAAGAAATTCTTCCAGGTTTTGGAAGCTTGCCTGCCATTATATGATCTAAAAATTTTCTTGCATCTGGACCTTTAAATTCGTGCTTAGAAAAATTAGCAACTTCAGTTACACCTACATTTTCCCTTACATTAATTACTTCCTTTGAAATATAATTATGAGATCTTGATCTTTTAATTGTTGGCTCTTCATATGCATCTTCTTTGTTTTTAGCAAACCACAAAACATTCTCTAAACCAAAAGAATCTCCCATCACTGCTCCTTGATCTACAAATCGATCATATAAGGCTGTTGTTTTTTGTTTTCTACCTTTTGGCAAAGTTTCATTGGGAAAGGTCATAATAAATCTTCTTTCATAATTTTCTGAGGATTTAATCGTTCCATATTGTGGTGATGCATAATCTCCAAATCTTGCAACATCCATTGCCCAAACATCTATTGATGGTTCACCGTCTATAATCCATTCTGCTATACATTTTCCAACTCCACCTCCTTGGCAAAATCCTGCCATAACACCTACGGCTACCCAATAATTTTTCATCCCAGGAACAGGACCAATTAATGGACTTCCGTCAGGACCAAATGTAAATGGTCCATTTACAATATTTTTTATTCCTGCTTTTTCTAAGGCTGGCATTCTCTCAAACCCAATAGCCAATCTATCTTGAATGTTGTCAAGCTTAGGTTCTAAAAGTTCGTGTCCGAAATTCATTGGAGTTCCATCTACCTTCCATGGTGTAGATTTTTGTTCATAGGTTCCAAGCAACATACCCTTGCCTTCTTGTCTAAAATAAATATTGCCTTCAAAATCTGTACCTATTGGAATTCTTTGATCTCCCAATGATTCAATTTCTGGAATAGCTTCTGTAATTAAATAATGATGTTCCATCGGCTGTACTGGTAAATTTAATCCAGCCAAATTACCAACTTCTCTTGCCCATAATCCTCCAGCATTAATTAAAATTTCTGCAGTAATATTTCCTTTATCTGTTATAACATTCCATGAACCATCCTCTTTTTGCTTTGTGTCTTTAACAACTGTGTGTGTATAATATTTTCCACCATGAACTTTTGCTGCTTTCGCAAAAGCATATGTAACACCAGACGGATCAACCTCTCCATCTATTGGATCCCATAATGCTAATAAATATCTAGATGGATCAATTAATGGATTTTTCTTCTTTACTTCTTCAAGTGAAATAAATTCTTGATCTAGGCCCATATATCTTGCTTTTGATCTTTCCCTTTTAAGATATTCAGCCCAAACATCATTTGAAGCTAAGTAAAATCCTCCACTTGGTTTAAATCCACAAGAATGACCTGACTCTTTTTCTATTTCCTTATAAAGACCTATCGTGTAGGCCATCATTCTAGAAATATTTGGATCATTAGATATTACATGAACATTTCCAGCGGCATGCCATGAAGATCCTGATGTCAATTCATTTCTCTCTAAAAGAATACAATCTTTTAAACCAAATTTAGAGAGATGGTAGAGAATTGAACACCCTACTACACCACCTCCAATAATTACTACCTTGGCATTCTTTTCCATTAATATTTATCTTTCATTTTAGTATTTAATTCTAAAAATGATTTATCTTTACCATGTAGCCAATGTCTGCTCATATCAGGATAATATTTATAAGATATTGGTTTTCTACCTAAAGCTACTGACATTTCTCTAACATGATGGGGTTCTGCTCCACAACAAATTCCAATAAGATTAATATTTTGTTTTTGACAATCCTTTGCAAACTCAGCCATTTCAAATCTGTTGCAATACAAATTATCTAATGCTACTGGGAATGCATTCCCCCCAGGTATACAATCACACCCATGATCAGTTTGATTTAAAAAACCTGGCTGTTCTTCTGTAGTTCTATATGGAACAGGTAAGGCTGCAACGTGACAAGAAACTTTTTCTCTTATTTCTGGCAAAAGTTTCATGGTCATTTTTGGTCCCCTATAACAATTTAATCCAACTACATCTGCTCCAAGATCTTCCATTATTTTACAAGCATCACCAGGAGTATGTCCTTCTCTAGTTTTGTCACCTTTCTTAATAGAAAAATTTGTTACTGCAATCAAGCCTTCATCCTTAATAGCTTTAAGAGCAATTTTCATTTCTTCAGTCCAATTTATTGTTTCAGCAACTATGAAATCTACACCTGCCTCTTTTGCCCAAAAAACTTGCTCTTCGTACATTTTTTGACACTGTGAATGACTTTTTTTGTCATTTGGATCATAAATATTTGTATTAGCAACATCGCCGCAAACCAATAAATCAAGATCTTTAAATTCATCTCTTGCATCTTTTGCTATTTGAAGAGCATTTTTTTGTAAAGGCTCCAACAAATCTTCTTTGCCAATCAAACGTAGTTTTTCTCTGTGACCATAATAAGTAAATGCTTGAACAATATCAGATCCTGCTCTTATAAACTCCCTATGTAATTGAGATACTACCTCAGGATGCTCTAGAACTACTTCTGGCACAAATGCTCCAGCTGATAAATATCCTCTTCTTTCCATTGCAAATAAATATCCTTCTGCAAAAAGAACAGGACCTTCATTTAATCTTGTTAGTAAATCTTTTGTCATAAATTCTCCTTTTAATTTTATTTTTTATATTTCTTTAAAAAAAAGTTTAATGACTCTGATAAGAGTTTGAATGAAGATAATAATAAAATCTATTTAAATAGATGTGATCGAAACGGGAATATCCCATTACGATAAATTCTTTAATGAATCTATAAGCCCCTTTGGACATAATTATTACGTTACATTTTAATACTAATGTTTGCAAAAACATTTTGTCTACAACTGACAGTTGAAATATATTTGCATTTTTTTTTTCAATATGTTCTCATGCTATTTTAATTAATTAAAAGGGAAATAATAATGAAAATAAAAAATGTAATTCTTTCAGCTCTTGTAGTTTTAGGTTTCACTTCATTTAGTGGTGTTGCTAATGCAGGATGCGGAAAGCTAGTTATTGCTGAGCAAAACTGGGCGTCAGCTGAATTAATGGCTAACGTAGATAAAATCATTTTAGAAAAAGGATATGGTTGTGAGGTAGAATTAGTTCCTGGTGCAACTATGCCAACTTTTACTTCAATGAATGATAAAGGAACACCAGACATGAACCCTGAACAATGGGCAAATGCTGTTTATGAACCTTTAAAAGTAGCAGTAGCTGAAAAAAGAATATTCGTTGCAAATAAAGCACCGATTACAGGTCTTGGTGAAGGATGGTGGATTACACCTGGAACTGTAAAAAAATATCCACAGATAAAAAATATGACTGCTCTAGAAATCTTAGAACATCCTGAGTGGTTTCCTGATAAAGAGGATCCTTCTAAAGGAGCTTTTGTTGGTTGCCCTGCAGGTTGGGGATGTCAGTTAGCAAATGCAAATTTATTTGTAGCATATGAAATGGAGAAAAAAGGTTGGAAGCTAATCGACCCAGGTTCTGCTGCAGGTCTCGATGGTACAATTTCTAAAGCATCAGATTCAGGTAAGCCTTGGTTTGGTTATTATTGGAACCCTACTTCAATGGTTGGAAAATATGGATTAATCTCAGTTCCTTTTGGTGTAGATTTTGCTGGAAGAGATAATTGGGACAATTGTATAATGAAACCAGCTGGAGAGTGTGCAAATCCAAAACAGACAGCTTGGACAAAATCAGAAGTGAATTCACTTATTTCTAAAAGTTTTGTAGAAAAAGGTGGAAAAGATGCAGTGGCATATGTTGAAAAACGGACTTATCCTGGTGATATTATGAACGGAATGCTTGTATACATGGCAGACAATCAAGCAAAAGGTTCAGATGCAGCAGTTGAGTTTTTGAAAAAACATGAAAGCTTATGGAGCAAATGGGTTTCTTCATCTGCTAAGAAAAAAATCAAAGCTGGTCTTTAAGATATAAATTATTTAACGAGCCTATAATTAAATAGGCTCGTTAATTTTTTTGGAATTAAATGGAATTTTTCACAAAGTTTCCAGTAATGGAGCGTTCAGAGCTTGCTGAATTCAGAAAAGGAATTGATTTCGCTTTCAGAGATTTTTCCAGAGCATATGGTGATGGTATTGAGGCGTTTTTTGATCCTTTGCTATACTTTTTAGTGTGGTTAGAAAAATTATTAATTAATTCTCCTTGGCCAATAATCATTGGTGTAATTTGTGGATTAGCTTGGATAGCTTCGAGAAGCTGGAAACTTGTTTTAGGTGCTGCAATTTCTTTCTTTTTAATTGGATACTTTGGAATGTGGAAAGATTGTATGGCTACAGTTGCAATAATAACTGTGTGTGTGATGATATGTATGGCTATAGGAATACCTATGGGAGTAATAATGGCTCGTTCTAATAGAGCTGAAAAAGCAATTTTGCCTGTTTTAGATATGATGCAAACAATACCAAGTTTTGTATACTTAATTCCAATCTTAATGTTATTGGGAATTGGTAAAGTTCCTGGACTAATAGCTATTTGTATATATGCAGTTCCTCCTATAATTAGATTAACAAATTTAGGAATAAGAGAGGTTGATAAAGAAACAATTGAAGCTAGTGAAGCCTTTGGTGCAACTAAACTACAAAAATTAAGAACAGTACAAATACCTTTGGCGCTTCCCACTGTATTTGCTGGAGTTAACCAGACTATTATGATGGCGTTAGCAATGGTGGTAATTGCATCTATGATCGGAGTAAAAGGTTTGGGAGTTCCTATTTTAAGGGCTGTTTTAAATCAATATTTAGCTTTAGGACTTTTTAATGGTCTAGCAATAGTTGCTCTAGCAATAATTTTTGATAGAGCTGCTCAAGAATATGGTCGAAGAATTCAAAAGCACAGAGGTATAAAAAGATAAACCTGACCAATTTGTCTCTATAGATTTTTATAGACAGCCATTTTAAAATAAATAAATATCCTTTAATGAATTTTTCTTTAGAAATTGGTCCTAAAACTGACATTGACACTCTTCCGGATTTAAAGGATGTTTATATCACATTTTTACCTGGTGGAGACTTTAAAGAAACAGCTGATAAAGCTGGAGAATTGGTTAAAAAAGGCTGTAATCCAATTCCTCATTTTGCTGCAAGATCAATTGAAAGTGACATTCAACTAAAAGAATATGTCTCAAGATGTAAAGACGTTGGTGTCAAACAGGCATTGGTTATAGGGGGTAGCAGAGACCCTGTTGGAAAATTTGATAGCTCAATTCAACTTTTAGAGACGGGTTATTTTGAGCATTTTACCATAGGAATTGCTGGACATCCTGATGGGAGTCCTGATATATCCGATTCAAAACTAGAAAAAGCTATGAAAGATAAAAAGCCTTATGCTGATTATATAGTAACTCAATGGTTATTAGATCCTCAGCCAATCATAGATTTTATTTCTAAACAAACAATACCAGTTCATGTTGGAATTACTGGCCCGCTAAAAATAACAAGCTTAATAAAATTTGCTAATATTGTTGGTGCAAAAAATTCCCTAAACTTTCTTAAATCTAATTTTAGTAAGGCGTTAGATTTAATGAAACCTAGAGACCCAAATGATTTAATTGGAAAGGTTAAATCACACACTGATTTTTTCCATATTTATACATTCGGCGGCTTGAAGGAAACAAACAAGTGGTTGATGGAGAACAAATATGTCTAATGAATTTGACTATACTAAACTAAAGCACGTAACTTCAGTTGATCAATCTGATCGTGAAGTTCCATATAATTTAAGACAAAGTGGTCCTACTAAAGTTGAAATGTTAATTTCAACAAGAGTAAGAAAATCACCTTACTGGCATTTATCAATGCAGGCAGGATGTTGGAGGGCAACGGTTTACAATCGTATTTATCATCCTAGAGGATATGTAAAGCCAGAGGACGGTGGAGCAATGGTAGAATATGATGCAATTGTTAATCATGTTACAATGTGGAACGTTGCTGTTGAAAGGCAAATAAGAGTTAAAGGTCCCGATGCAGAAAAATTTACTGATTATGTAATTACTAGAGATGCTACAAAAATATCACCTATGAGAGCAAGATATGTAATATTATGTAATGCTTATGGTGGAGTTTTAAATGATCCAATTCTTTTAAGAATTTCAAAAGATGAATTTTGGTTTTCATTATCAGACTCAGATATAGGTATGTATCTTCAAGGTGTTAATGCTGATGGTAGATTTAATTGTACAATTGAAGAAATTGATGCTTGTCCTGTTCAAATTCAAGGTCCAAAATCTAAAGCTTTAATGAAAGATCTATGTGGAGATCAGTTTGATTTAGATAATATGCCGTTTTATGGACTAGCCGAAGCAAAAATTGGTGGAAGAAGTTGTGTAATTTCACAGTCTGGATTTTCAGGTGAAGCTGGATATGAAATTTATTTAAGAAATGCAACTTTATATGCAGATGATATGTGGAATGCAGTTTTAGATGCAGGTAAAAAACATAAGTTAATGGTTATTGCTCCTGCTCACCATAGAAGAATTCAAGCAGGAATTCTTTCTTGGGGCCAAGACATGGATATGCAACATAATCCATTTCAATGCAATTTAGGATATCAAGTTTCACTTTCTGGAAAAGGTGAGTGGAATAAGAAAGCAGACTATGTCGGTAAAGCTGCTTTGGAAAAGATGGGCGCTGAAATTAAAGAGGGCAAAAAACCTTATAAACTTCAACTTGTAGGTTTTGAACTTGGAGGAAAACCTATTGAAGATTACGCACCAGATTTTTGGTTAATATCAAATGCAGATGGAGGAGATCCTGTTGGGTTTATAACATCTCCTTGGTATCACCCCGAAAAGAAAACAAATATAGCAATGGGTTATGTGCCTTTTGATGGTACCTTAAATGCAAATGGTTTTCCTAAAGGTAAAGTTGGAACTAAATATAAAGTACATTTACCTGAAAAGTATTCTGAAAAAGCAGGGGTTCCTGTCGATGCAGTTATTGTTGATATTCCATTTAAAGAGTCATTTAACGCAAACACTAGAGAAGTAAGTAAAGGATAATAATATTTAGTAGGGGAAATTAATTATTTCCCCTATCTTAATATATTTAAATAATTTAATAAAATCTTCTTTTATTAGTTTAAAAATGTTTATAATTTAAATTTAAAATATGTTTGCACAATTTTTAAGTATTGTTTTTAGTTCAATAAAACTTGATAGATCTTTATATAGCGATAATAAATTTTTTGGAGAAGCGGGAATATATTTCGCAGGTTTAATAATGATTTTAGATGGTGTTGCAGGAGCTGTAGCTGCAAATTCATTTGTTAAAACATCAATTGGTATATCAGGATTAACTGCTATTTTCACATGGTTGATTTGGGCAATTTTTATTTATGTTATCGGAGTTAAATTATTTTCGGATAAAGAATCAAAAGTAACTTTTAGGAAGATACTTATTGCAGTTGGATATGCACATGCTCCAGGATTATTAAGATTTTTTGCTGTGGTGCCAGAGTTTGTAGTTCCTATTATATTTTTGACACAGTTTTGGATTTTCGCTTCTTTAATTATTGCAACGAAACAAGTTTTGAATTTAAAATCTAGTTTTAAAGCTTTCGGTATAGTATTTTTGTCTTTTCTAATTTTAGCTTTTTTATCTATTTCTTTTGTAATGAGCAGAATGGACGCTTTGCCAATAAGTAATATAACTTAAAGAGGAAATAAAGTTTTCGATGTTTTGCATGAATTGCATAGCTTATACCCTAAAAGAATTAAATTTTCAGTAACACTTTCGTCAATATATTTACATTCTTCACAAATATTATCTAGCTCTTTTTCAATTTTTTTGTTTTTTTCTTTATCATCAATCATTATCAGTTAAGCCTGCACCAGCAGCTCCCATCTTTAATGAATCACTCTCTTCTACAAAAGTATCTTCGGATAATTTATAAATTTCATTCCACTCAGCTTCTGAAAATGAATTAGTATTTTCAATAAAATCAATACTGATTGATCTACTATTTTCTAAAATTTCGTTTTTAAGATAGTTGGAATAAATTGATTGATTTAAATTAAATAAAAATTCTTTATCATCTAATTTCAAAAAAATTCTTTTTCCAATTACTTCTGACGCTCTACTAACAAATGGTAAGAATAATACTGGGAAGGCTAAATTGTGTATTTTGATATTTTTTTTCTTATCCATTAAATTAACCTGATCAATAAAGTTTGTTCCTAGTATAATTGGACAAAAAGGATTTTTTTTACTTTCATTAATTTCATTAATTAAAGTAATTTTTTCAAATTGTTTTTTTTTATAATCTTGCAAATATTTGTTAAGATTTTTTATTCCTGATAAACCAAACAGCTCTAACAATTTCATATTTTTTCCAACTTCCTCTGCAATACCCCAGGAAAATCCTACGGCCTTTGTGGCTCTCTTTGATGTAGTGTCTATTTCGCTTAAAGTTTTCATAATTAATTAATTATAAACCCAATAATCATTAAAGTTTTTTAGTTCATTTGGTAGAGGTGCCCCTTGGAACATACAAATCCTCAGCCACTTATCTGATCTTGGATCAAATTTTATGGCTCCAAAAAATGAAAGTTTCAATCGTAACATATCAATTGGTATTAAATTTGAACCAATTATATTGTCTTGAATTTCTGAGTAAGGAAATTTTTCTATTATAAATGCCCTTCTTACTACATGTCTAAGATCATTATTTTCAATTAAAAACTTTCCAATATTTAAACTGTTTTTTTGATTTGATATCCTTTCATATAGTCTTTTGATATCCCTCGCTATTGCCAAAGGTTGCTCTAGTTCAGATCCTTTTTCATTATATCTATTGGCTAATCTTGGTTCTTCTTTATTTTTTGAAATAAACCAAAAATTTTCATTATTCTCCTTTTTTTCAAAATCTAATTTTAATATTCCAGAGTATTTTTCTTCTAATATATTTCTTAGGTCCTGAACTGTTCTTTCTCCTGGTATATTGAAAAATTTTTCTTCTTCAGAGCTCATTTTTTTTATCAATGGATCAATAATAGAATCATATGGCTCAAACATCATTGAAACAACATATTCTGAGCATTCCAGATCTAAATTTTCTTCAACCCATAAATAAAGTTTATTAAATCCATAATCACTTTGAAAATTAAAATCTTCAATAAAAACTAATAATTTATTTAGATCTATCATTAATTGTTTAATTTTTTTTTTTTGGAACTCACTTTCAGTATTCCAAGAGGTAATATTCTTTATTGATTTTTTAAGACAATTAATGAAAGTTTCAAAATCTTCTTTTTTTATATTTTTAATTTCTCTAACTTTTTTTAAAGCATTTTCTCTAGCAAGTATCCAATTATTTAAAAGTGTAGGATGATTTACAATAAAAGGAGCCATACCAAGTCCAGTTGAATTTCCTATTCCCAAATTTCTTGAAATTTCTTTATCTAAAGGAACAAATTTTTTTGAATTTTTATGCTTTGCTATATGATTGACTTGGTCAAATGTAAATTGTCTAACTAAATAGACTAGCATCATCTCTAATCTAAATGGCCCGCAAATCTCTTCTCTATTTTTAATTCTAAACCTATCTGCTAAACCAAATTTTCCTGATCCGTACACTGCTGTAGTTCTATATAAATATCCAATTTTTGATAAGAATTCTTTATCTGGCTGATTTCCATTTGAAAGACTTTCTACAACATGGTCGAAAACTCTAACAGATTTATTTGCTCTTGAAAGAGTCAATTCTTTATAAGAAAGCCTTCCCACTTCTTGTTTAGGAACATTTTGCTCAAGTCTTTCTATGTCTTTTTTTGAAGGAACACCATCATGTAATACAAAGGCTGCATCCCATTTTGTAGCAATTACCCTATCTGATCTTTCATTAGGATTTATTTTGTTAGCAAAACAAATTAACGAGTAGGTTTTATTTTCTTTTGAAAAAGAATAAACAGCTCTTCCATAACCATTTTCATCTAAATCAAATAAATCATTATTATACTTCCAATCTTTAAATTCTTTTAAAAATGATCTTAGAAATGATAGTTTTGATTGATGAAACGATCCAAGCCTAGATAATTTCATAATAGTTTTTGGGTCTCTTAATTGTGCTTGCATATTAAATATTTTTATAAAAATTATACCAATTATTACCTAAAATTCCTTCTACTTCTGTATTATTAAAACCAATTTTTTTTAATCCTTCTTCTAAATTTTTAAATCCACGTGCATCAATAAACCACTCGGGTTGTTTTGGAAAACCTGATTTATTTTTTGAACCTTCTCCATAATTTTTTGTTTTTGTCCATGTTCCATTCCTCATCCATTCAACTATTTTGTCAGGCTGTTTTAAACATAGATCAGAGCCAATACCTATATTTTCTACTCCAATCATTTCTGCAGTTTTAGCTGTCATTTGGCAGAAACTTTCTAAATTACAATTTGTTCCATCTTTTAAATGATGAGGATATAGTGATAGTCCAAGCATACCTCCACTTTCAGCAAGAGCTTTCAAAAGATCATTTGATTTATTTCTTATTGCCTTATGCCAAAATAAAGGATTAGCATGAGTTATTGCTATTGGTTTTTCACTAAGTTCAATTGCATCAAATGTACTTTTTTCTGCTGAGTGAGACATGTCAATTACTATTCCAATTCTATTCATTTCTTTAATTGCTTCTTTTCCAAAATTAGTCACTCCACTATCTATTTTTTCATAGCAACCAGTGGCTAGAAGAGATTGATTGTTATATGTAAGTTGCATAAATCTACATCCTAGTTGATGTACTTTTTCAATTAAATTTATGTCATCCTCAATTGGTGAACAATTTTGAAAACCGAAAAAAATTGCAGTCTTATTTTGTTCTCTAGCCTTTTCTATATCTTTATAATTTCTTCCATGAAAAATTAGATCAGAATTTTCTGTAAAATGCTTATTCCATTCTTCTATTCTTTTTAATAATTCCTTATAATCTTCATGATAAACTATCGTAACATGAACAGCATCCAGTTTTGCTTCTCTGTTTATTTGAAATATTTCCCTAGACCAGTTGCAATATTGAAGATTGTCAATTTTATAGTTCATTTATATTTAATATTTAAATAACTTTAGACTAGATACCTTTTTTTATAAGATTATAAATATCATTTTCTTTATACAGTCCAATTTCTCTTGCTAGCTCATCATTACCTTTGTAAATAACTATTGTAGTCCAGTAGTCAATTTTTAATAAATTTGCTATATTTTTACTTTTGTTTTGCTCAAAATTCATAAAAATTACATCTTGAAATTCTTTTTTAGCTTTTAAAAGTATTGGTTTCTGTTTTGAACAAGTATTGCAGGATTTGTTCCATGAATGCACAACTATAACTTTTCCTTCATTTTGAGCTAAATTAAACTTTTCAATATTAAAGTTTGATTTATATTCTTCTGCAAAAGTAGCTGTAGAAATAAATAGTATAAAAAAAGTCAATATTTTCTTCATAAAACAAGATAACATATTTTTTATTGTATTTACACTTACATTACTAATTTTATTGAAATATTTAATTTAATTTGAAATAACTAAAATAATTGTTCATTAGTTAATTCATATGCCTGCAAATAATATACATAAAGTTTCAATTGTAATGGGAAGTCAGTCTGATTTCAAAACAATGAAACTGTGTCAAAATGTTCTTAAAATTTTAAAAGTAAAATTTGAAATAAAAATTGTTTCTGCACATAGAACACCGGATAGAATGTTTAAATATGCAAAAATGGCAGAAAAAAATAAGGTTTCAGTGATTATAGCTGGAGCTGGAGGATCTGCTCATTTGCCTGGAATGATTGCCGCTCTTACACCAATACCAGTAATTGGAGTACCAATAGAAAGTAAAAAATTAAAGGGTTTAGATAGTTTATTATCAATTGCTCAAATGCCAAAAGGAATTCCTGTAGGTACAGTAGCTATTGGTGATGACGGGGCAATAAATGCTGCTTTATTAGCAGCTTCTATAATTGCCTTAAGTGATAAAAAAGTAAAAAAAAACTTAAGCACATGGCGTACTAAACAAAGCGCCTCTGTTAAAAAGAAACCAAGATAAATAAAATGTCGAATACTTCTATCGGAATAATTGGCGGTGGACAATTAGGAAGCATGTTGTGTTCGGCCGCAAAAAAATTAAATATAAAATCAGTTGTAATATCAGATGATAAAGATGCCCCAGCACAATCATTTGCTGATGAATTTATTTTTAGTAAATACGATAATGATGTAAAAATTCAAGAATTCTGTAATAAAGTTGAATTTATAACATTTGAATTTGAAAATATCCATTATGATGTACTAAAAAAAATTGATGAAATAAAAAAAGTAAATCCTAAACCTCAAATAAATAAGATTGTCCAAAATAGAATTAACGAAAAAGATTTTTTAAATAAAAATAATATTAGAACCACTTCATACATTTCAATAAAAAATGAAGGTGAACTTAAATCCGCGCAAGACTTTATTCCTGGTTTACTTAAAACTTGTACTTTGGGCTATGATGGAAAAGGTCAGTATAAAATTGAAAGTGAAAAAGAGTTAGATAATTTAAAAATAGATTTTGATAATGATTATATTTTTGAAAAATTAGTTAAACTTAAAAAAGAAATTTCTGTAATAATAACTAGATTTGGACCAGAAAAATATGAGGTATATGATCCAATAGAAAATATTCATGAAGATCAAATATTAAAATATTCAAAAGTGCCCGCAGAAATAGATCAAAATTTATATAATCAATCAATTAAATGGGCAAAGTATATTGCTGAAGAACTTAACTATATTGGAACTATGTGTGTTGAATATTTTATAGATAAAAATGAAAACTTATATGTTAATGAAATTGCACCAAGGGTCCATAATTCAGGACATCTTACAATTAATGCTTATAATATTAGTCAATTTGAAAATCATATAAGGGCTGTATGTAATTTAGAAAAAATTGAAACAAAAAAAATATATAACGCAAAAATGATAAATTTATTAGGTGATGATATTCTCGTTTATAAAAACAAAAAACTAAAAGATAATGAATTTTTCTTTGATTATTTAAAAAAGACAATAAAAGAAAAAAGAAAAATGGGTCATTTAACTATAATAGAATAGTAAAATAATCTTAATGATGAAAATTTTAAGTTTTTTATTTATTATTTTTGTTTATAACAATGCATTGTTAGCTATGGATAATAAGCCTTATCATCACATGCCAGATGGAACTTTTAGAAATCCTGAGGGGTCGCCTAAGAGAGATGTCAATTTTAATTGGAG
>CACFUX010000004.1 GCA_902569615.1 uncultured Pelagibacteraceae bacterium | reverse complement strand
AATATAATACTAAGCTGGATAATGATTTAATTATTGCAAAAAAAATAAGAAATCTTGATATTAAATATATTTTTTTTAGTACTAGAAAAATTTATACTCCAAAATATGATATTAAAGAAAATAGCACTCCAAATCCTCAATGTAATTATTCAAAAAATAAATTAATTACAGAAAAAAATTTAAATTATATTCTTAAATACAAAGTTTTAATTTATAGAGTTTCCAATATTGTTGGACTTCCAAAAGAAAATAATAAAAGAAAAGTCCATCAAACATTTATTGATCATTTTTTTTATTTGGCAAAAAAAGGAATAATTTTTGATAATGGGAAAAATTATAAAGATTTTATTTCAATAAAGAAATTTTCAGAAATCATATATTTTTCTATAAAAAAAGATATCTTTGGCGTATATAACATCTCAATAGGAAAAAAAATTTATATAAATAAAATTATAAAATGGTTAAATTATTATAACAAAAATAAATGTAAAATCGTTAAATTAAAAAAGAATCTTAGAAATAAAGATAATTTTACATTAAATAATAAGAAATTAATGAAAATAATAAGTTTTAAATATTCAATTAATGATTTAGAAAAATATTGTAAAAAAATAAGTAAAATTTATTTCAAAAAAAAGTTATGAAAAAAAAAGCTTTAATATTTGGTATTACGGGTCAGGATGGTTCTTATTTAGCAGAGTTATTATTGAAAAAAAAATATGAAGTTCACGGTGTAAAAAGAAGATCATCTTCAATTAATACAAATAGAATAGATCACTTATACCAAGACCCACACCAAAAAAAAAGAAATCTAATTTTACACTATGGTGATGTAACAGACTCAACTTCGGTTTCACAAATAATAAAAAAAATTAAACCAGATGAAATATACAATTTAGCAGCCCAATCACATGTTGCAGTATCATTTGAAGTTCCAGAATATACTGCTAATGCTGATGCACTTGGCGCTCTAAGAATTTTAGAAGCTATAAAATTTCATAGTTTTGAAAAAAAAACTAAGTTTTATCAAGCAGGAACATCAGAAATGTTTGGAAAAGTTCAAACAACTCCTCAAAATGAAAAAACACCATTTTATCCATTAAGCCCATATGGAGTTGCAAAAGTGTATGCTCATTGGATTACAAAAAATTATAGAGAAGCTTATAATATTTTTGCTTCAAACGGAATTTTATTTAATCATGAAAGTTCTCGAAGAGGAGAAACATTTGTTACAAAAAAAATTGTTGCTGCAATGTGTAAGATAAAATTTGGAAAACAAAAAAAATTATTTTTAGGCAATCTTTATGCTAGAAGAGACTGGGGGCATGCAAAAGATTATTGTTTAGCAATGTGGAAAATACTTCAACACAAAAAACCAGACGATTTTATAATTTCTACTGGAAAGCAATATTCAATTAAATATTTTGTAAACTTAGTTGCAAAAAAATTAAAAATAAAATTAAAATGGAAAGGTAAAGGAATTAATGAAAAAGCTTATGATCAAAATAATAAATTAATAATAGAATGTGATAAAAATTATTTTAGACCATTAGATGTAAATACACTTTTAGGAGATTCAAGGAAAGCTAGAAAAGACCTTAAATGGAAACCAAAAATAAATATAAATATGCTCATAGACGAAATGATAGAAAATGAGTTAAAGCATATTTTTAAGTAATGATTTCAAAAAATAGTAAGATTTTTTTAGCAGGACACAATGGGATGGTAGGTTCTGCAATTCTGAAAAGATTAGAAAAAGATGGATACAAAAAAATAATTACTATTTCAAAAAAGAAATTAAATTTATTAGATCAAATCAAAGTTGAAAAATTTTTTAAAAAAACTAAACCTAAAATAGTAATTATAGCAGCTGCAAAGGTAGGCGGAATTTTAGCTAATAATAATTTTAAAGCAAATTTCTTATATGAAAATTTAACAATACAATCGAATATTATTCATAGCTCTTATTTGTCAGGAGTAAAAAACCTAATATTTTTAGGATCTAGTTGTATTTATCCAAAAAAAACTAAGCAGCCAATAAAAGAAAGTTATTTCATGACAGGCCCTTTGGAGGAAACTAATGATGCTTATTCAATTGCAAAAATAGCAGGGGTTAAAATGTGTATGGAATATAGCAAACAATATAAATTAAATTATAAAACCCTTATGCCGGCAAATATGTTTGGATCAAATGATAACTATGATCTTAAAAGCTCACATTTTTTTCCTGCACTTATAAAAAAAATACATAAAGCAAAAACTAGTGGTAAAAAATCTGTTATTTTGTGGGGAAATGGAAAACCTAAAAGAGAATTACTTTATGTAGAAGATTTTGCTGACGCATGTGTTTTTTTTATGAAAAAAAGAACTAAGGAAAATTTCATCAATATCGGTAGTGGATTAGAAAAAACTATTGAAGATTTTGCAAAATTTATAATGAAAAAACTTAATATAAATTTAAAGATTAAATATGATTTGAGTAAACCCAATGGAATGCTAAGAAAAAAACTCGATTTAACAATAGCAAATAAATATGGCTGGAAAGCAAAAACTAAATTAGATGAATCTTTTAAAAAAGTTTACTTAGAATATTTAAAATTAAAATAATGAAAAAATTGTTAGTAGTAACCGGGGGCGCAGGTTTTGTTGGCTCAAATTTGATCAGATACTTGTTAAAGAAAACAAGTTTTAAAATAATTAGTATTGATAATTATTCCTCAGGATCAAAATCTAATCATATAAAAAATATAAGAGTTAAATATTTAAAATCAAATACAAAATATATTTTTCGACTATTAAATAAAAATAAAAATAAAATTCATACAGTTTTTCATTTTGGAGAATTTTCTAGAATATACCAAAGTTTTAAAAAATTTGATCAATGCTTTGATTCAAATTCAATTGCATCAAAAGCTGTATTTAATTTTTGTCTATTAAATAAAATAAAATTAGTTTATTCAGCTACATCGGCAAGCTTAGGCAATTCTGGAAAAGATAAAGATTTATCACCCTATGCTTTTACGAAATCAAAAAATATCGAATTATTAGAAAATTTAAAAAAATGGTTTAATTTAAAATTTGAAATAATTTATTTTTATAATGTTTATGGCCCAAAGCAAATATGCAAAGGAGATATGGCTACTGTAATTGGAATTTTTGAGTTTTTGTACAAACAAAAAAAACCATTAACTGTTGTAAGACCTGGCTCTCAAACAAGAAGGTTCACTCATATTGATGATACAATTGAGGCAGTTTATTTTGCATGGAAAAAAAATAAAAATAGACATTATAGTGTTTCAAATAAAACAAGTTATTCCATATTAGAAGTTGCTAAGCTATTTACTAATAAAATTAAATTTTTACCAAAAAGATCAGGTGAACGTTATGCTTCTGCTCTTACAGAAATGAATTTATCAAATAAAGTTTATAAAATTTTTGGTAGAAAAAATCTAAAATCTTATATAAATCATTTTAAGAAAAATATATCTTAAAATTATAATGAAAGATTTAACTTTAATAATCCCAAGTAAAAGAGAATCTGAGTCTCTTCCAATTTTTTTAAAAGAACTAAAAAAATATAAATGTAAAAAAAAAATTGTTTTACAAAAGGATGACACTAAAACGATTAATTCACTAAAAAAATTTAAAGAAGTTGAAATTTTTAAGCAAAAAAAATTAGGATACGGAAATGCAATAATTGAAGGTATAAATAGCACTAAGACAAAATATTTTTGCATCATCAACGCTGATGGATCAATGGATCCAAAGTATTTGAATAGAATGTTAAAATTATGCAAAAATTTAGATTTGGTTTTTACTTCTAGATATGCAAAGCCTGGTGGTGGTAGCGAAGACGATACCTTTATTACTCTTTTAGGAAATAAAATTTTTTCTTTTCTCGGTAATTTTCTATTTAATTTAAAAATATCAGACATATTATTTACATATATTCTAGCAAATACTAGATCAGTTAAGTCTCTAAAATTAAAATCAACAGATTTTAGATTATGTGTTGAATTACCAATAAAGGCAAAAAAGTCTGGGTTAAGTTATAAATGTATTCCATCATTTGAAAGATCAAGGATAGGAGGTTTTAAAAAAGTAAATGCATTAAAAGATGGTTTTTTAATATTAACTAGTATTATTGGTCATTTATTTACATAAACGCGATATAAAAAAAGTTTACAATTATTATTTTATCTTCTATATATTTTTTGCCTGGTGATTATTGCGAAAGGGCAATACCCGATCCCATTCCGAACTCGGAAGTCAAGCCTTTCAGCGCCGATGGTACTTTGTCTTAAGACATGGAAGAGTAGGACATTGCCAGGCTTAATAAAATTTATGAAAATAGCAAGCTCACTTAAATCCTTAAAAAAAAGAGATCTTAATTCTAAATTAGTCAGAAGAAGAGGAAGAGTTTACATTATAAATAAAAAAAATCCCAAGTTTAAAGCAAGACAAAAATAATCTATAGTTTTATGATAATAGGCTCTGTATCA
Organism: uncultured Pelagibacteraceae bacterium; assembly: GCA_902569615.1. Lineage (GTDB taxonomy): Bacteria > Pseudomonadota > Alphaproteobacteria > Pelagibacterales > Pelagibacteraceae > Pelagibacter. The sequence continues at coordinate 50,134 of CACFUX010000004.1, read as the reverse complement.
GAAAACAAAGAATTAGAAAAAAGAGTTTCAATAACCCCTGAAATTGCAAAAAAATATATTAATTTAGGGTTTGAAATTCAATTAAGTGAAAATTATGGAAATCATATAGGTTTTGGAGAGGAAGAGTTTAAAGAAGCTGGTGTAAAATTTGTCAGTGATGATAAAAAATTGATTCAAGATTGCGATATTATCATTCAAATGAATCTGCTAGATGAAGACAAAACTTCTCTTTTAAGGTCTAACCAAACTTATATTGGTGTTTTAAATCCCTACGAAAATAAAAATAAAATTGATCAGTTGGTAAATAAGAATGTTAACATGTTTTCACTAGAACTATTACCAAGAATAACTAGAGCTCAATCAATGGATATACTTTCATCACAAGCTAATTTAGCTGGATACAAAGCTGTCGTAGAATCATTTTCTGTTTTTGAAAAGGCTATACCAATGATGATGACTGCAGCAGGAACAATACCTGCAGCAAAAATTTTGATTGTTGGTGCAGGCGTTGCAGGTTTGCAAGCTATTGCAACAGCAAAAAGAATGGGAGCCATTGTATTTGCAACTGATGTAAGAGCAGCATCAAAAGAGCAAGTAGAAAGTCTGGGAGGAAAGTTTTTAGTTGTTGAAGGAGAGGAAAATTTAGAAACTGAAGGAGGGTATGCTAAAGAGGCATCAAATGAATTTAAGATGAAACAAGAAGAACTATTAAGTGAAACACTAAAAAAGATTGATATTGTGATCTGCACTGCTTTGATTCCAGGAAAAAAAGCTCCATTAATAATTACAGAAAAAATGTTACAAAACTTACGTCCTGGATCTATAATATATGATTTGGCTGCAGTCCAAGGTGGTAATGTTGCGTTTAGCGAAGTAGATAAAATAGTTGAAAAAAATGGTGTTAAAATTATGGGTGAAAGTAACATTTTAAATAAATTGCCAGTTTCATCATCAAATCTTTATGCAAAAAATGTATTTAATTTTGTCTCTAATTTATATGATAAAGATAATAAGAAAATTAATATTAATTTGGAGGACGAAATTATTGCAAAAACAATATTAAAGTAAACTTATGGAAATTGACCCATTTATATTTAGATTAAGCATTTTTATACTTTCTATTTTTATAGGATATTATGTTGTTTGGAGTGTTACTCCATCATTACATACTCCTCTTATGTCAGTTACAAACGCTATTTCATCAGTAATTATAGTTGGAGCTATTATTGCTGCATTAGCGGGAGAAAATAGCAATGTATTTGATACAGCAAATATATTTGGTTATTTAGCAATAATTTTAGCAGCTGTTAATATTTTTGGTGGATTTTTAGTTACACAGAGAATGCTAGCTATGTACAAAAAGAAGAAGAAGGATAAAAAATGATTTCTGCAAATTTATTAGCAGTATTTTATCTAATTTCTGGAATACTTTTTATTTTAGCTCTTAGAGGACTTTCATCACCAGAAACATCCAGGCAGGGAAATTTGTTTGGAATAGTTGGAATGGCAATAGCAATTATTGTTACAATAATTTCAGTGGGAAATTTTTCAACAGGTTTTTTATATCTAATAATTTTACTTTTAATTGGTGGATCAATAGGTGCATTTATTGCTTTTAAAATTCCAATGACAGCCATGCCAGAGCTTGTTGCTGGATTTCATAGCTTAGTAGGTCTCGCAGCTGTTTTTGTAGCTATTTCAGCTTTTTTAAATCCAGAAGTATTTAATTTAGGTTCTCCAGGGAATATTAAAATAGCAAGTTTAATTGAGATGTCGCTAGGAGCATCGATTGGAGCGATTACTTTTACAGGTTCAATTATAGCTTTTTTAAAATTAAGAGGAATAATGTCAGGATCTCCCATTACTTTTTCTGGACAGCATTTATTAAACTTAATTTTAGGGATTAGTTTAGTTGGACTAATATTTTTCTTATGTAAAACTCAATCAAATAATTTATTTTGGACTGTAGTAGTAATTTCATTTTTAGTAGGAATTTTAATAATTATTCCAATTGGTGGAGCAGATATGCCAGTAGTTATATCAATGCTAAACTCTTATTCTGGATGGGCAGCGGCAGGCATAGGTTTTACTTTAGAAAACACTGCATTAATAATTACAGGTGCATTAGTAGGCTCTTCAGGAGCAATATTATCATACATTATGTGCAAGGGAATGAACCGTTCATTCTTTAATGTTATACTTGGAGGTTGGGGAGCTACAGATCAATCTTCTTCAAAAGACTCAAAAGAGCAAAAACCTGTAAAAAGTGGTAATGCTGATGATGCAGCATTTTTAATGAAAAATGCCTCTTCAGTTATAATAGTTCCAGGATATGGAATGGCTGTAGCTCAGGCTCAGCATGCACTAAGAGAAATGGTAGATGCTTTAAAAAAAAATGGCGTTAAAGTATCTTATGCAATTCATCCTGTTGCAGGAAGAATGCCTGGCCATATGAACGTGTTGCTTGCTGAAGCAAATGTTCCATATGATGAGGTATTTGAATTAGAAGAAATAAATAATGATTTTGCCAACTGCGATGTTGCATATGTAATTGGAGCAAATGATGTAACAAACCCAATTGCCAAAACAGATCCTCAAAGTCCTATATATGGAATGCCAATTTTAGATGTGGAAAAATCAAAATCAGTTTTGTTTGTAAAAAGAAGTCTTTCACCTGGTTATGCCGGTATAGATAACGATTTATTTTATAGAGATAATACATTAATGTTATTTGCGGATGCTAAAAAAATGACAGAAGATATTTCAAAATTACTTTAAATTATATAAAGTTTTTTTTCAAAAATAATTAAGTGATAGATAAATTGTTAAATAATTACAGATACACGATATCCTTATCGTTTATTTTGTATTCTTCTTTAGTTGTAGGTTTTATCTTTGGTGAAGATCTAAATTTTGGAGCTACCATGGACTGGCATGGAACAAATTATCCAGTCATTAAAGATTCAGCAGTAAATTTAAAAAAAACACTTTTAAATTATGAAAACTATGGGCACAGGCATTCTCCTTTATATCCAGTATTTCTTGGTCAATTTTTAAAATTAGGTTTTTCATATGATTATATTAGATTTATACATCTTAATATTTCACTTTTATTGATTTATATATTTTATAAATGTTTAATTTTAAAATTTAGTGAAATTAGCAAAAACATTTTAATAACTTTATCTTTAGTTATTTTTTTATCACCTACATTTAGATCTTTAGCTATATGGCCAGATTCAAGAATCATTGGACTTATTTTTTTTACTCTTTCTATTTACGAATATTTAAAATTTAAACAAAATAATTCTAATATACATGTTTGGAAAAATTTAATTTATTTAATTATATCTTCTTACATTAGTCCCAATTTTTCTGTTTTTATAATTTATTTTTTTTATAACTATTTGAAAATATCAAATTTAAGATTTTTAATTAATATTAGTATTTTTTCTGCAATAATGTCTTTACCAGCTTTTTATTACATTTTTATTTTAGATATAAATTTTTTGACTGCAAACACACCTGGTACCAATAATAAAGAGTTGATTGGGTTAAGTTATAATTTGTCAAATAAAATACTTATTATAGGCTCGATATTTATGTTTCATATGCTTCCTTTTATAATAAATAAAGAATTTCTAAATGATTTTTTTCAAAATTTGAAAAAAATTATATTATTCACAATAATATTATTTATTTTGTGCTTACCTTTTTTTAATTATTCTACAAATTTTACTGGTGGTGGAGTCTTTTTTCAAATATCAAATTTTTTTTTAAATGATAACTTTATTTTTTATATTTTCAGCTTTTTATCTCTGATGTTAATTCTATATTTTTCTTATAAAAATTTGAATAATTTTTTAATTATTTTCGTTTTAATACTATCAAATGTACAAAATACAATTTATCATAAATACTATGATCCATTAATATTAATTTTATTTTTTACAGTTTTTTATAGTTCTCTAAGTGGATATTTTTTTAAAAAAAATATAAATTTATTTTATCTTTATGGCTTTTATTTTGGATTTATTTTATTAAGAATTATAAAAAATAGTGTTATTTAATGATTTAAGATATTTGAGTTTGATATATTTATTAAATAAGTTACATCAGCTCCAAAATTATGAAAAAAAAAATACTAATATTTATAGTTACTTACAAAGCATCTTTTAGAATATTAAATTTAATTAAAAAAATTCCTTTTAAATATTTATCAAAACATAATTTTGAAATTTATATAAGTGACGATGATTCTGACGATAAAGTTACAGTAAAGTATATTAATCTTGCAAAATCTAAGTATGGATCAAAAATAAAAATTAATTTTAATAAAAAAAATTTAGGATATGGAGGCAATATTAAAAAATGCTTGTCATATGCTTTTAAAAGAAAATTTGATTATGCATTAATGCTCCATGGCGATAATCAGTATAATCCAAAATATATTTCAAAAATGCTTAATGTTATAAAGAGTTCAAATAAATATTCAGCAGTTTCAGGTTCTAGAATGATGAAAAAAGAATCAGCAATAAAAGGCAAAATGCCATTTTATAAATTTTTAGGAAATATCGTTCTTACCAAATTTTTTAACTTTTTGTTTAATACAAAGTTTACTGACTGTCACACAGGATACTGGGCATATAATTTAAAAACAATAAATAAAAATTTTTTCTTTAATTGTGATAATAATTTTTGTTTCGACATTGATCTAAGATTACAACTTGTAAATAATAATCTTTATATAAAAGAAATTCCAATTAAAACTTTTTATGGAACTGAAAAATCTTCTTTTCATATTGTTTATGCAATCAGATTTTTCTTTAAAATTTTTAAATATAAACTATTAAGAGTACTTTAGTAATTTTTTATGATTAAAATTTTTTGTGATATTGCTGAACTAAATAAAATTAAAAAATTTAATAAAAAAAAAATTGTTAAAGGTTTTACAACAAATCCAACTTTAATGAGAAGAGCTGGTGCAAAAGACTACAAATCTTATTCAAAAAAAATACTAAAAATCTGTAAAAAAAAACCTGTCTCACTTGAAGTATTTGGAGATAATTATTTAGAAATGAAAAAGCAAGCTTTGAAAATTAATAATTGGGGAAAAAATATTTATGTAAAAATTCCTATAGTTAATTCAAAGGGTATGTTTATGGGAAAAATAATTAAAGAACTTAACAAAAAGAAAGTTAAATTAAATATTACGGCTGTTTATAATTATGAACAAACAAAAAAAATTCTTAAAGTTGTAGACAAAAAAACTAAAGTAATTATTTCAATTTTTGCAGGAAGGGCAGCAGATGTAGGAAAAGATCCAGTCCCTGAATTTAAAAAAAGTATTTCAATGGCAAAAAAGTTTAAAAATGTTCAAATACTTTGGGCAAGTGTTAGAGAGCCATATAATTATTTACAAGCAAAACAACTTGGCTGCCATATAATTACTATTCCTCCATCTATCATTGAAAAAATTGAAAAATTTGGAAAGTCATTTAATAGCCTTACGACTGAGACAGTAAAAAATTTTTTAATTGATAGTAAAAAATCTAAATTTAAAATTTAATAATTGGTTGCGGGGGACGGATTTGAACCGCCGACCTCAAGGTTATGAGCCTTGCGAGCTACCAGGCTGCTCCACCCCGCGGTAAATTTAATATCTATTTTTAATTTTGTTTAACTTTTTTACTCTTTTAATATTTTCTTGAAGAATTCTTTTCTTTTTTTCTGATGGTTTTTCATAAGTATTCTTTAATTTTATTATTTTAAAAAAACCGTCACGTTGAAGTTTTCTTTTTAGCACTCTTAGTGCTTGCTCTATATTATTGTCTTTTACTTCTATTTTAATAACTACCTCCAAAAAAAAGTGTTCTTATCATTTAAAAATTTAATTGTCTATATTGATTTTTTAATTTTTATTTTTATTTGAAGCTTCTTTTTCTTTAAGTTTTTTTTCTCTTTTAATTCTTCTTTCAGCTTTTTCTATCGCATCTTGAAGTTCTTTTTGTGTAATTAATCCTATTGCAACAGGATCTTTCGGATTAAGACTATTATAATTCCAATAACTTTTATTTCTAATTGCTACTACTGAGTTTTTTGTAACACTAACTAATTTTGCAATTTGAGAGTCTTTCAAATTTGAGTATTGTCTAATTAGCCACAAAGCCGAATCCGGTTTATCTTGTCTTTTAGATAGCGGAACATATTTCTTAGTCTTGTTATTAGTACTTTTAATGTCTACATTGTAATTATTTAAGTTAAGAGGTCTCGAATTATCTTTTGAAGATAATTCAATTTCTTCTTTTGTAAGCTGACCTGCAATTATTGGATTATATCCAACAATACCTTTACCAACTTCTCCATCAGCAATTCCTTGTATTTCGACTTCGTGAAGGTTGCAGAAGTTAGCTATCTGCTTAAAAGTCAATGTTGTATTTTCAACTAGCCAAACAGCTGTTGCCATTGGCATTAAGGGAGCATTAGTCATTAATTTTTTTTCTCAGATCTAAAATTTTGGAATTTTTTATTGAATTTACTAACTCTACCTTTATCTAAAATTTTTTGTTTTCCTCCAGTCCAAGCCGAGTGAGAAATTGGATCAATTTCTAATTTTAATATTTCACCTTCTGCTCCCCAGGTTGATCTAGTTTCAAATTGTGACCCATCAGTCATTTCCACTTTTATTTTATGATATTTAGGGTGTATTTTTTTTTTCATAGCAGGGTTTATAGCAAAACAATTTTTAAAAACAATTAAAAGTTACCTAAAGTCTCCAGCATTTTATCATATATTGAATTACTTCCAGCAATAATATTTAAATCTTTGCTATTACTGCTATCAATTTCATTAACTTTACCACCTGCTTCTTTGATAATAATTACACCAGCCGCAACGTCCCAAATTTTTAAATTCTTTTGAAAATGTCCATCATATCTTCCCGCCCCAACATATGCCATATCAAGAGCAGCACTACCAGATCTTCTAGTATTGAGTTTGGATTTAAATTCACTCTTACCGCCTGTCGCAAATAAACATTGATCTAAATTTCTTTTTTTTGAAACTCTAATTCTTTGGTTATTAAAGAATGCTCCATTGTTTTTTTCAGCGTAGAACATTTCATTTTTTATTGGGTCTAGAATTAATCCAGAAACAATTTCATTATTTGTTTTTAAAGCAATAGATATTGCAAAATGAGGAACGCCATGCATAAAATTTGTTGTACCATCTATTGGATCTATAATCCAAAAATTATCTCTATCTGAATTTTTTATTTCACCAATTTCTTCACTTAAAATACTGTAATTTTTTCTAGATTTTGATAGTTCGTTAAGAATTACCTTTTCAACTTTTTTATCTGAATTAGTCACGAAGTCCAAAGGTCCTTTCGAAGATACTTGAAGTTTTTCTAATTCTCCAAAGTCCCTGATCAATATTTTAGATGCTTTCTCAGCAGCCTTTATCATAATATTTAAATTTGCTGATATTGAATTCATGATTTTATAATTTTCTTACATACTCAATTGATCTTGTATCAACGATTATTTCATCTCCACTTTCAATAAATGGTGGAACTTGAATTTTTACCCCATTATCTAATATTGCTGGCTTATAGGATGATGAAACTGTTTGGCCTTTTAAAGCTGCGTCTGTACTTTCTATTTTACATTGGACTTGGTTTGGTAATTCAATAGCGATTGGGTTTTCCTCATAAAAACTTATTTTTACTTCCAATTCTTCTTTTAAAAATTTACCTTTTTCGCCAACAATTTCTTTTTTTATATTAATTTGTTCAAAAGTTTTTTGATCAATAAAATAATATTCTGCCTCATTTTCATATAAATAATTAAAATTAATTTCATCAATTGAAGCCTTTTCTACATCATCACTTGATCTAAATCTTTCATTTAATTTTGTTCCCTTATTAACACTTTTCATTTCAACTTGATTAAATGCACCACCTTTACCAGGTTTTACATGCTGAGTTTTAAGTACTTCCCATAAATCATCTTTATGTTCTAAAAGCATTCCAGGTTTAATCTCATTTCCAGATATTTTCATTTTAATTTTTTTATAGCTTCTCTTGGATTTAGTTTTTTATTATTCCAAATGTAGCCTGAAATAGCTAAAAAGTTTGCTTTATTCAACAAGAGTTTTTTATAGTTGTTTGAATTAATACCGCCAATAGCAACTATTGGAGATTTTGTTATCTTTCTGGCTTTTTTTAATAAATTGATAGATGCCCTGTATTTAATCTTCTTAGTTTTTGATTTATTGAAAGCTCCAAAAGCTAAGTAATCAGCTTTACTTTTTATAGCAACTTTTGCTAATTTAATTGAGTTATGACAGGTGATTCCTATTATTTTTTTTCCAATTATTCTTCTTGCTTCAAAGATATTCATATCTTTTTGACCCAAATGACAACCATCAGCGTTCAATTTTTTTGCGAGATAAACATCATCATTTACTAAAAATTTAACGTTAAACTTTTTACATATTTTCTTTATTTTTCTTCCAATAGTTAATTTTTTTTTGAAATTTTCTTTTTTAAGTCTTAATTGAAAAAAACTTACTTTTTTTTGATCTAAAACGATGGGTAAATGATAGTAAAAAATTTTGTTTATTTTGAGCGGTGAAATGAGATAGATGAATTTTTTTTTATTAAATCTCAAGATCTTTAGACCATTTTCCTTGAGCAGCTAACGTATTCATTTTTGCTCGGTGGTTAAAAACCTTTTGAGTACCATCAATATTTTGAATATCTTTTGCCCAAAATTTTAAGGCGCTTTGTTGAAGGGCTCTCCCATAGGAGTAGCTCATTATAAAATTAGTATTATTATACTTATTAATCAGATTTAAATTTTCAGTTGCTTCTATTTCTGATTGACCCCCAGATAAAAAAGTAATTCCAGGAACTTCTGAAGGTACTGAATTTTTTAAACATTCCAAAGTTAACTTAGCCACCTCTTCATTTGAAATTTTATCTTTAGATTTATTTCCAGATAGAATCATATTAGGCTTCAGTATAATTCCTGTCAAATCAACTTTATGCAAAATTAATTCCTCAAAGCATTTTTTGATTACATTTGAAGTTTTTTCATAACACTCTTTTGCTGAATGTTCACCGTCCATTAAGACTTCTGGCTCAACTATTGGAACCATATTACATTCTTGAACCAATGCAGAATATCTCGCTAAAGCGTGAGCGTTAGCCTCAATTGAAAGTTTACTCGGGTAATTCTTAGATATGCTGTAAACACCTCTCCATTTTGTAAATTTTGCCCCAAGTTTGTAATATTCTTTTAATCTCTCTCTTAATCCATCTAAACCCTCTGTAACTTTTTCATCTAGTGAGCCAGCTAGAGCTTTAGCACCTGTATCAACTTTTATTCCTGGGGCTGCACCCATATTTGAAATTAATTCAGGGATCTTATTTTTTTTTGAGGATAATTGTTTTATTGTTTCATCATATAAAATTACACCCCCAATACATTCAGTCATACTTGTTGCGCTAAATAAGGTCTCTCTAAACAGCAGTCTATTTTCTGGTGTTGATGGAACATTTACAGAATCTAATCTTTTTGTCATTGTTCCAGTACTTTCATCAGCAGCTAAAATCCCTTTACCTTTTTCTATAATTTTTAGGGCGATGTTATTTAATTCTGACATATTAATTTAGAGCTTTTATACCAGGAAGTTCTTTTCCTTCAAGATATTCTAAAAATGCACCACCAGCAGTTGAAACAAAATTGAAATTTTCGATTGCATTAATTTTATTTATTAAGGCGATTGTATCTCCTCCTCCAACAACAGAGTAAATTGATTTGTCTTTATTTTTTTTAATAATTGCTTTTGCAATTTCATAACTACCATTTGCAAAATTTGGATTCTCAAAATATCCTGCTGGACCATTCCACAGGATTGTTTCACTAATTTTAATAATATTTTTAATTTTATTTACTGTTTTTGGCCCAATATCTAATATTAAATCGTTATCCTCTATATTATTTAGTTCTTTGACTTCTGATGAACTATCCACATTTTTTCCAACCATAACGTCTTCTGGATATATTATTTCACAAGAATGATTTTTTGAAGTTTCAAAGATTTCTTTAATTATCATTTCACAATTTTCTTCTTTAATTGATTTACCTATTTGGCTTCCTTTGTGACTAAGAATATTATTAGCCATTCCACCAACAATGATAATATTATCAAATATGGGTATTAAGTTTTTAATTATTCCAATTTTTGTTGAAATTTTTGACCCACCAATAATACAAGTAATTGGTTTTTTAATTTCAGATGTAACTTTTTTTAAAGCATTTATTTCTGTTTCTAATTGTATTCCAGCAAAAGCAGGAAGAAACTCTGTTATTTTACTTACAGATGCGTGTGCCCTGTGGGAGCAAGAAAACGCGTCATTGACATACAAATCAGCAAGTCCGGCCAAATGTTTTGCAAAAGAAGTATCGTTTTTTTCTTCTTCTTCATAAAATCTTATATTCTCTAAAAAAACTATTTGATCATTAGTGTCTTTAAACAAATCCTCTTTTCTTAATTTAAAAATATCATCATTAATCATTCTAATTTTTTTGTTAATTTTTGTTTCTAAATTTTCACAAATTGGTTTAAGAGATAAATCTTTATTTACTTTTCCTTTTGGACGTCCTACATGTGAAACTACTATTATCTTAGAATTATTATTTAGTAAAAATTCAATTATTGGTAAGATCTTATTAATTCGTGTTTGATCTGTTATCGCTCCATTTTTTAATGGAACATTTAAATCTAATCTTAATAAAACTTTTTTTTGATTAAGATTTTCATGATTTTTGATACTGTTCATTAAGAAATCTTATGAAGATATTCTGCTATATCGCACATCCTATTTGAAAAACCCCACTCATTATCGTACCAAGCTGAAATTTTACCCATATTTTTTCCAACTACATTTGTTAAACTAGCATCAACAATTGATGAAGCAGGATTGTGATTAAAGTCTATAGATACAAGTTTTTCTTTTGTGATTTCAAGAATCTTATTTTTTTTGCTAAAGTTATGAAATGCTGAATTAATTTTTTCAATACTTAAATCTTTTTTTGTACAAAAAATAAGTTCAACTAAAGAAACATTTGGAGTAGGCACTCTCATTGCTATACCTTCTAATTTACCTTTTAGAGCAGGTATAATTTCACCAATCGCTTTTGACGCACCAGTTGATGTTGGTACAATAGATTGGCTTGCAGATCTAGCTCTTCTTGGATCTTTGTGAGAATTATCTAAAATTCTTTGATCACTTGTGAAAGCATGAATTGTTGTCATAAAACCTTTTTCAATTTCAAAATTTTCATTTAGAACATGAGCTACTGGTGCAAGACAATTAGTGGTACAAGATGCAGCAGAAATAATTTTGTCGTTTTTTTTTAATTTCGACTCATTCACTCCATAAACAATAGTTTTATCAGCATTTTTGCATGGAGCCGAAACAATAACTTTTTTTGCCCCATTACTTAGATGAGGTTCTAATTTGTCTTTCGAATTAAATTTACCGGTACATTCAAAAACATAATCAACATCATACTTTTTCCAATTAATATTATTTAAATTTGTTTCTTGGCTAAAAGTAATTTTATTTTTATTGATAAATAAGTGTTTATCATCAAAACTTATATCAGCACTAAATTTTCCATGAATTGAATCATATTTTAGAAGAGTTGAGCAAGCCTCAGAATTTGTTCTATTATTAATATGTTTTATTTCAATTTTTTTGTTTTTGCTCTCAATAATAGATCGAATAATCATTCTTCCTATTCTTCCCATTCCGTTGATTCCAACTTTTATCTTCATATTTTTTCTTTAATCTTTTTAGTTATATTTTCTGAATTTAATTCAAAATGATCGTATATTTTTTTGTATGGAGCACTTTTTCCAAAATTATTAATTCCAAAATTTAATCCATTATTACTTGTATACTTTTTCCAAAAATCTGTTTCAGAGGCCTCTACAGATACAACAAGTTTAGTTTCACCTAAGATTTTCTTTTTATAACCTTCACTTTGTTGATCGAATAATTTGTGACAAGGCATTGATATTATTTTGGAATAAATACCATCTGTGGCTAATTTATGACCTACATCACAGGCCAAACTAGTTTCTGACCCCGTTGCTAAAATTGTAACATTAATATTGTCTCCAGTCCTTAAAATTTCATAAGCGCCAGCAGACGATTCATTTTTGGAAGAACTTTTAACTCTTACAGGATTAATTCCTTGTCTGGTTAAAGCTATTACACTTGGTGTATCTTTACTTTCGAGTGCTAATTGCCAGCATTCAAAAGTTTCAATTGTATCTGAGGGTCTAAAAACATTTAAATTTGGAATAGATCTTAAACTTGTTAATTGCTCAATAGGTTGATGGGTTGGACCATCTTCTCCTAACCCAATTGAATCATGTGTAAACACATATATAACTTTTTGTCTCATCATCGCTGCCAATCTGATTGATGGTTTACAATAATCACTGAATATTAAAAATGTACCACCATAAGGAATTAAATCACTGTGTAATGCAATTCCATTCATTATTCCGCACATCGCATGCTCTCTAACTCCGTAGTGAATATAGTTTCCAGAAAAATTTCCTGGTTTTATTATTCTATGATCTTTGGTCTTAGTATTGTTTGAGCCAGCTAGATCAGCAGAACCACCAATAAGATTTGGTAATTTAGTTATAATGTTTAAAAACATTTCAGATGATTTTCTTGTAGCTAAAGGTTTTGAGTTTTTTAAATAGTCATTTTTTGTTTTTTCAATTAAATTTTTAAACGATTTTAAATTTTTAAAATTTGAAAAAATTTTCTTATATTTGTTCTTATTTTTTTTAGATTTTTGTGAAGCATTTTTTCCAATTTTTCTCCACTTATCTAATATTTCATGTGGTATCTTAAAAGGTTCAGAATTCCATTTTAGTTTTTTTCTGACAAGTTTTATTTCATCTTCACCCAAAGGACTTCCATGAGCTGAGGCTTTGCCACCTTTATTTGGAGATCCATAACCAATTGTTGTCTTACAAGAAATTGCAATAGGCTTATTAGATTTTTGTGCTTTCTTTAAAGCTTTTGTAATTTCTTTATAATTATGACCATTAATCTTTAAATAATTCCAACCATAACTTTTAAATCTTTTTTCATGATCATCAGAAACTGCTAAACTAGTTGGACCATCAATTGATATAGAATTATTATCAAATAAAAGAATAAGATTTTTTAATTTTAAATGTCCGGCTAAACTCAATGCTTCATGACTTATACCCTCCATCAAACATCCATCACCAGCCAGGACATAAGTTTTATGATTAATAATATTTTTTCCTACTTTTTTTTTTAAAATTTCTTCAGCTAATGCAAATCCAACTGCATTTGATATTCCTTGCCCCAGAGGTCCAGTGGTAGTTTCTATTCCAGAATTTGGATGATATTCTGGGTGTCCTGCACAAATAGAATCTAATTGTCTGAAATTTTTGATATCATTTAATGAAACACTTTTATATCCAGTTAAATAGAGTAAAGAGTATAAAAGCATTGACCCATGTCCCGCAGAGAGAACAAATCTGTCCCTATTAATCCAACTAGGATCTTCTGGGTCAAATCTTAAAAAGTTTTTAAATAATACTGTTGCAACGTCTGCCATTCCCATTGGCATACCAGGGTGCCCAGAGTTAGCTTTTTGTACAGCATCCATGGACAAAAACCTTATAGCGTTGGATAAATCTTTATAGTTTTTATTCAAAAATATCCTATGTAGACTTGGGTGAATCAATTTATTATTATAATCATATATATATGAATTCTTCTCACGAAAAAGAAAAAAAACTAAATCAAGCTTTAGAAAAATTGAATTCAATAAATCCCCAAAAATTAAATTTTAAAGAAACAATTACAAACTTGGACCAACAAAAAAATCAATTAGAAATTGAAAAGAACACTTTAGAAATGAAATATGAGGAGCTTCAGGAAGAGCATAAAAAGCTTAAGTTAAAAATAGACGATTTAAACAACAAAAAAGAAACTGAGGCAAAAAAAGAGATGGAATTTTCAGATAAAATTGATGAATTAAATCAAGAAACAGATAGTTTGTTAAAAGAGATAGATAAATGGCAAATGTAAATATTAAATTTAATAATAAAGAATTTTTATTGTCATGCGAAGATGGACAAGAGGAGCACCTAGAAGAGCTTTCTTTACATTTAAATGAAAAATTCGACAAATTAAAATCTTCCCTTGGAAATATTGGAGAAAATAAACTCTTACTAATTACATCGATAACAACAATGGATGAATATTTTGAAACTAAAAAAAAAATTGAACAAAAGGCAAAAGAATTAAATATTTTGACAGAAAAATTTAAAGAATTAAAATCACTCGTTTATGAATATAAAGAAAAAAAAGAAAAAGAGATTAATAATTTAAGTGAAGAGCAAAAAAAAATGAAAGATCAATTAAATGAAAATAGATTAGAATATGAAAAAGTAATCGAAAAAGCTGCTAATCAAATCGAGAATTTTTTAACTAAAATTGATTCTGAAAATTCACTACAGTAATCTGTGTTAAAATCAACAATAAGAAAAAAAATATTAAATATTAGAAAAAAAAAAGGAAATAAAGATATAAATTTTTCTTTTTCAGAAATTTTTAAAAAATTACAAAAAAATAAATTCAAAACAATTGGTGGTTATTATCCAGTAAATTTTGAAGTAGATACATTAAATTTTTTAAATGAATTAGAAAAAAAAGGTTATAAAATTTGTTTACCAGTAATAAAGAAAAATAAACAAATGGATTTTTATTTATGGACATTTAATGATTTATTAAAATTAAATAAACTTGGAATACCTGAACCAGAAAAGATTAAAAAAGTAATTCCTGAAATAATCTTAGTTCCTTTGGTAGCTTTTGATAAAAAATTATTTAGGATAGGATATGGAGGAGGATATTACGATAGATATATTGAAAAATATCTAATAAAAAAAAATATTTTAAAAGTGGGGGTCGCTTATTCTTTTCAAAAAATAAATAAAGTTCCAATAAATAAATTTGATAAAAAATTAGATATAATTATAACTGAAAAATATATTTTAAAATGAAAATTTTTTTTTTAGGTGATATAGTTGGAAAGTCTGGAAGAATAGCAATTAATAAAAATTTAAAAGAAACTATTCAAGATAAAAATATTGATTTTGTTGTTGTAAATGGTGAAAATGCTGCTGATCAAGGTGTAGGTATAACTGAAGAAATTTCAAATGAATTATTTTCTTTAGGTGTAGATGTTATCACTACTGGAAATCATGTATGGGACCAAAAAGAAACAACAAATCATATAGAGAGAGAGTCTAGACTTTTACGACCCGAAAACTTAACATCTAATTCACCCGGTAAGGGATTTGGAATTTTTAAGACTAAAAAAGGTTTTAAAGTTGGTGTTTTAAATTTAATGGGCAATGTTTTTATGAAAAAATGTGAAAACGTTTTTGAAACAGCTAATAAATTTTTAAATAAATATAAGTTAAAAAAAGATTATGACTTTTTAGTAGTTGATTTTCACGGAGAAATAACAAGTGAAAAAATGGCCATGGGACATTTTTTTGATGGTAAAGCGACATTGCTAGTTGGAACACATACACATGTTCCAACAAATGATTGTAGAATTTTATTAAATGGAACAGCTTATTTAACTGATGCTGGAATGTGTGGTGATTATAATTCTGTTATTGGAATGGATAAAATAAATTCTTTAAATCGTTTTTTAAAAAAAGAGTCGCAAAAACATTACCCTGCAGAAGGAGAAGGAACTTTGTGTGGACTCATAGTTGAATGTAACATATCAAATGGTTTGGCAAACAAAGTTGAGTCCTTCATTAAAGGTGGAGAATTAAATAAATAATTTATATTTATGGCAGGGCATTCTCATTGGGCTGGAATAAAACATAAAAAGGGAAAAGCAGACAAGGCTCGATCAAATCTTTTTTCTAAACTCTCAAGAGAAATTACTATTGCCGCAAAATTAGGCGATAAAAATCCAGATATGAATTCAAGGTTAAGATCTGCCATACAATCAGCGAGGTCATCAAATATGCCTAAAGAAAATATTCAAAGAGCAATTGAAAAATCCCAAATTAGTAATGCATCAAATTATGAAAGCATGAGATATGAAGGGTTTGGACCAAAAAAAGTTGCAGTTATAGTAGAGACTTTAACTGATAATAAAAATAGAACAGCATCAAATTTAAGAACTATTTTTCAAAAGAATGGAGGAAATTTGGGAACTCAAGGAGCTGCATCACATAATTTTCAGCAATTAGGGGTAATAAAAATTGACTTAACTGAAGCGACAGAAGATAAAATATTGGACTTAACAATAAATTCAGGTGCAATCGAATGTTTTTCAAATAAGCATTTTCATGAAATTCAGTGTGATATGAGCGAAATATATAATGTTAAAAAAAAATTAGAAAATACCATTTCAAATTTTTTATCTACTGAAATTGAATGGGTTCCTTTAAACAAAATTGAGTTATTGCCTGTAGAAAAGGAAGAAATAATAAATTTTTTATCGATATTAGACGACGATGATGATGTACAAAATGTTTATACTAATGCGAAATTATAAAAAAAATTAATGTTAATAATAGGTATAGACCCAGGTATTTCAGGAGCTATTTGCTTTTTTGAAAATGGCCAAGTTGCTGAAATAGTTGAAATGCCAGTTATGGCTGACGGAAAGAAAAATAAAAGACAAGTAAATGGACCACAAATATACAATGAAATTTCTAAAAGAATTAATGGAGTTCCAAAAAAAGATATAATTGTTGTTATAGAACAAGTTTCAGCTATGCCAGGACAAGGCGTTACCAGCATGTTTAATTTTGGTCAGTCTTTTGGTGTTTTAAAGGGAATATGTTCAGCTATGCAATTATCCATGCACTTTGTAAGACCCGCAAAGTGGAAAAAATATTTTGGTTTAATTAAAACAGAAAAAGATGCAAGCAGAACTAAAGTTATTGAAATTTTTCCTTATATTTCAGGGCAATTATCTAGAAAAAAAGACTCAAATAAAGCTGATGCAATTTTAATTGCTAGTTTTTTTTATAATACTTATAAAAAACAAGAATAAATAACAGTTATTTAAGCCAAATTGATGACACATTTTAGTGTGAAACACTTTGAATGGAAGCAGATATCTCATCACAAGCAGTAGGTCTCGCAAGTAGCGCTGATTTTTCAATTTTAAATTTATTTATAAGAGCAGACATCATTGTGAAATCTGTTATCATAATATTGATAGCATCGTCGATCTTTTCATGGGCAATTATTATAGAAAAGTATCGTCTTTTTAAAAAAATTAATAAAAGTTCAGAAGAATTTGAAAATAAGTTTTGGAAATCTAGATCTGCAGAAAATTTTTATAATACTTTACCAGATAAAATAGATGATCCTATGGCAAATGTATTTAAGGACACAATGCAAGTCATTGTAAAATCAAGGTCAAAATCAAATTTGTCAAACAAACTTGAAAGTATGTTGCAAGTCAGTATTGAAAAACAAATGAATACTATTGAAAAGAGTTATACTTTTTTAGCTACCGTTGGATCTACCGCTCCTTTTATAGGTTTATTTGGAACTGTTTGGGGTATAATGAATTCTTTCCAATCTATTGCAATTTCAAGAAATACCAGTTTGGCAATTGTTGCACCAGGAATAGCAGAAGCACTGTTTGCTACTGCCTTAGGTCTATTAGCTGCAATACCAGCTGTTGTAGCTTACAATAAATTTAGCAGCGATTCTAAAAAATATTTTCAGAAACTTGAGTCTTTTTCAAAAAGATTTACATCAATAATTTAATTAATGGCATTTAAATTTAAAAGTTCAACTAGAGAACCAATAAATGAAATTAATGTAACACCTTTCGTTGATGTGATGTTGGTTTTACTAATTATATTTATGGTTACCGCCCCTTTACTTACAGTTGGAGTTCAAGTTGATTTACCCGAAAGTTCAGCAGACTCATTGCCAGAGGAGCAAGAACCATTAACTTTAACAATCAATTCAAAAGGAGAAATTTTTATACAAGAGTCAAAAGTAGAGTATGATAAAATAATAGCTAAAATTTTAGCTGTTTCAAAAAATAGAACAGATACTAGAATATATGTGAGAGGTGACAAAACAATTAATTATGGAAGAGTTTTAGAAATAATGGGAATGTTATCTGGTTCTGGATTTACTAAAGTCGCATTAATTTCTGAGCCATATAAAGAAAGATAGTGAGTGTACAAAAATATTATTATTTCTTCGAGCATGCATGTGTTGCTAATATTTACTGCAACACTCAGTCTTCCACTTTTAGTTAAAAAACCAATTGATTTACCTCCAATTATTTCTGTGGAATTAATACAAATTACCGATCAAACAAATATTCCTTTTGCTCCAAAGGCAAAAAAAATAATAGAAAAAGTTAAGAAAGAACAAGAAAAATTAGTTTCTGAACAAGCACCTCCAAAAAAAGTAAAAAAAGAAAAACCTGATGCAGTACCTCTTCCTGATGAAAAAAAGGAAAATATTAAAAAAATTGAGGAAAAAAAACAAAACCCAGAAAAAATAGATGATGAGATTAAACAAGTCTCTGAATTTGAAAAAGATGAAATGTTTGATCCTAATACGATAGCAGCATTGATTGATAAATCGAAAGAAGATCTAGCAGAAACCACTAAAAAAAGCGATAAAGTAACTCAATCACAAGATTCAAGTATGAATTTATCTGGATTAACGTTAAATGAAGAGGACGCTCTTAAAGCACAAATTTTTGGTTGTTGGAGTATACCTTTAGGATTACCTTATAATGAAAATTTACTTGTAAGGATAAAGTTAAAATTGAAACCAGATGGATCAGTTATTAAAACAGAGATATTAGATCACGCTAGAATGAACAAACCTGGACAAGCTTTCTATAAAGTTTTAGCAGAAAGTGCTTTGAGGGCAATTCAACTTTGTCAACCTCTTAGAGTTCCAACCACAGGTTATGAAAGATGGAAAGATTTACAATTAAATTTTGATGCTAGGGAGATGCTAGAAGGATGATTTACAAAAAGCTTTTTACAATTTTTTTAATTTTATTTCCTCTAAATTCTTTTGCTTTAATTGAGGTGGATATAACAAGAGGTAACCTTAGTCCATTGCCTGTAGCAGTTTCATCTTTATCATCCAGTGACGAAGATAAAGAAGCTTTAAAAAAACGATTAAAGATAGAAGATTTAGGTTTAGAAATTTCTAAAGTCGTTGAAAATAATTTAAAAAAATCTGGTTTATTCAATCCTTTGGATAAAGAGGCATTTTTACAAAAACCAGATATTGCTCACTTAAAACCAAGATTTGAAGACTGGGCATTAATAAAGGCACAAGGATTAATTACAGGCAAAGTTAATTTTCAAGATGGAAAATTGAGAGTTGAATTTAGGTTATGGGATGTTTTAGCTGGAAAAGAAATGTTGGCTTTAGCTTTTACAACGGTACCAAAAAATTGGAGAAGGGTTGGACACATAATTTCAGATAAAGTTTATGAAAGATTAACTGGTGAAAAAGGTTACTTTGATACAAGAATTATTTATGTCTCTGAAAAAGGGCCAAAGACACAAAGAGTAAAAAAATTAGCGATTATGGATCAAGATGGTTTTAACACAAAGTATTTAACATTAGGAAATGAATTAGTTTTAACACCAAGGTTTAATCCTACAAATCAAATGGTTACATACTTGTCGTATTTTAAAAATCTTCCAAGAGTTTACTTACTCGATATTGAAACAGGAATTCAAGAAGTTGTTGGTGATTTTCCTGGAATGACTTTTGCACCAAGATTTTCTCCAAATGGAAAAAAAATTATAATGAGTTTTGCAATGGATGGAAATTCGGATATTTATACAATGGATCTTGAAAATAGAATTGTAGAAAGAATTACAAATCATCCTTCAATAGATACATCCCCTTCTTATTCGCCTGATGGAAAATATATTGCATTTAATTCTGATAGAAGTGGTTATCAACAAATATATGTTATGAATAGTAATGGCAAAAATGTTAAAAGAATTTCATTTGGAAAAGGTTTATATGGAACACCTGTATGGTCTCCTAGAGGAGATCTTATTGCTTTTACAAAACTGCATAAAGGAAAATTTTATATTGGAGTGATGAGAACTGATGGTAAGGGCGAAAGACTTTTAACAGAAAATTATTACCAGGAAGCACCTTCATGGTCGCCAAACGGTAGGGTTCTAATTTTTTATAGAGAGACAAAAACAAATAGTAAAGGTGAAGGATTTTCAGCTAAACTTTGGTCAATCGATTTAACAGGCTATAATGAGAGGCTTGTTGAGACAGAAACCGACGCTTCCGACCCATCTTGGTCGTCTTTATTAAGTAATTAGTAGTTTTTTCAATAAAATATATTGATTTTTAAGCTTGTAAGATCTATTTAGGTGTGAAAAAGTTAATAAAAACAGAATTAAGGAGCAGTAATGAATTTAGGGAAAATTAACAAAAACATTTTTATGATAATGTTTTTAGGCTTTGTGCTGACGTCTTGTGCAACACAAACAACTAAAATTGACTCACAAATACAGGGTGACGTTTATACAGGAACTGACACAGTTGAATATTTAGCTGACGGTGTTCCAGATAGAGTTTTCTTTGCTACAAATGAATCAGTTCTTACAACTGCTTCTAGAGAGACTTTGAGAAAACAAGCAGCTTGGTTAAGAAAAAATCCTGAAATAAACGTAGTTCTAGAAGGTCACGCTGACGAAAGAGGAACAAGAGAATATAACTTGGCACTTGGTGAGCGTAGAGCAAACTCAGCTAAAGATTATTTAATGACTTACGGAATATCTTCAGCAAGAATTTCTGTTATTAGTTATGGTAAAGAGAGACCTGTTGATTCAGGATCTAACCCATTAGCATGGTCAAAAAATAGAAGATCAGTAACAGTCAAAGCTAATTAAAAAAGTTAAATTTATAAAAGACCCCAAAACCATCCAGGTATTTGGGGTCTTTTTTTTGCCATTATTATAATTACAAATGAAACTGATGCCTAAAATAAAATTTAATTTTTATATACTTTTGATTTTATCAATAGTTAGTTTTCCGAAAAAATCATTTACTGATAATCACAACTTAAATGAGATTATTGAATTAATGCAGAAAGATTTGAAAACTTTGGAAAGAGCAGTCTATTCTGATAACTTTTCTTCAAACGAAAATTCTACTAATAGTGTTAGTGAAATTGATCAAAATTCTGAAGAAGTTTTAACAAGACATTTGCTTAAATTATCTCAAATTGAAAAACAATTTCAAGAACTTACAAACAAATTTGAGGAAATAAACTTCAAAATTGATAAATTATCATCGAGACTTTCAAAAGTTCAGGCGGACAATCAATTAAGATTTCAACAACTTGAAAGTGGATCAACTCTAAATAATGTTGGTGTAGATAATCAATTATCTTCTATTACGGATCAAAGTGGAGAAAAAATTCTTCCTGGTTCGTCTCAACCCCAAGATTTAGGTTCAATTACATATAAAGATACAGAAACAAGTTTAGAAAATCAAATTACTCAATCTATAGATACAACAGCAACAGTTGTTACAGAAACATTTCAAGTAGAAGAAAAAATTTTACCCGAAGGTTCAATTGATGAACAATATGAATTTGCAACAAGTTTATTAAAAGTAGGTGATTATAATACTGCTGAGAGAGCATTTAGAGAGTTTGTTAATGTTAATCCAGAACATCAGTTAGCTGGAAGTGCTCAATACTGGTATGCTGAAACTTTTAGGATTAGACAATTATACACTGACGCAGCTTCTGCATACTTGGAGGGTTATCAAAAATATCCAAAAAGTGAAAAGGCTCCTATAAATTTATTAAAACTTGGAGTATCATTAGTTCAAATAGGAGAAAAAGATCAGGGTTGCTTGATGATTACTGGCGTTCAAAAACAATATCCTAAAGCAAATCAATCTGTTCTTCAAAAAGCAAAGTATGAAGAAAAAAAGTTTGAGTGTAAAAAAGAAAACTCATAATAAATTATTATCTCATCTAAGAAATCCATTTATTAATAAAATTTATAAAGATTTTGACAAATTAGTAAAATCTAATTTGAATAATTCAAATTTTTCTGTAGCTATTTCAGGCGGAAATGACAGTTTAGCTTTAGCCTTTTTTTCTAAAGTTTATTCAATTTTAAATAACATGAAAGTTAATTTTTATCATGTTGATCATAAGCTAAGAAAAGAGTCATCAATCGAAGCAAAAAAATTAAAATATTTACTAAAAAAATTTAATATTAATTGTAAAATTTTAAAATGGAATGGAAAAAAACCAAAAACAAATATTCAATCTATAGCAAGAACAAAAAGATATAATTTAATAATGGAAGAATGTAAAAAAGACAGAACAAATTTTATTTTTGTTGCACATCATTTAGATGATTTATATGAAAATTTCTTATTAAGACTTACTAGAGGTTCTGGTTTAAAAGGCCTAGCTTCATTCAGTGAAGTAAGAACAAATTATAATGATAAATTAAAAATTCTAAGACCCTTAATTGGTTTTAAAAAGGATAAATTAGTTTATGTGACAAACAAAATATTTAACTTTAGTATAGAAGACTCTTCAAATAAAAATATAAATTTTAAAAGAATTAGAATTAGAAATTTATTTAAAAATTTAAGATCTGAAGGTTTTAGTTTAGAAAAATTCAAAATAACAGTTGATAATCTTAGAGATTCTAATTTTACTATAAACTATTATGTAGATTTAAATATTAAAAATAATTCAAAATATTTTAATGATAGAAAATATTGTATTTTAAGCAAAGATTTTTTTAATCAACCCCACGAAATTGTTTTTAGATCAATAATTATTTTATTTAAAAAAATAGGTAATAGATATTATCCGCCAAGAGGCAAGAGTGTTGTAGAATTATTATCAAAACTTCACTCTAATCAGATTAAAAAAATTAATATTTCAGGGTGTATATTAGAAAAAATCAATAATTCTTTTATAATTTATAAAGAAAAGTGAAAAAAAGACATTTTTGCAACAATTTAGCACTTGTTAAAACAAGAATAATTCTTACTTTAGGGTTATGAATTTTAAAAATTTAATGATGTGGGCTGTGATAGTTTTTTTAACTATTGGATTGTACAACATGTTTAAAAACCCTCAGGGTTCAGTTTCTCAAAAAAACAATATTATATTTTCAGAATTTTTATCAGAAGTTGACAATGGAAGAGTAGTTCAAGTTGAGATACAGGGAAATAATATTAATGGAGTAATGTCAAACGGAGAAAAATTTTCAACCTTCTCTCCAAATGATCCCAATTTAATTGAAAAATTATCAAGCAAAGGAGTTAGTATTTCAGCATCACCTATAGAAGAAAAAATGCCATCAGTTCTAGGGGTTCTTCTCTCTTGGTTTCCAATGTTATTATTAATTGCAGTTTGGATATTTTTTATGAGACAAATGCAAGGAGGAAAAGGTGGAGCCATGGGCTTTGGAAGATCTAAAGCTAAAATGATGAATGAATTAAAAGGCAAAGTTACATTTAACGATGTAGCTGGAGTTGAAGAAGCTAAAGAAGAAGTAGAAGAGGTAGTAGAATTTTTAAGAGATCCAAAAAAATTTAGTAGACTTGGAGGTAAAATTCCAAGAGGATGTTTATTAGTTGGTCCTCCTGGTACAGGAAAAACTTTACTAGCAAGAGCTATTGCTGGCGAAGCTGGAGTTCCTTTTTTTACAATTTCAGGCTCGGACTTTGTTGAAATGTTTGTAGGTGTAGGAGCATCAAGAGTAAGAGACATGTTTGAACAAGGAAAAAAACATTCACCATGTATAATTTTTATAGATGAAATAGATGCAGTCGGCAGAAGTAGAGGCGCAGGTCTTGGAGGTGGAAATGATGAAAGAGAGCAAACTTTAAATCAATTATTAGTAGAGATGGATGGTTTTGACACTAATGAAGGAGTAATAATTATTGCTGCAACAAATAGACCAGATGTTTTAGACCCAGCACTTTTAAGGCCAGGAAGATTTGATAGACAAGTTGTTGTTTCAAATCCTGATATTCTTGGAAGAGAAAAAATTCTTAAAGTGCACGCTAAGAAAATTTCGATGGCACCAGATGTAAATTTAAGAACTGTTGCAAGAGGTACGCCAGGTTTTTCAGGGGCAGATTTAGCAAATTTAGTTAATGAATCTGCTTTACTAGCAGCAAGAAAAAATAAAAGGATTGTTACTAATCAAGAGTTCGAAGAGGCAAAAGACAAAGTCATGATGGGTGCAGAAAGAAGATCAATGGTCATGACAGAAGATGAAAAAAAATTAACAGCATATCACGAGGGTGGACATGCTTTGGTTTCATTCAATATGCCAAGCTATGATCCAATTCATAAAGCAACTATAATACCCAGAGGTAGAGCACTTGGAATGGTTATGAATTTACCAGAACGAGATAAACATGGTCATTCTATTAAATATCTTAAAGCTCGATTAGCAGTTTGTTTTGGAGGTAGAGTAGCAGAAGAGATAATATTTGGTAAAGACAATATATCAACTGGTGCTGGAGGCGGAAGTGGTTCAGATATAAATCAAGCCACTCAACTTGCTAGAGCAATGGTAACAAAGTATGGAATGAGTGAAGAGTTAGGCCCTGTAGAATATGGAGAGAATCAAGAAGAAGTATTTCTTGGAAGATCAGTAACTCAAACTCAGAGTGTTTCAGAGGCTGTAGCTCAAAAAATAGATAAAGAAATAAGAAAATTAGTTGATGAAGGTTACAATCAAGCAAAACAAATTTTGTCAAGCAAAATTGATGATTTGCATAAAATAGCTAAAGCTTTACTAACTTATGAAACTTTAACTGGTGAAGAAATTGAAAATATAATAAATAATAACAAATATCCAACAAACAAAGAAGATTTAAAAGTTGAAGAAGATAAAGATTCCTCAGCTCTTGGCTCGATAGGATTAAAACCTAAAATAGTTCACTAGATCAAAATGATAAAATATTACACACGAGCGTGTAATTTTTATTATGGTTCAGCATCAAAAGAAAAAATAAAAAAAAAATTAGCACTACCATTAAATGGAAGCAATTCAATATCGTTTGATAGTATAGAAATTATAAATAGAAAAAATAAAAAAAAAATCCATATCAGCGAGATTAAGAAACAAAGTAATAAAATAAAAAAAAAATTAAAAGAAGATATTAAGTTAATTACACGAAAAAAAAGATTTAAAGGCCTAAATTTTTTAAATTCTCCTATTATAATGGGAATAGTAAATTTAACACCAGATAGTTTTTCAGATGGAGGTAAATATAATAAAAATAATCAAGGATTTAATCGTGCAAAATATTTAATTAAAAAAGGATCTAAAATTTTAGATATTGGAGGAGAATCAACAAGACCAGGAGCTAAAGATATTGATAAAAGTGTAGAGTGGAAAAGAATAAACAAAACTTTAAAAAAAATAAAAAAATTAAATAAATTTATTTCTTTAGATACTCGAAAAAGCTGGATTATGGAAGAAGGGATAAAAAATAACATAAATTTAATAAATGATGTTTCAGGTTTAAGTTATGATGATAAAACTGTTTTTGTTTTAAAAAAGCATAAAGTGCCATTTGTCATTCATCATATGCAAGGAACTCCAAAAGTTATGCAAAAAAATCCAAGATATAAAAATGTTCTTTTGGATATTTATGACTTTTTTGAACATAAATTAAAAAAATTAAGACATATGGGAATAAAGCATAACAATATTGTTTTAGATCCAGGAATTGGTTTTGGTAAAAAGTTGAAACATAATATTACCTTATTAAATAATATTTCTATTTTTCACTCTCTCGGATTTCCTATAATGTTAGGAACTTCTAGAAAAAAATTTATAAAGGATTTATCTGGAAATAACGATAGCAAAGAAAGGTTAGGTGGTACAATCTCATCTAGTTTATATGCAATGACACAAGGAGTTCAAATATTAAGGATTCATGATGTAAATGAAGTAAACCAAAGCTTGAAAGTTTTTAAATCATTAAATTTTAAATAATGCCAAAAAAATATTTTGGAACTGATGGTATTAGAGGAAAAGTAAACCAAGGAAATATCAATGGAGAAATGTTTTTTAAGTTTGGTTTGGCCGCTGGTACTTATTTTAAGAATTTAAAAAAAAATAAGCAAACGGCAATTATTGCCAAAGATACAAGGTTGTCTGGCTACACTTTAGAACCAGCTTTAGTATCAGGTTTAGCATCTGCCGGAATGCATGTTTATACTCTTGGACCTTTGCCAACTAATGGTTTAGCAATGCTAACAAAAAGAATGAGAGCAAATATGGGCATTATGATAACAGCATCACATAATCCATATTTTGATAATGGACTAAAATTATTTGGGCCCGATGGTTTAAAACTTTCTGATAAAATTGAAAAAAAAATTGAAAAGTTAATAGACTCAAAAATTGCAAAAAATTTATCTAAACCAAATATTCTTGGTAGGGTAAAAAGGCTAGAAAATGCAAATGATACATACATAAAAATATTAAAATCTAATTTTCCAAATAAATTTAATTTAAAAGGAATTAAAATAGCTATCGATTGTGCAAATGGAGCTGGATATAAGTCTGGACCAAAGCTTCTAGAGTTATTGGGTGCTAAAGTTTATAATGTTGGTACATCACCTAATGGTATAAATATTAATAAAAATTGTGGATCTACATTTCCTAAAAAAATTAAATTTTTAGTAAAAAAACATAAAGTAGATTTAGGAATAGCATTGGATGGTGACGCAGATAGAATTATTTTGTGTGATGAAAAAGGAAAAATTGTAGATGGCGACCAAATTATTGCAATGCTTGCTGATAGATGGAAAAGAAAAAAAATACTAAGAGGTGGAGTAATTGGAACTTTAATGTCAAACTATGGATTGCAAAAATATTTTAAAGAGAGAAAAATAAAATTTATAAGAGCCAATGTTGGAGATAGATATGTAAAAGAAAAAATGCAAAAGAATATGTTTAACCTTGGAGGAGAACAATCAGGACATATTATATTAGGAAAATTTGCTACAACAGGTGATGGTTTGTTAGTAGCTCTAGAAGTTTTGTTTTCTATGAGAAAAGGAAAAAAAGCTAGTGAATTATTAAATGTTTTTAAACCTATGCCTCAAATTCTAGAAAATATTATTGTAAAAGATAAAAACATACTAAATAAACTAAAGTGTAAAAAAGCAATTAAAAAAGCAAATAAAATAATGGGAAAAAATGGTAGACTTTTGGTTAGAAAATCTGGCACTGAACCAAAGATTAGAATTATGGGAGAGTCACATAATAAGAACTTAATTTTAAAATGTATTAAAATAATTAAACGATCGATAAAATATTGAAACCAAATTCTAAAATTTTAATAATTGCAGGATCAGACTCTTCTGGTGGAGCAGGAATACAAGCAGATATTAAAACAGCTACCGTACTTGGTTCATATGCTATGACCGCGATAACTACTGTTACTGTTCAAAATACTACTGGTGTAAAATCTATTATACCTATATCACCAAGAGAAATATCAAAGCAAATAGAGATTACATCAAAAGATATTAAACCTGATGCAATAAAAATTGGAATGCTTCATTCCGAGAATGTGATTAATGCAGTTTTAGAATCCTTAAATAAGTTGAGTATAAAAAAAATAATTTTAGATCCAGTAATGGTTGCTAAGGGAGGAGCTAAATTAATTGATAATAATTCAATAAAAATTTTAAAAAATAATCTAATGAAAAAAGTCAGTTTAATAACACCAAATATTCCTGAAGCAGAAATTTTGACTAAAACTAAAATATCTTCAATAAACGATATGATTTTTGCGGGAAAAACCTTAATTGGTTTAGGAGCAAAAAATGTATTAATAAAGGGCGGTCATCTAAAATCAAAAATTATGCAAGATATTTTTTTAAATAAAAATGAAATATCAGTTTTTAAAAATAAAAAAATTAATACAAAAAATACACATGGCACAGGATGCACTTTATCTACTGCCATTGCCACATATTATTCATGTGGAAAAACATTAAAGAAATCTTGTGAGATGGCAATTAATTATGTTAACCATTCTATTGGCACAGGACCAAAGTATGGCAAGGGTCATGGACCAATAAATCATTTAAGTATAATAAATATAAATAATAAATTTAGATGAAAAATATAGTTGTTGTTGGATCCCAGTGGGGTGATGAAGGAAAAGGAAAGATTGTTGATTGGTTATCCAGTGAGGCAGATATTGTTATCAGATTTCAGGGAGGACACAACGCAGGACATACTTTAGTAATAGATGGAGTTACATATAAATTAAGATTATTGCCGTCAGGAGTTGTTAGAAAAAACAAAATTTCGATTATTGGAAATGGTGTTGTTATTGATCCTTGGGCTTTACTAGATGAGATTAGAGAAATTAAATCAAAAGGAGTTGAAATAAATCAACAAAACTTAATAATATCAGAGGCTGCAAATTTAATTTTGCCATTTCATAGAGAAATGGATGAAATAAGAGAAGATGCTGCTGGTAAATCAAAAATAGGTACTACAAGACGCGGAATTGGTCCAGCATACGAAGATAAAATTGGAAGAAGATCAATAAGAGTTATGGATTTAATTTCTGAAGAAAATCTTGATAATAGATTAGAAGTAGTTTTAATGCATCATAATGCAATAAGGAAAGGACTAGGAAAAGAAATTTATAAAAAAGATAAACTTAAACAAGATTTACTAAAAATAGCACCTGAAATTTTAAAATATTCTCAACCTGTATGGAAAAAAATAGACGAATTTAAATCACAAGAAAAAAAAATATTATTTGAAGGGGCTCAAGGTGTCTTACTTGATGTTGATCATGGTACTTATCCATTTGTTACTTCTTCAAATACAGTAGCTTCATCAGCTGCCACAGGGTCTGGTTGTGGACCAAATTCAATAAATTATGTTTTAGGAATTACAAAAGCTTATACCACCAGAGTTGGTGAGGGACCTTTCCCAACAGAACTTACTGATGAGATAGGAGAAAAATTAGGAAGTATAGGAAAAGAATTTGGTACAGTTACAAGCAGAAAAAGAAGATGTGGGTGGTTTGATGGTGTTTTAGTTAGACAAACTATAAAAATTTCAGGTATAGATGGAATAGCATTAACTAAATTAGATGTTTTAGATCACTTAAAAGAAATTAAAATGTGTGTAGCATATGAAGTTAATGGAAAAAAAATAGATTATTTACCAGCTTCGGTAGAAGATCAAATAAAAGCTAAACCTGTATATAAAAGTTTTCAAGGTTGGAATAGTTCAACAAAAGGAATAAAAAAATTTGATGAGCTCCCAGATAATGCGAAAAATTATATTAAAGAATTAGAAAAATTTGTAGAAACAAAAGTTGCGAGCATTTCTACAAGCCCAGAAAGAAATGATACTATTTTAATAATTGATCCTTTTAAGAACTAGTTAGCAGGTAGAAGATTTTTTGATTTTGCCGAGTTAAGCATATGTTTTTGTAATTTTTCGAAAGCCTTATTTTCTATTTGTCTTATTCTTTCTCTACTAATTTTAAATTTTTTACTTAATTCTTCTAAAGTCGAAGGCTCATCAGTTAGCCTTCTTAAATATAAAATGTCTTTTTCTCTTTCATTTAAAATCTTAATTGAGTCTTTTAAAAGGTCTTTTCTCTGATCCATTTCTTCTTTTTGAGCAAACTTTAATTCTTGGTCCATTTCTTTGTCAACAATCCAGTCTTGCCATTGATCTCCATCTTCCCCAAGAGGAGCATTTAAAGAATGTTCTTTTCCAGATAATCTTCTATTCATCGTTATTACTTCTTCTTCACTAACATCTAATTTATTTGCTATCTCCTCTACATGCTCATTTCTTAAATCGCCTTCGCTTTTTGGAGCTATCTGATTTTTTATTTTTTTTAAATTAAAGAATAGTTTTTTTTGTGCAGTCGTAGTCCCAATTTTAACTAAACTCCAAGATCTCAAAATATATTCTTGAATAGCGGCTTTGATCCACCACATAGCATACGTTGCTAATCTAAAACCTTTTTCTGGCTCAAATTTTTTTACAGCTTGCATAAGTCCTACATTACCTTCAGATATCATCTCATTTATTGGTAACCCATATCCTTTATATCCCATTGCTATTTTAGCAACCAATCTAAGATGACTTGTTACAAGTTTTTCTGCAGATTTTAAATTTCCAGTTTTTTTCCAATTTTTTGCTAGCATATATTCTTCTTCAGCATCTAGCATCGGGAATTTTTTTATTTGTGCCAAGTAAGCTGAAAGGCCACCCTCATTTGAAAGTGCAGGCAAATTATAGTTTTTTGTAGTACTCATTTTGCTTATTTATTTAGTTAAGAAAATTAATTTTACAATCATTTTATTTGCTTAGTTTTCTTAATGTTTTTAAAATATTTTCAAGATCACTCGGCAAAAGTGAATTAAATTGTAATTTTTTTTGCGATTTTGGATGAATAAATCCCAATACTTTTGCATGTAAAAATTGTCTATTTAAATTTATTATTAATTTTTCTAAATCTGAATTTATACCTTTAATTTTTTTAAATTTTTTTTTATACTTTCTATCTCCTAAGATGTTATTTCCTTTATGGCTCATGTGGACTCTTATTTGGTGAGTTCTTCCAGTTTCAAGTCTACATTCTATTAAGCTAAAAGTAGGAATCTTTTCATTTTCAAAGACTTTTAGTGTTTTATAATTTGTAATTGCTTTTTTTCCTTTAGCTATCCCAACTTCCATAAGTTGTCTATTTTTTGAGCTTCGTGTTATGAGCGTTTGAATTTGACCAACTTGAGGTCTTAATTTACCCCAAATAAGTGTTTGATAGATTCTTTTTATTGAGTGCTCACTAAACTGATTTGATAATTTTTCATGACTTAAATTATTTTTTGCTATCACAACTAAACCAGATGTATCTTTATCTATTCTATGAACAATACCAGGTCTTAGTTCATCACCGATACTAGATAAATTTTTACTATCATAATTAATAAGTGCATTAACTAAAGTTTTATCATAATTACCTGGTCCTGGGTGCATAGATATTCCAGCAGGTTTATTCACAACTAATAAATCTTTGTCTTCATATACAATCTCTAATTTAAAGTTAAATGGTTTTAATGAAGCTTTCTGTGGTTCTGGTATTTCAAACTCAATATAATCTTCAGTATAAATTTTTTTAGATGGATCAGTAATAGTTTTGTCGTTTATTTTTAACTTTTTTTTTAAGATTAAATTTTTTATTCTAGTCCTACTAAGATCTTTTTCTTTATTTGATATAAATTGATCTACTCTTTGAAATTTTTCTTCGTCTTTAACAATTAAATTAATGATATTTTTCATAAATTATAATATTAATACTATATGCGCTTGTAGCTCAACTGGATAGAGCGCCTGACTTCGGATCAGGAGGTTCTGGGTTCGACTCCTAGCAGGCGCACCATTTATTCACCGATATTGATTAAAGTGCCTTTTTTTCGAGCCTTACTGAAAGAATAATAAAATAAACAAACTGATATAAATAAATACAAACCATTTAAATAAAAGGCTTTTAAAATACTTTCTACGTTTACCATTCCATCAATCAAAATGCTTCTTGCTTCTTCAAATATATAAACAAGTGGAAGCATATAAGCAATTTTTTGAAATATTTCAGGTAATATTTCTATAGGATAATAAATACATCCAAACGGTGCTAACAAAAACATTGTTGACCAGGCTATGTTTTCAAATGACGGTCCAAATCTTAGTAATCCTGAGGATACTAGTATACCCAAAGTTATTCCAAATATATAAAGACTTAAGAATAACAAAAACAAACTTAAACCTAAATCTAATACAGAAATTCCAAACAAAGGAGACGTCAATAAAATTGCTGGGATTAAACCGATAAGAGCTCTAATTAAAGCAGTAAATATTAATGAAATTAAAATTTCACTTTTTTTAATTGGAGCAATAAATAAGTTTGTGAAATTTCTACTCCATATTTCTTCTAAAAATAACATATTAAAACCAATACTAGTTCTAAATAGGAAGTCATAAAGTATTGCACATGTTAGTATAACTCCAACTGCATTGCTATAATAAGAACTATAAGTAGAAAAAAAGTTAGATATAAATCCCCATAATGTTATCTGTATAGTTGGCCAATAAACCAGATCTAAGATTCTTGGAAAAGATCTAGTTATTAAAAAAAAATGTCTCAAAAATAATCCATACATTCTACCTAAATTCATCTTAGCTCCTTACAAGTTTTAAAAAAACTTCCTCTAAATTTTTTCTTCCATGTTTTTTAATTAAATCATTCGGTTTACCTTGATCTATTATCAACCCATTTTTCATCATCATTATTGATGAACACAGTCTAGTGACTTCATCCATATTATGAGAGGCTAATAAAATTGATACTTTTCTTTCTTTTTTATAATTTTCTAAAAATGTTCTTACAAAATCTCCTACTTCAGGATCTAAAGACGCTGTAGGTTCGTCAAGAAGCAATACACTAGGATCATTTATTATTGCTTTTGCTAAACTTATTCTATTTTTTTGTCCAGAAGATAATTCCCCAGTAACTCTATTAAGCAAACTCTCTAATCTTAATTTGCTTACCAAGTAATCTATTTTTTCATTCAACTTCTTAACCGAGTAAAGCTTACCATACACAATCAAATTTTGTTTTACAGTTAATTTTTTTGGTAATTCAATATATGGAGAAATAAAATTTATTTTTTGTAAAATTTTAATTGGATTTTGTTCTATTTTAATTCCATTAATTAATACTTCGCCACCTGATGGTTTTAATAAACCCAATATCATTCCAATAGTAGTAGTTTTTCCACATCCATTTGGACCAAGTAAACCAATAATCTCGTTTTCTTTAATTTCGAAGTTTATATTTTTTACAGCCTCTTTAGTTCCATAAGATTTTTTTAGATTGATAACTTTTATAGAGCTTTGCATTATTTTCCCGATGCCTTTTTTAATCTATCGTTAATTGCTTCTCCAAATCCAATTTTTGGAATTTTTTCAACAGCAATACTTTCATAATTTTTATTCTTAATTAATCTTAAAATCTTATACAAATTTTTAGCAGCTTGTTTAAAATCTTTAGTTTTACTCAAATAAAAATAATTTATAGAAGATTTTTTTCTTTTTTTAATTAGAATAAATGCCTCATTAGTTTTTGAATTTTTAGCATTTAATCTTATAGGAATTCCAGGTGAATAATGGAGTTTAAATTGACCTGGTGCATTTATTTTTTTATTTTTGATAACATATCTAATATTTTTTTTTAAAACTTTATTAATTTTTGCTCTTTCTATTCCTCCAAGTCTTAATATTTTTGGTTTATTGACTAAACTAATTATCGTAGATTCTAGCCCAATTCTAGATCTGCCACCATCAAGTATAAATTTAATTTTATTTCCGAATTCCTCTCGCACATCTTCTTTGGAAACTGGACTTATTTTTGTAGAGATATTTGCGCTTGGAGCAGCAAGGGGATATTTTAAAAGTTTAAGAAGTTTTTGAGTTAAATTATTTTTTGGGAATCTTACTGCTATTGTTCTTTTGTTATTTGTAACAATTTTTGAAATATGGCTATCTTTTTTAAGTTTTAAAACAAATGTAATTGGTCCTGGACAAAATTTTTTATACAAAATAAAAAAATTCTTATTTATTACACAATCTTTTTCTAGTTGTTTCAAACCTGAATAATGAACTATTAAAGGATTATTTTTTGGTCTTTTTTTTAAATTATAGATTTTTTTTACTGCTATACTAGAATATGCATTTGCCGCCAAGCCATAGACAGTTTCTGTTGGTATAGCTACACAATCGTTTTTGTTTAAAAAAAAGATGCTTTTTTTAATATTTGCAAGATTATTATTCATGTATTATCACCAACTAATATATGAAAGATAAAAATTTTCAAAACAATATTGAATTAAAATCACTAGAAGAGTTAACTATTGAGGTAAATAAGATAATAGAAAATTTAGAGAAAGAAAAGAACTTGGAAAATTCAATAGAAGATTATCAAAAATTAATAAAACTGAATAATATTATAGAAAAAAAATTCCAGGCCAAATCAAAAAATATCTCATTAGAAACAAAAAATAAAATTAGCAAAATAATAAAAAAAAATGATTAAAAATTTGAACAACATTGCTAGTGATACAAATAAATTTTTAAACTTCTACATAAAAAAACAGTCAAAAACAGAACTAGTAAGATCAATGAAATACGGTTTATTGCCTGGTGGCAAAAAAATAAGATCTAAAATTTTGTTAGATGTTGGAAAAATATTTAATTTAAATTACTCTTCATTAATCAAAATAGGAGCAGCAGTTGAGTGTATACATGCTTATTCTTTAATTCATGATGACCTACCTTGCATGGACAATGATTCTATAAGAAGAGGAAAGTTATCAACTCATAAAAAATTTGGTGAGTCGACTGCAGTATTAGCTGGAAACTCATTATTAACATTAGCATTTGAGATACTTAGTGACAGAAGTTTATTATTAAAAGAAAAAACTAAGAATAAATTGATAAACCTGATTTCTAAATGTTCAGGCCATACAGGAATTGCAGGTGGTCAATATTTAGATTTAAGTTATGAAAAGAAAAAAATCCAAAAAAGTAAAATAGTTGAAATGCAAATAAAAAAAACTGGGAAATTATTTGCATTTTGTTGCATGGCTCCAGCGTTAATTGCAAATGAGAAGATAAATGTTGTAAGATTTTTTGAAAATATCGGTTATGAAATTGGATTATTATTTCAGATAACAGATGATTTAATTGATTATAAGGGTATTTCAAAAAAAGCTGGAAAGAAAACAAAAAAAGATAAAAAAAAGGGGAAAGCTACTTTAATCAGTTTACTAGGTTATAAAAATACTATTAAATATAATATTAAAATAAAAAATAACATTTTAAATAAAATAGATTATTATGGAAAAAAAAGTGAAAATTTAAAAAAAACTATTCTATTTATTTTTGAAAGAGAAAAATGAAAAAACAATATCAATATTTAGATGAAATAAATTTTCCATCCGATATTAAAAAACTTAAAATATCAGAGCTTAAAATATTAGCTGAAGAAGTAAGACAAGAAATGATTGACGCTGTATCTGTTACAGGCGGCCATCTTGGGGCTGGTTTGGGTGTAGTAGAATTAACAATTGCTTTACATTATGTATTTGATGCCCCAAAAGACAAAATTATTTGGGATGTTGGACATCAAACATATCCTCATAAGATATTGACTGGAAGAAAAGATAAAATAAGAACACTTAGACAAGGAATGGGACTTTCAGGTTTTACAAAAAGATCAGAGAGTGAATATGATCCATTTGGAGCTGCTCACAGCTCAACATCAATTTCTGCTGCGCTTGGTATTGCAACTGCAAACAAACTAGAAAAAAAATCAAATCAAGTAGTGTCTATAATTGGTGATGGAGCGATAAGTGCTGGTATGGCCTATGAGGCAATGAATAATGCAGGATCATCAAAAACAAAAATGATAGTAATATTAAATGATAATGATATGTCCATTGCGAAACCAGTTGGTGCTATGAGCACATATCTTGCAAAGCTGTTGTCAGGGAAAGTTTATTTCAGCTTAAGAGAAACATTTAAACTTATAATTTCTGCATTTTCAAAAAGATTTAGTGATAAAGCTGGAAAAGCAGAAGATTTTCTTAGATCAGCTGTAACTGGAGGCACGTTATTTAATTCTTTAGGATTTTATTATGTTGGTCCAATTGACGGATATGATTTAGATGGTTTAGTTCCAGTTTTACAAAATGCTAAAAAATTAAATCATGATGGACCAATAATGATTCATATTAAAACAGAAAAAGGTAAAGGATATGAATTTGCAGAAAAGTCACATGATAAATATCATGGTGTATCAAAATTTAATATTAAAACCGGAATTCAAGAAAAAAGTAAATCAAATGTTCCTTCATACACAAAAGTTTTTGCAAATACTCTTATAAAGCATGCTGAAAAAGATAGTAAAATTATTGGTATAACTGCAGCTATGCCATCAGGGACAGGTATGGATTTATTTTCAAAGAAGTTTCCAAATAGAATGTTTGATGTAGGTATTGCAGAACAGCATGCTGTAACTTTTGCTGCTGGTTTAGCTACAGAAGGTTATAAACCATATGCAGCAATATATTCTACTTTTTTACAAAGGGCGTATGATCAAGTTGTTCACGATGTAGCTATACAAAACCTTCCTGTAAGGTTCGCAATTGATAGAGCCGGACTTGTAGGGGCAGATGGTCCAACACATGCTGGTTCATTTGATATCACTTACTTATCTACACTACCTAATTTTATTGTTATGGCAGCAAGCGATGAAGCTGAACTTGTAAGGATGATTAATACATCAGTAGAAATAAACAATAATCCTTCTGCTCTAAGATATCCTAGAGGAACTGGTATTGGAATTGAGCTTCCAGATATTGATGAAAAGATAAATATAGGAAAGGGTAGGATAATTCTTGAAGGAAAAAAAGTTGCTTTAATTAATTTTGGAGCAAGATTAAAAGAATGTTTATTAGCTAATGAAAAATTGAATAAAAAAGGTATTAAGGTTACATTAGTTGACGCAAG
Organism: uncultured Pelagibacteraceae bacterium; assembly: GCA_902569615.1. Lineage (GTDB taxonomy): Bacteria > Pseudomonadota > Alphaproteobacteria > Pelagibacterales > Pelagibacteraceae > Pelagibacter. The sequence continues at coordinate 13,345 of CACFUX010000004.1, read as the reverse complement.
ATTTGCAAAACCACTTGATGAAAATTTAATTTGGCAAATAGCAACTGACCATGAAGCTATAATTACAATAGAAGAAGGTTCAATAGGTGGTTTTGGCTCACATGTTAGTCAATTTTTATCTGAGAAAAATTTGTTAGATAATAACTTAAAGTTTAGATCAATGATTTTGCCTGACAAATTTATAGATCATAATAAACCAGAGATCATGTATAAAGATGCCGGTCTAGATGCTGATGCAATCGTATCAAAAGTTTTTGATACATTAAATTCAAAAATAATAGTTCAAAAACAGAACTAAAATTTACTATTCACATTGAGCTTTATTCATTAAATAATGGTCCAATATTACACAATGGGTCATTGCTTCTCCAATTGGAACTGCTCTAATACCTACACATGGATCATGTCTTCCTTTTACAGATATTGAGGTATTCTTACCAAACTTATCTATTGTTTTTCTCGAATTTAAAATAGATGAAGTTGGTTTAACAGCAAATGATATTATAATGTCTTGTCCACTTGAAATTCCCCCAAGTATTCCACCGGCATTGTTAGATTTAAAAATTGGCGATTTTCCTTTTTGAATAATTTCATCAGAATTTTGTTCCCCAGTTAAAAATGCCGAATTCATACCTGAACCAATGTTGACACCTTTTACAGCATTTATGCTCATCATTGCAGACGCCAAGTCCATATCTAATTTAGAATAAATAGGAGCGCCTAGTCCAACAGGAACTCCTTTTACTCTAACCTCAATTATTGCTCCACAAGAAGATCCAGATTTTCTTATACCAAGTAAATATTTTTCCCATAGTTTTAATATTGATTTATCTGGACAAAAGAATGGATTTTTACTTATAGTTTTATCATCCCATTTATTTGTATCACATCCAAGAATACCAAGTTGAATAACAGCCCCAATTGCTTTGTATTTTTTTCCTAATTTATTTTCTAAAACTTTTTTTGCGATTGCTCCAGCAGCAACTCTAGATGCAGTTTCTCTAGCTGATTGCCTCCCACCTCCACGATAATCTCTTATTCCATATTTTTTGAAGTATGTATAATCAGCATGACCAGGTCTGAATTTATTTTTTATTGTTTCATAGTCTCTTGACCTCATATCTTTATTATAAATAATCATTGATATAGGCGTACCAGTTGTTTTTCCTTCAAAAGTACCTGATAAAATAATTACTTTATCGTCTTCTTTTCTTTGAGTAGTAAATTTAGATTGACCTGGTTTTCTTTTATTTAATTCATGTTGCAGATCATTTTCACTAATTTTGATATTTGGAGGACATCCATCAACAACACACCCTATTGCTGGACCATGAGACTCTCCCCAAGTTGTGAATCGAAATATCTTTCCAAATGTATTAAATGACATTAAATATATTATATAAATTATTTTGTTGAAATTATGAATCAAAAAAACTCATTAGGGCTAGATAATTGCTTTAAGGATTTAGAAAATCCAATAGATTTATTTAGAGAGTGGTTTAAAGAGGCAAAAAAAAGTGAAATTAACGATCCAAATGCGTTAGCTTTAGCTACAGCTGGAAAAAATGGTGTTCCATCTGCAAGAATGGTTTTGCTAAAGGACTTCGGCATGAATGGATTTGTTTTTTATACAAATTTAAATAGTCAAAAAAGTAGTGAAATAAAATCTAATCCAAATGCATCAATGTGTTTTCATTGGAAATCATTATTAAGGCAAGTAAGAATAACTGGAAAATTAACAAACGTTTCAGATATCGATGCAGACAACTATTACAAAAGTAGATCTTATGGAAGTAGAATAGGAGCCTGGGCTTCAAATCAAAGTTCTATTTTAAAATCCAGAGCTGAGCTGTTAAAATCAATTGAAGATTTTAAAAAACAATATCCAAATGAAAAAGATATTCCAAGACCAAAATATTGGTCAGGATGGAACTTAGATCCACATGAAATTGAGTTTTGGCTTGATGGCAAAGATAGAATACATGAAAGATTACGCTATACTAAAAAAAATGATAAGGATTGGGAAAAAAATCTTTTAAGCCCTTAAAAAGATCTTTCCAAACTAAAAGAAGTTAAATTTTTGAGTATTTCTTTTTCTTTTGTGTCTCCAAATATACTAAGTGAGTTGGAGGCAAGATTAATAAAATATTCTGCTTTTGTATAACATTCAGAAATTATATTATAATTTTTAATCATTTGTAAAACTTTTTTTAGATCCTCTTCATTTCTCTCTTTTTTTTCAAATAGCTCTTTCAATTTTATTTTTTCATTTGAATTAGCTTTTTGATATAACAGAATAATTGGCAATGTAACTTTTCCTTCATAAAAATCATTTCCTATTTTTTTTCCAAAGAATTTAAGTTCTGAATTATAATCCAAAGTATCATCAGCTATTTGAAATGTAAGTCCGAGATTTTTTCCATAAAATTCTAAAGCTTCTTTAATTTTACTTTCTTTATTTGCTAAAATAGAACCAACTTTTGTTGCTGCAGCAAAAAGTGAAGCAGTTTTTGATGAAATTATTTTCAAGTACGTTTCTTCTAACATGTCTATTTCACCTTTATGCTGTAGTTGTAATACTTCACCTTGAGAAATTTCAGCTGAAGTGTAAGATAAAAGTTTTAATACTTCTAGATTTCCATCTTCAACCATTATTTGAAAGCATCTGCTTAATAAATAATCACCAACCAAAATTGATGATTGATTTCCCCAAATACTGTTTAATGTTTTTTTTTTCCTTCTTATTTCGCTGTTATCAATTACATCATCGTGCATAAGAGTTGCAGCATGAATTAATTCGACGCAAGCAGCTAAATTTACATCTCTACTGCCTTTAGAATATCCACAAATTTTAGCCGAACCTAATGTTAAAAGTGCTCTCAATCTTTTTCCTCCAGTTCTTAAATGGTAGCTTGTCATTTCATCAACCAAACTTACTTTGCTAGATAATTTGGATTTGATTTTTTCTTCAACTAAAATTAATTTCTCTTCAACTGAATTTTTGAGCTCTGAATATGAATTATTTATACGATTTTTTAACTGAACAACTGTTCCCATCCATTTAAACTAGTATAATTAACACAATATTATACTTATCAATTGACGCACCTTAAACTTCAACTATAAGGAGACTTTATATTAAATCAAAAATTTTATAAGCATTATTAATGTTCTCTTTTTTTAAAAAAAAAAAAATTATTCCGCACATTAAGTTAAGTGGTGTTATTGGAAATGTAGGCAAGTTTAAACAAGGCATCGATTTTGCAGGACAAGAAGAGATTATAAAAAAAGCTTTTTCTATTAAAAAGTCACCTGCTGTTGCAATATCTATTAATTCACCTGGTGGTTCACCAGTACAGTCACATCTTATTCATGATTTTATAAGAAGCCAAGCAAAAAAAAATAAAAAGAAAGTAATTGTTTTTATGGAAGACGTCGCTGCTTCTGGAGGATATTTAATAGCTTGTGCGGGTGATGAAATTTATGCAAACCAGAGTTCTATAGTTGGTTCAATAGGTGTAATTTATTCATCTTTTGGATTTAAAGATTTAATTAATAAAATTGGGGTTCAAAGAAGAGTTTATACTGCTGGTAAAAATAAAAGCACTTTAGATCCTTTCATGGATGAAAAAAAAGAAGACATTGAAAGATTAAAATCTATTCAACTAGATTTACATAAAGATTTTATTGATGTTGTAGAAAAAAGTAGATCAACTAAGTTAAAAAAAGATAGTGGAATAGAATTATTTTCTGGTGAATTTTGGTCTGGAAGAAAAGCAAAAGATCTTGGCTTAATCGACGGAATTGGAAATGCAGATCAAATACTGAAAGAGAAATTTGGAGACAAAGTAATAATTAAAAAATTTGAAAAAGCAAAAGGCTGGCTTGCTAGAAAATTATCTTCGGAAAATCATACTGAACAAGCAATTAGTGTTTTAGAGGAAAGATCTATCTGGCAAAGATATGGTTTCTAAAAAAAAAATCAAAAAATCAAAATTTCATTCATTTCAGGATACGATTTTGAATCTCCAAAAATATTGGAGTAAGCAAGGATGTTTAATTCTACAGCCTTATGATTTAGAAGTAGGTGCTGGAACATTTCATCCAGCAACGACTCTTAGATCACTAGGGGATAAGCCATGGAAAACTGCATATGTTCAGCCATCAAGAAGACCCACTGATGGAAGGTACGGTGAAAACCCAAATAGACTTCAACATTACTACCAGTTTCAAGTTCTAATCAAACCATCACCAAAAAATATAAAAAAACTTTATTTAAATAGCCTTTTATCAATCGGTATAAAGCATAATGAGCATGATATAAGATTTGTAGAAGATGACTGGGAGAGCCCGACACTTGGAGCTGCAGGACTTGGTTGGGAAGTCTGGTGCGATGGAATGGAAGTAACTCAATTTACTTACTTTCAGCAAATGGCTGGAATAGATTGTAATCCAATATCAGTTGAATTGACTTATGGCTTAGAAAGGCTTTGCATGTTTATTCAAGAGAAAAAAAATGTTTTTGACCTAGAATGGAATAATGAAGGTGTTTTATATAGAGATGTTTTTCATCAATCTGAAAAAGAATTTTCAAAATATAATTTTGAATTAGCTAATACAGATAATTTATTTAAAATTTTTGATATGACTGAGAAAGAGTCTAAATTTCTAATAAACAACAAATTATGCTTACCAGCATACGATCAATGTTTAAAAGCTAGCCATATATTTAATATACTTGATGCAAGAGGCGCAATAAGTGTTGCCCAAAGAGCCGAATATATATCAAGGATTAGAGAGCTTACAAAAGGGATTGGACAAGTTTGGCTTGAAAGTCAAAAATAAAATGGCTGAATTTTTACTTGAATTATTTAGTGAAGAAATACCTTCAAATTTACAATCATCAGCAAGATTAAACTTACTTACAAATTTTAAAAGTTTTTTAGAAAAAGAGAATATAAATTATAACAGTGATACTAAAATTTTTTCTACACCCAATAGATTGGTTTTATTTTGTAAAAAGATTGAGAGAGAGACTTATCAAAAATCTGAAGAAATAAGAGGGCCAAATATTAAAGCCCCGAGCGAGGCCATGGAAGGGTTTTTAAAATCAAATTACATAAAAGATAAGGATATTTATAAAAAAAAAACGGACAAGGGTGAATTCTATTTTTACAAAAAACCATCAAGAAAAGTAAAATCGGAGGATATTTTAAAAAATAATATTCCATTAATACTTCAAAGTTTATCTTGGAAAAAATCGATGAAATGGGGAGATTATAATCTTTATTGGGGTAGACCATTAAAATCTATATTAGCAATCTTTGATAATAAGCCTCTAAAATTTGAATTTCACCATCTGACAAGCTCAAACTATACATATATAGATAAAGATTTTGAGGAAAAAATAAAGGTATTCAAAAATGCTAGATCATACTTTTTATATTTTAAAAAAATAAATGTGATTATTGATCACGATTCAAGAAAATTAAAAATAAAAAAAAAATTAATAGATCTTTCAAGTAAAAAAAACGTTCATGTTGAGTTTAATGATAAATTACTAAATGAAGTAACCAATATAGTTGAAAAACCAAAAATATTATTCTGTTCTTTTAATAAAAAATATTTAGATATTCCTAAAGAAATTATCACAATAACAATGCAACAACATCAAAGATATTTTCCAACCTTTGATAATAAAAATCAAATAACAAATAATTTTTTTGTTGTAGCTGATTCAATCGATAAAAAAGGGTTTATAAAAATTGGAAACGAAAGGGTAATTGAAGCTAGACTTAGCGATGCAGAATTTTTTTGGAATAAAGATAAATCTCAAAATTTAGTAAAACAAATATCAAAATTAAAAAATATAAATTATTTTAAAGGTTTAGGTAGTTATTATGACAAAGTTCAAAGAATAAGAAAGTTAAGTAGCTTAATTTCTGATGAACTATTAATTAGCAAAGAAAAAATAGAAATTGCATCATCAATATGCAAAGTAGATCTGCTATCTGACTTAGTTGGAGAATTTCCAGAATTGCAAGGCGTGCTTGGTGGATATTTTGCTGAAGCCCAGGGTTTTGAAAAAGAAGTTTGTATCGCTGTAAGTGAGCATTATTTACCAACCGGATATGAAAGTAAAATTCCAAAAAAACCTTACAGCATTGCATTATCCTTAAGTGATAAACTGGATACACTTGTAGGTTTCTTTGGATTAAATTTGAAACCTACCAGCTCAAAAGATCCATATGCTTTAAGAAGATTTGCAATCGGTTTATTAAAAATGATTTTAGAAAATAATAAAGAAATGAAATTAAGAGATTTGATCAATTACAGCTGCCAATTATACAGTGAGCAAAATATAAATTTTGATATGAAAAATATCCAAAAGGATCTTTTAGATTTTCTTCATGATAGATTTAAAAATTTTATGAAAGAAAAAGAAATAAGAAACGATATTATTGAAAGTGCATTAATTGATTACAACATTGATAAAATTTTGAGCATCTATAAAAAAACTTTAACTTTAAATAAAATAATTACAAAAGATGTCGGAAAAGACATAATTTTTTGCTACAAAAGAGCATCAAATATTTTATTAAATGAATTAAAAACCAACAATATAGATTTAACAGGTTCTGCTGACCCTGGCCTATTTAAAAATGAATTTGAAAAGAAACTTTATAAAAAAATTCATGAAATAAGAAAAGATTTCACAAGTATTGGTAGAGAAGGTGATAACGAGGCTACATTAAAAATACTATCATCATTTAGAAAAGAGCTAGATGAGTTTTTTGATAATGTGATAGTAAATGACCAAGATGAGTTAATTAAAAAAAATAGGCTAGAACTTTTGCAAATGATGTGTAAAACCTTTGATAATTTTTTTAATTTTTCAAAAATAGAAAGTTAGCTGTGAAAAAAGTAGTTTTTAATTTTAAATCAAAAAATACAAAAAAAATAAAAAAACCAAAAAATATTTTGGGAGGAAAGGGCGCAAATCTTGCAGAAATGGGAAGATTAGGATATCCAGTTCCTTCAGGGTTTACTATTTCGACTGAGGTTTGTGATCTATTTTATAAAAATAAAAAAAAAATCGCTCCAAAAATATTAAAACAAATAAAAACTGAAATAAAAAATATTGAAAAAGAAAGTGGTAAAATATTTGGAGATTTAAAGAATCCATTATTAGTATCAGTTAGATCAGGCGCTAGGGTTTCAATGCCTGGTATGATGGATACTATACTTAATTTAGGTTTAAACGATAAAACAGTTATAGCCTTGGCAAAAAAAACTTCAAATTTACGATTTGCAAAAGATAGTTATAGAAGATTTATTCAAATGTATGCCAATGTTGTTTTAGGTGTTGAAAGTTATAATTTTGAAGAGTTAATAGAAAATTATAAGCTTACAAAGGGAGTTTTGTTAGATACTGATTTAGATGAAAATGATTGGGATGGACTTATTAAAGATTTTAAAAATATTATTAAAGAAAAAACAAAAAAAGAATTTCCTCAGGATGTTTATGAGCAATTAATAGGTGCAATATCAGCTGTATTTTTATCTTGGGAAAGTAAAAGAGCAAAAGTTTATAGAAAACTTAATCAAATTCCATCAGAGTGGGGAACAGCAGTTAATGTTCAATTAATGGTTTTTGGAAATATGGGCCAAGACTGCGCTACTGGAGTAGTCTTTACCAGAAACCCATCCACAGGTTTAAAAGAAATTTATGGAGAATATTTAATTAATGCTCAAGGAGAAGATGTTGTTGCAGGAACAAGAACACCCCAATACATAACAAAAAAAGCAAGAATAGAATCTAAAGCCAGTGAAAAATCAATGGAAGAATCTATGTATAAAGTCTTTAAACAATTAGAAAAAATTCTAAAAAATTTGGAAAAATATTATAGAGATATGCAAGATGTAGAGTTCACAGTTGAAAATAAAAAACTTTGGATACTGCAAACAAGATCTGGAAAAAGGACAGCCAAATCAGCAGTAAAGATTGCAGTAGATATGGTTAAGGAAAAATTAATTTCAAAAAAAGAAGCTATTATGAGAATAGACCCACATTCTTTAGATACACTTCTACACCCAACTTTAAATGAAAGTTCCAAAATAAACGTTATTGCCAAGGGATTGCCCGCTTCGCCTGGTGCTGCGAGTGGTAAAGTAGTTTTTTCCTCTGATGAAGCAGAAAGATTAAATGAAATTATGCAAGAAACGATTTTAGTTAGAGTAGAAACTTCTCCAGAGGATATACACGGTATGCATGCAGCCAAGGGGATTTTAACTGCAAGAGGAGGAATGACAAGTCATGCAGCAGTTGTAGCAAGAGGAATGGGTAGACCTTGTGTTTCAGGCTCAAGTGAAATTGACATAAATTATGATAAAAAAATTTTCAAAACTTCATCTGTAGAGATAAAAGAAGGAGATTTAATTACAATTGATGGATCAACTGGAAGAATCATTCAAGGAGAAGTTCCAAAAGTTAAACCAGAAATTTCTGGAGATTTTTCAAAACTAATGAGTTGGGCTGATAGTTTCAGAAAACTTAAGGTAAGAACAAACTCTGAAACACCGTTAGATACAAAAACAGCAAGAGATTTTGGTGCGGAAGGAATAGGCTTGTGTAGAACAGAGCATATGTTTTTTGATGAAGAAAGAATTTTATCTGTAAGAGAGATGATTCTTTCAAAAACAATAGAGGATAGAAGTAAAGCATTACAAAAGCTTTTACCTCATCAAAAAAATGATTTTATTGAAATATTTAAAATTATGAGTGGATTGCCTGTTACTGTCAGATTATTAGACCCACCACTTCATGAGTTTCTTCCAAAGACAGAAAAGGAAATAAATGAGTTAGCAAATGCATTCAAATTACCTGTAAAAGATATTGAGGCTAGAATCAATGAACTACATGAACATAATCCAATGCTCGGACATAGAGGGTGCAGGTTAGGAATTTCTTTTCCAGAAATTTATGAAATGCAATGTAGAGCAATTTTCGAGGCATTAACTGATTTAAAAAAGAAAAAAATAAAATCTGCTTTTCCAGAAATTATGATACCTCTAGTTTCAACTGAGGCTGAAATAAAAATTATGAAAGAATTAGTTGTAAGAGTTGCTGAGAATGTACAAAAAAATAGTAATACAAAAATACATTATTTAGTTGGCACAATGATTGAATTACCTAGAGCAGCTATCAAAGCCGGAGATATTGCAAAACATGCAGATTTTTTTAGTTTTGGAACAAACGATTTAACTCAAACTACTTTTGGTATTAGTAGAGATGATAGTGGCAAGTTTTTAAATGATTATATAGAGAACAAAATATTTGAAATTGATCCTTTTATTTCAATTGATGAAGGTGTTGGCGAACTAATTGAAGTAGCATCTGAAAAAGGAAAAAAACAAAAAAAATCAATTAAATTAGGAATTTGCGGAGAGCATGGGGGCGATCCTAAAAGTATTTCTTTCTGTTCCAAAGCAGGACTAAATTATGTTTCATGCTCACCTTATAGAGTGCCAGTTGCAAGACTAGCAGCAGCCCAAGCTCATATTAAAAAAAATTAATCTATATTTTTATAAGTCTAAATTTCCAACTTAAAATCAATTGCATTAACAGAATGTGTTAGCTCACCAATAGATATTCTATCAACACCTGTTGATGCGATCTTACTTATGTTTTGAAGATTTACTCCTCCAGATGCCTCAGTTTCATATAAATTTCTTGCCAACTTAACACCTTTTTTAATTAAATTTGGATTCATATTATCAAATAAAATTCTATCAAATTTTAGTCCAAAAATTTTTTTAAACTGTTTTAGATTATCTACTTCAACAGTTATTTTTTTTCCTCTTTTTAATTTAATAGATTTTTTTACTAAATTTTCGAAATTTTTTGTAAAACCAATGTGATTATCTTTAATCAAAAATTCATCACTTAAATTAAATCTATGATTTATCCCTCCCCCTAATTTGACAGCATATTTTTGAATTACTCTTAAATTGGGAATTGTTTTTCTGGTACAACAAATTTTCGTTTTATTTGCTTTTTTTACAAATTGGTTTGTTTTTGTTGCTATACCAGAGATATGAGAAATAAAGTTTAACGCCACTCTTTCTCCAGAAAGTATATTTTTAATATTTCCTTCTATTATAGCTACTACAGATCCTTTTTTAATTTCCAAACCATCTTTTTTTTTTATTTTACATTTAATTTTTCTATCTATAAGTCTGAAAGTTTCCTTAAAAAAATCCATACCACCTATAATGCATTTCTGATTACTAATTAATTTAATTTTTTTTATTTGGTTATTATCAATAATATCAGAAGTTATATCGCCTGATGGAAAAAGATCTTCATTTAAAGCTAGTTTGCAAGAAGATTTAATAAAGTTTTTACTTAATTGAATCTTTGACACAGAGTTTATCTGCCTATTTCTGTCATTCTTTCTACAGATTTTCTAGCTTTTTCTATAGTATTAGTATCCATTATTATTTCGTTAGACTCGTTTTCTAAACAATCTAATATTTTTGGTAATGTAATTTTTTTCATATGAGGACATAAATTGCATGGACGAATAAATTTTACATTTGGATTATCAATTTGAACATTATCACTCATAGAACATTCTGTTACCATCATAACTTTTTGTGGTTGATTATCTTTAACGTATTTAATCATGCCGCTAGTAGATCCAGCGAAGTCACTAGCTTTTATTACATCTGGAGGACATTCTGGATGTGCAATTATTTTAATCCCCGGGTTATTTTTCCTGATTTCATTTATTTCATAATCATTAAACTGCTCATGAACCTCACACGTTCCTCTCCAAGAAATTATTTCAATATCAGTTTTTGAAGCTACATATTTTGCTAAATAGTCATCAGGTAAAAATATAACTTTTTTTACTCCTAAAGATTCTACAATTTTGACTGCATTAGCTGATGTACAACAGACATCAGTTTCTGCTTTTACATCTGCTGAAGTATTTACATATGAAACCACAGGAACACCTGGATATTTTTTTTTTAAATTTCTTACATCTTCTCCATTAATCGATGAAGATAATGAACAACCAGCATACATGTCAGGTAAAAGAACTTTTTTATTCGGACTCATTAATTTTGCTGTCTCAGCCATAAAGTGAACTCCACACATTACTATAATATCTGCTTTTGTTTTTGCGGCTTCAACTGCAAGCGCCAAAGAGTCTGCTGAAAAATCAGAAATTCCATGATATATTTCTGGTGTTTGGTAATTATGAGCAAGAATTACAGCATTCTTTTCTTTTTTTAATTTGTTGATTTTATAAATATATGGAGCATGAACTAGCCACTCCATTTCTGGAATAGTTTTTGATACTTTTTGGTATATAGAATCTGTAGCTTTTTTAATTTCTGAATTAATCTCCATATCAAAACTTACCAACTTGAAATTAAATTGTCATTAACTTAATCTGACGCACGAAAAGCGGTTATGCTGAAATTGGTAGACAGGCATGGTTGAGGGCCATGTGGGCTTCGCCCGTGAGAGTTCAAATCTCTCTAACCGCACCAGAAATCATAAAATTCAATTTTTAATAATTTTTTAAAATATTTATTAGATTTTCAGCTATTATTTTGTTTGACGTAGGAGAAAAATGACAACAATTATCAATAAATATCTGATCTGGAGTATAGCCTTCAAATATTTTAATAAAATCTATGTAAAAAACATCTTTATATTCTTTTCCAAATTGTTTTAATTCTGTACCATATTTTAGAAGTACTTTGTCTTGAGTATTTAAATTATTATTAGAAATGTTTCTAAAAAATTCTTTTGTCACAGGAGAACCTAAAACTAATATTGATTTTTTACTTTTTATTTCGTAAATTTTTTCAATTTCTTTTTGTATATGATTCTTGAATAAAGAGTCTGAATAATTTGACCTATTGGTGAAAACTTTTTTTGATTCTTGGTAAAAATATTTTAGATAAATTTTTTGAATAATTTTAATAATATTAATTTCTCCATAAATTGGAACTGAGTCATACTTAAATATAAATTTTTCTTTTAAATTAGTAATATAATTCATATTGCTCCAATTAATATCTTCATCCCAGTCCCCTTTCATTGTGGAATATTGAAGTGCAGGATCTAAGGCTTGAAAATAAATCAGTTTAATATTTTTAAAATTTATTAAATATTCTTCTAGTCTTATTCTGCTCTGTTTCAATGAATACGAAGGTATAGCTCCATTCAAAACTAAATAATTGGACAATTTTTCTAAATTTCCTCCGATTGAATTTTCGTAATCTACATTCCAGCCAAAAGGTAAAGAGTCTCCAATTAATAAAATTTTTTTGTTTTTTTTCTCAATTATTCTATTTTGGTCACTAGATTTAACTCTTAGTCTATTTTGATCAGTAAAAACTGAAAAATCTGTAAAATGAATTTCAAAATTTTTTTTAAGAATAATTTCTTTTTTTTTATTCAATTCTGATACAGGCCATATATTATATACTTCTAATCTATTTTCATAAAATTTAGCAACTATTTCTAATAAAATTATAGTAATAGAAAAAATTATTAATAAACTTTTGATTGATTTCATTTACTGATCTTGCACTTTAAATATACCAAGTTCCTGTTTGTCTTCTAAAGTTAATACTATACTATTTAATTTTTCTGAAAATTTTAAATCTCGAATTCTTTGATTAATAAAAATTTTTTCATAATATATTGCTTTGCTAAATTTTTCGTCAAATTTTAATCTAAATAATGAACCAGCATTAAGTGAAGCAACAATAAAATTATTGTTCCATAATCTGTAAAAAGTATTTGGAATATGAATTATTTGTGAAATTCCAATGCCTTTTAAAAAAGTAAATACAGGTTCTTCAAAATTATTACTTTTGTGATCTTTTAGGTATGGAGTTTTGTTTTTTTTATTAATTTTAGAATAATGTCTTCCATATGATGCTAGAGGCCATCCATAATTTTTATTAAATTCTATTTTATTAATTTCATCTCCACCATCAGGTCCATGCTCAGTTGAAATAATATTATTTTGAGAATAAGTTAATCCTTGAGGCGTTCTATGGCCTATTGAAAAAATTTTATATTGACCACTTTCATTAATAAATAATACTTTTCCTATTATAGAATTTTTTTTTTGTGATTTAAGCGTTGGTGAGTCCCATGGTTCACCACCAATTGATAGTAAAATTCCATTTTCATTTTCAAATGAAAAATTAACCATTCTTCCTGCTTGTAAATTATCAACACATTCATCAGATTTAAAAAAATTTTCAAATTTAATTTCTTCTTTTGATATTACCCCTTTTGAAATGTAAA
>CACFUX010000003.1 GCA_902569615.1 uncultured Pelagibacteraceae bacterium | reverse complement strand
GTTATAGAAACTATTTCGATTGCTCTTCCAGTTTGCATTAACGCAGTACCTGCAAAAATTAAAACTAGATCTGGGTAAGCTATAGCTGCAGCAAGAGAAGAGTTTTTTGTTAAATTTAAATATTGGTTAGTAGTAGGTGGAATTATAATTCTTAAAGCTTGAGGCATAATCACTAATTTTAATATTTGGTTAGGTGTTAAGCCTATAGAAGCTGCAGCTTCTTTTTGACCTTTGCTAATACCTTGTATACCAGCTCTAACACATTCAGCGATAAATGTTGCTGTATATAGACCTAAAGCAAGAGTTAATGCTATAAGCTCAGGGGGTATACCAAGTCCACCTTTATATTTAAATGAAGTATTTGACATTTGTTCCAATTCGGGAATTGAAAAATTTAATGAAACACCACCCACTAAAAAAGTTAATAATGGTAAAATTATAAATAAGCCTATTGAAATATAAAATACTGGTAGTTGTTTTCCTTCGTTTTCTTGTAATTTTCTTGCATAGTTTCTAATTACTATAATGGAAATTATTGCCGCAATTATAGAATAAAAAAATATATCTAAATTTTCCCAAACAAATCTAGGTACAAATAAACCTTTAATTGTTAAGAAAAAAACTCCAAACATTGGTTCTGTATCTTGTGGCAAAGGTAATGCTCTGAGAGCAGCAAAATACCAAAAAAATATCTGTAATAGTAAAGGAATATTTCTAAAAAATTCTACATACCAGGCTGCTGTTCTTTCAATTAAATAGTTTGGTGAAAGACGTGCTATGCCAACTATTACTCCTAAAATTGTTGATAATATTATTCCTATAAATGCTACTAAAAGAGTATTTAACAATCCTACTAAATATGCTCTAGCATAAGAATGTGATCCGTCGTAATCAATTAATGAAAATTGAACATCAAAGGAAGATTCTTGAGTTAAAAAACCAAAACCAAACTCAATACCCCTATTATCCATATTAACTTGTGCGTTATAGGTTAAAAAACCAAAAATCAAAATTACTGCTAATAATGTAACTAATTGTGGGATTATTTTACTTAGCTTAAAATTCATAAATCAAATATGAGGTACTATAAAAAAAGGGCTAGAAAAATCTAGCCCTTTTTAAAGATTATTAGATAAAAATTATCTTGCAGGTGGTACGTAAAGAATTCCACCTTTTGTCCATAATTCGTTTGGACCTCTATCAGGCAAAATACCAGTGTCAGCTATATTTCTCTTATAACTTTCACCATAGTTACCAACTTGTTTGATAATTCTTAAACTCCACTCGTTATCTAAACCAAAAGCAGCACCTAATTCACCTTCTGCTCCAACTAGTCTTTTTACTGCTGGATTGTCAGAAGTTTTCATAGAATCTGCATTTGCAGAATTAACACCGTATTCTTCAGCTTCGATCATTACGTTCAAAGACCATCTTACGATATCTTCCCATACAGAATCACCTTGTCTAACAACTGGGCCTAAAGGCTCTTTTGAAATAGTTTCAGGTAAAACTATGTGGTCATCTGGAGCGCTCAATTTAATTCTTTGAGCAGCTAAACCAGATTTATCAGTAGTGTAAGTATCACATCTTCCAGCATCATAAGCAGCAACAACTTCGTCAGCTTTTTCAAAAGTTACTGGCTCATAAGAAATTCCTTTAGAGTTAAAGAAGTCTCTCATGTTAAGTTCAGTTGTTGTTCCTAGGTTTGTACATGCAGAAATACCGTTTTTGAAATCATTCACAGATGAGTATCCTGAATTTTTTCTAACCATGAAACCTTGACCGTCGTAGAAGTTTACTCCAACGAAAGTAAGACCTATGTCAGCATCTCTAGAAAGTGTCCATGTTGTATTTCTTGATAAGATATCAATCTCACCAGATGTAAGAGCTGTAAATCTTTCTTTAGCACTTAATGGTGTGAATTTTACTTTATTCGCATCACCTAGTACTGCAGCAGCTACTGCTCTACATACATCAACGTCAACACCAGTCCAATTTCCTGCAGCATCAGCGTTAGAAAATCCTGGTAGACCTTGAGAAACACCACATCTTACAAAACCTTTTTTCTGAGTGTTTTTAAGTGTTTTTGATTTCTTTGCCATAGCTTCTGTTGAAAATGCAAAAAGCACTGCAACCATTGCTACAAAAGAAGTCAATTGTTTTATTAATTTAAACATTATTTATTCCTCTTGTTTATTTATTTGTTAACAAATAATTCAAAAAAACATTTTGAATTATCATAAGTAAAGCAGAAACATGAGCTGTCATCAATAATAAAAAAAGGTCAAAAGATATAGAATATTGGCGCGCCCTGAAGGATTCGAACCTCCGACCCACGGTTTAGAAAACCGTTGCTCTATCCAGCTGAGCTAAGGGCGCATATTAGGATGTTATATAATATATATTTAATTTTTAAAAAGAAATTTTTTAACAATAATTAGAATAGTTAACAGCTCAACCCTGCCTATAATCATAAATAACATTAAGGTAATTTTTGTATACAAGTTTAAATCACCAAAGTTGAAATTGCTCAATCCAAACATATTAGAATTAACTGTATTCATTAAAGTTTAAATACCTATTTTAAATGAATCTTCAAAATTAATACTAAATATAGAAAGCAATGAAGTTATTACAAATAATGAAATAACAAATATAAGAACTGATAAAAAATATTTATTTATATCTTTCTGTTCAATATTAGAGTCAATTAACTGAAACTTTTTATTAAATATATTATTAGGTTTGGAGTTAGAGAGAATTTCATTTATAGAATATTTAAATAAAAAAAATATCTTTAAAAATCTTAGGCCTGAACTTGTAGAAAAAAAAGATCCTCCAATTACAACTAGAATTAAAAAAATAAACCACAAATTTGTAGGAGAATTTTTTAAAGAAAATCCTATATTAGAAACACTACTTGTTAAAGAAAATAGAATTTTAGAAAAATCGTAATTAAAATTAAAAAAAACAAAGAAAACTATTATTAAGAAAACTAAATATAATAAAAGATAAATATCTTCAGCAAAAAAATTTAAAGTTCTATTTTTTAAAAAAATAATATTAAATATTAAAAATAAACTAAAATAAGAAAATAGCATCAAAATAGAAAATACTACTTCTTTTGTATTAGAATTAATAACACTACTGATATCGTTAAAAGGCAAAAATCCACCTGATGAAATGATTGTCATTGATAAATTAAATGAGTCAAATGTTCTTAAATTTATAAGCTTAAGACATAAAAATAAAAATAATGTAAGTAATGAATATAAAACAAAAATTTTTAATGATTGCTTAAATGTTTCAGAATAACTGAAAGAAATAAAATTTGTTAAGGATTTCTTTAAACTATCATCAAATATATCTATGAGTAACAAAATTGAAAATAAGAAATAAATACCGCCAAACCATTGAGATGTAGATCTCCATAAAATTAAGCTTTCATCTAAATGTTTAATATTTTCAAAAATTGTAAAACCGGTTGATGTAAAGCCTGAAATAGATTCAAAATAACAGTTTATAAATGAAATATTATAAATACTAAAATAATATGGAATAGAAATTACAAGTGGTAGTATAAGATAACCAATTATTACGGAGATAATTTTGGTATAAATTGTAACCTTTAAGTCATCTTTTTTTTTTATTAATGAAACTATTCCCACAATTAATGAAATCAATAATGTGTAAAAATAAGTATTAACATTTAAGTATAAATTGAAATAATAAGAATAAATAATATTAAAAAAAGATAATATTGAAAGTAAAAGAAAAAAAACTCCTAAATAATTTAGGATAAATCTATTCATATAATTATACAGAACTTAATCTAAACATGTTTTCAACTAGCGTAAGCTGATCTCTTTTGGTTAAAAACACTACGGTGTCTTTTTTTTTAAATACAAAACTTGATCTTGGTATAATAATTTCATTATCTCTTAAAACTGCACCTATACGTATTTCATCAGGTAAGTTAGAATTTTTTAATTCTTTATTTATTAATTCAGAAGTTTCTATAATTTCAGCTTCAATAACTTCATATTCACCATTTAAAATTGAGTAAGCAGTTTCTATAGTACCTTTATGTACATGTTTTAATATGCTAGATACAGTTGTCATACGTGGATCAATTAGATCATCAATTTTTAATGAAGATTGTAATAGTGAATAATTAGGTTTGTTAATTAAGGCCATAGTTCTTTTATCTTTTGAAAATTTTTCTATAAGAACACTTATCATTAAATTATCTTCATCATCATTAGTTAAAGCTATTACTGTTTCAACATCTTCTAAATTTATTTCACCTAAAATATCTTCATCTAATCCATTTCCATTAATTACAATGGTGTTATTCAATTCACTTGCTATTTGCTCAGCTCTATCCTTATCTTTTTCAATAATTTTTAGTCTTGCATCTTCAAAACTTTGTTCAACATTTTTAGCGAGATTAAGGCCAATATTTCCACCACCAATTATTAAAATTTTATTTGATATTTTTTCATTATGACCAAATGCAGAGAGTGTTTCTTTGGTTTGAGATGAATTTATTACTACATAAGCCTTATCATTTGTTTTCATAACATCATTTTTTTTTAAAAAAATAAATTTTTCATCTCTTATTACACCAAGTATATTTGCATTAAGTTTTGGGAATTTTTTTGTTAATTCATTTAGCTTAATATTAACTATAGGACAAGATTCTTGAATAAATATTTCCAAAAGTTTAATTTTATTATCAGCAAAAGGTACATTGTCTAATGCACCTGGAGATTCTAATTTTCTTTGTATAGACTTGGCGATTTCTAATTCTGGTGAAATTATAACATCTATTGGTAAATTTTCCTTATTATATAATTTAGAAAATTTTGGGTTTAAGTAATCCTGCGCTCTAATACGTGCAATTTTTTTTGGAATTTTAAATAATGAATGTGCAATTTGACAAATCATCATATTTATTTCGTCATTTCTCGTAACTGCAATTATCATATCGGCTTCTTTAGAGTTTGCATTTTCAAGTATAAGTGGTGAAGTTGCCTTTCCAACTATTGCCTTAACATCCAAGGAGTCATTAATTTTTTGTATATCTTCACTTGATTGGTCAATTACTGTAATAGAATGATTTTGTTCAGTTAACAATTTAGCAATTGTAAAACCAACTCTACCAGCACCACATATGATTATATTCATTAATTTAAGTCTTTTACGCCTAATAATTTAAGTTTTCTGTGTAGGGCTGATCTTTCCATGCCTACAAATTTTGCAGTTTTTGAAATATTCCCACCATTTTTTTTTAGTTGAGTAATTAAATATTCTTTTTCAAAATTTTCTCTAGCTTCTCTTAAAGGTACAGATAAAGTTTCATTTAGACTAAATTGTTTTTCATTATATTGCGTTAAGGATTCTTTAATAATATTTAATATTTTTTCTTCATCAGTACCTTGAGTTAAAATAGTTATTCTTTCAATTAAGTTTCTAAGTTCTCTAACATTACCGGGCCAATTATAGTTAATAAGATAATTGCTATTTTTTATCTCAAAAGTTTTAATATTGTAACTAAAGCATATATTTTTAATAAAATATTCTACAAGTACTGGTATATCTTCAATTCTCTTTTTTAATGGCAATAAATTAATATTGAATACGTTCAACCTATGAAACAAGTCTTCTCTGAAGTTTCCGTTGTTTATTTCTTGACTAATATCTTTGCTTGTTGATGAAAATATTCTTACATCAACATTTATATCATGATTCCCATTAATTCTTTTAAACTTTTGATCTATTAAAATTCTTAAAATTTTAGATTGCGTTTCTAAAGGTATTTCGGTTATTTCATCAATTAATAAAATTCCTCCAGAAGCCTTTTCTAGAGCACCATAAGAAATAGACCCATCTTTTTTTTCCTCACCCAGTAATTCTTTTTCATATGATTTTACATCCAGCAATGCACCATTTAAAATTATAAATGGGCCCTTAGATCTTTTTGAACTTTTGTATATTTTTCTTGCTACAAGTTCTTTGCCTGTTCCTGTAGGACCAGAAATAAAAACTCTACTTTCAGATTCTGCTAACTTATTTATCTGATCTCTCACAGAACTTATATTATTACTATTACCAATGAGTTCAAAAGTATGGAATAGTCTAGTTTGAAGATTGCTATTTTCATTTTTTAAATTGAAATTTTCGACAGCCCTTTTAACAAAATTTAATAATCTTTCTTTATCAAAAGGTTTTTGAATAAATTCGAATGCACCAGATTTTAACGAATTAATTGCCATATCTATATTTGCATGTCCAGAAATAATTATAACAGGAACATTTTTATTTTTTTTTTTAATATGATTTAAAAGTTCAATTCCATCGGTATCACCTTTGTCTAATTTTACGTCTATAATTGCTACATCTGGAATTTTCTTATCTATTTCTAAAAGTGCTTGATTGTAATTAGCGGCTAATCTTGTTTTGTAACCTGCATCTAAAATTAATTCGTTTAAAATTAATCTTATATCTGAGTTATCATCAATAATTAATATTTCAGTTGACATTATTATTAGGTAATAAAATTTCTATTTGAGCACCGTCATTAATATTTTTAAATATAATAGATCCATTATGGTCATTTATAATTTTACTTACTATCGAAAGCCCTAAGCCAGACCCTTTTTCCTTTGTAGTATAATATGGTTTAATAATTTCTTCTTTTTTATCCTCTGGAAAACCTGTTCCATCATCAGTAATAATTAGCTTTATATAGTCTTTAATTTGCTCTATTTCTATACTAATTTTTTTACTAATTTTACTAGTATTTAATGCTTTTTCTTGAATACTTTCTATAGAATTTTTAACCAAATTAAATATACATCTACTAATTTGCTCATAATCACAAAATAAAAATATTTCTTTAGAATTGAAAAATTGCGATTTAATTAAAATTTTTTCGTCGATTTTTTTAAGTAATATTAAATTATTGTTTATAATTTCAACCAAGTTATTTTTTCTAACAGTAGGTTTAGGCATTCTAGCAAAATCAGAAAATTCATTAACTAAATTTTCAATTTGCTTTATTTGCTTATTTATAGTTTGTAAATTTTCTTGATATTTAGATTTAACATCATCATTTAAAAGTCTTTCATATTTAGATTTTAAATTATCTACAACTAGCTGAATTGGTGTTAATGGATTTTTTATTTCATGTGCAAGCTTTCTTGCAACATGTTCCCAAGCAGAATGCCTTTCGGATAATATAAGTTTTTTTTGTTGGGATTTTAACTGATCTATCATCAAGTTGAAATTTTTATTTAAAATTTCCATTTCTTTATCAGTTTTCATTTCAGGGACTTTTGTATCTAAATTTCCTTTTCCTATTTTTTCTGAAGCTATAATTAAATTGTTAATAGAAATAAAAAACCGAGAAGAAAATCTAATTGCTATTGATATAGATAAAAATAATAATAAACTTACGATTATAAGATATATTATTATAAAAGAAACTTTTATTCCTAAATTTTGATTTTCCACTGTATAATAAAAATCTATAGCCTCTTTTGATTCAGATAAAAACTTAGATATATCCTTTTCTAAATTTTTAATAATATATAAAAAGGTATTTTCAAAGTTTTCTAATTTAATAATGGCGGCTGATCTATTTTTAATTGGATTTATCATTTTTAGTGGTCGACTATCATTTGAGACCATAGATAAGGCACTTTTATCAATTTGAATAAATTCCTTCTCATTTGCAGAAAGTAGAAGTTTGCCTGATCCATCTATTAAATATAAATTATCAATATTTCTAATTAATCTTTGTGCATTTAAATATTTTTTAAATTGAGATGGATTTTTAATAAAAAGATCCTTTAGTCTATTTAGATCATAAGCAATTAAAACTACATCCGATTCGATTTTATTTCTTTTTTCCTCAACATATTTATCAACTATTTCATAAGAATTATTTACAGCTGTAGTAATTTTTTTATCAAAATATTTATTTAGTGCGAATGAAAAGATAAATAAAGAAAACACTGATATCAATAAAGAAGGTATTAAAGTGAATAAGGCAAAGAATATAACATATTTTTTATTTGCTATGGATCCTCTTACGTTTAAATTTTCTTTTAGTGAATTTTTAATTTCAATAAAAATTATAATAAAAAATAAAATAATAAATACGATATTTAATATTAATAATGTTTGAAGATTTTTTTCATTTAGTACGATGAAACTTTTATCTATAAAGGTAAGAAATGTTAAAAACCCTAATGATAGAGTTGAAAAAAAAAGTATTGTAATAAATATATTTCTCTTTAGGAAAGATAGCATTGTTTAAAAATACATGAATATTAGTTAAAATAAAAACATGAATAATTACTTTATTATACTAGCAGCTGGGAAAGGTAAAAGATTTAATTCTAAAATACCCAAACAACACATATTGTATAAAAATAAACCATTATTTATGCATTCTGTTAATACTGCGATAAAATCAAAGTTATTCAAAAAAATAATTCTTGTTTTAGATAAAACAAGTGCTTTTAAAAAGAATAAAAATGTAGATGTAATAAAGGGAGGAAATGAAAGGCACCTTTCATCTAAAAAAGCTCTCTACCATATTAAAAATAATAAAGTAGATAATGTGTTTATACATGATGCTGCTAGACCTAATTTTTCTCTAAATCTTTTAAAAAATTTAAATCAACAATTAAAAAAAAATCAAGCTGTTGTTCCATATATCAATACAGAGAATTCTGCCAAGTATCCTTATGATAATAAAATCATTAATTTAAAAAGAGAAAAAATTTTACTTACACAAACACCTCAATGTTTTGATTTTAAAACCTTATTTTATTTATCAAAGAAAAATAATAAACTAGTAACAGATGATGCTGCATTATTTTTAAACAGTAACAAAAAAATAAAATTTATTAAAGGTGATGAAAAAAATATAAAAATAACAAAAAAATCTGATTTAAATAAATTTTCTAAAAAAACATTATATGGAATTGGTTTCGATATTCATAAATTAATTAAAAACAAAAAACTTTATTTGGGTGGAGTTAAAATACCTTTTCACTCTGGTTTAAAAGGTCACTCAGATGGAGATGTGATTATTCATTGTGTTATTGATGCGCTACTTGGAGCTTTGGGTAAAAAAGATATTGGTTCTTTATACCCAAGTAATAAAAATAAATTTAAAAATATTAGATCTGCAAAAATGTTAAAACCTATAATTTTAGATTTAGAAAAAAATAATTGTTCTATTAATAATATTGATATTAATTTAATTTGTGAAAGACCAAAAGTTTCTTTATATAGAAATAAGATAATAAGTTCTTTATCTAAATTAATTAATATAAATAAAAAAATTATAAATCTTAAAGGAAAAACTGTAGAAAAGTTAGGTCTAATAGGAAAAGAAAATGCTATTGCTTGTGAATGTATAGTATCTATTAATAAATATGAATAAAATAAATTTTCTATTTGTCACTTTATTTGGAATTGGTAAGCTAAAAAAAATTCCTGGTAGTTATGCTTCTTTAGCAACAACTATATTTTTGTTTTTTTTATTTCATATTTTAAATTTTTCTCCAAATTTAGTTTTGATTGGTGTTATTATTATATTTCTAATTTCTTTATATTCAGTCAAAATATTTATAAAAGATTTGGATAATAAGGATCCAAATGAGATTGTAATTGATGAATTTATCGGTCAATCTATTCCTATTTGTCTTTATGAAATAGCACATGATGGTGTAAAAGAAACCGATCAAATATTAACTTTTTATTTTATTATGTTTATTCTATTTAGAATTTTTGACATCACTAAGCCTTACCCTGTTAGTTATTACGACAAAAACTTTAAAAATAGCTTTGGTGTAGTTATGGATGATGTTTGTGCAGGATTATATGTTGTAGCAGTTTTAGTTTTATATATGGTAATTACATCATGAAAAGGCTTTCTCAAAAGATAGTTAAACTATTGAGTAAAAAGAGATTAACATTATCTTTTGCTGAATCGTGTACTGGTGGTTTGCTTTCAAGTGCAGTTACTTCAATCAGTGGTTCATCTAAAGTTTTTACAACCGGATTAATTACTTATTCAAATCAAGCAAAAATTGATATTCTAAAGGTTCCCAAAAAAATTATAGTTAAAAATGGTGCTGTTAGTTACAAGACCTGCTTATCTATGGTTAAAAATTTAAACAAAATTAGTAATACAAATATTTCCGTATCTATTACTGGAGTTGCTGGTCCTAATGGGGGTACAAAACAAAAGCCCGTAGGACTAGTTTTTATAGGTATAAAAAAAGGTAATAAAACTTTAATTAAAAAATTTCTTTTCAAGAATAAAAAAAGAAATTTAATTCAAAAAGCTACAGTTAAAAAAGCTCTAAACTTAATTTTAAGTTTTGCTAAATAAAGTTTCTGCTCTTTTTTGAAAAGCATCTGCAATTTTATCTAATCCAAACTGAAATGACTTAGTCATGATAATATTCAAAAAATGATTTTTTAATTCAAAATCAACATCGAAGGAAACTTCAGTAAAATTATTTATTTCTTTAAAATACCATTTATTTTCTAAATGTTTTAGAGGGCCATCAAGATTAGTTACATATATAGTGTCTTCATTTTTATTAAATTTTACATCACTTTTGTATGTATCTTTAAAAGGTCCTTTTCCAATAGTTAAATCAGCAACAATTAACAACAAGTTACCCTTTTCATTTCTTTCATAAACTTTGGAGCTTAAACAAAATGGAACAAATTGGGGATATTTTTCTATATCAAGAACAAGATCAATTAACTGTTCTTTATTACATTCAATTTTTTTTTTAACTGATGCTTTTGGCATTAGTTTGTTTTATTCTATTCTTTTGGAGAATGGCAAAATCTTCATCTGCATGATAAGAAGATCTTGTTAAGGGTGTCGAAGATACTAATAAAAAACCTTTTGACTCTGCAATAGACTGTAATTCAGAAAATTCCTCAGGCTTATAATATCTATTTAAGGGATGGTGTTTTGTGGAAGGTTGTAAATATTGCCCAATGGTTAAAAAATCTACTTCTGCAGATCTTAGATCATCCATAACTTGAACTATTTCATCTTTGGTCTCTCCTAATCCAACCATTAAACCTGATTTAGTAAAAATACTTTTGTCTATTTTTTTTACATTTTTTAAAAGCTCTAATGAAGCAAAATATCTAGATCCTGGTCTAACTTGTCTATAAAGGCCAGGTACAGTTTCAATATTATGGTTAAAAACATCAGGTTTAGCCTTAACAACTTTTTTATAAGAATCTCCTTTCCTTAGAAAATCAGGAGTTAAAACCTCAATTGTTGTATTAGGATTTTGTTTTCTTATTTCAATAATAACTTTATAAAAGTGATTAGCCCCACCATCATTAAGGTCATCTCTATCAACAGACGTAATAACTGAGTGTTTTAAATTTAATTTTTTAACTGCAGAAGCAATTTTAAATGGTTCAAGAATATCGAGTGATTTAGGTTTACCAGTTATTACATCACAAAAAGCACATGCTCTAGTACATGTATCTCCCATTATAAGAAAGGTTGCATGTCTTTTGCTCCAGCACTCAGTAATATTTGGGCAGTTTGCCTCCTGGCATACTGTTTTTAATTGATGTTTATTAACAATACTTTTAGTTAAAAAAAACTCTTGGCTGTTTATAAGTCTAGATCTAATCCACTCAGGTTTCTTTTTAATTGGATTGATTGGTTTATTAACTTTTTCTGGATGTCTAATTTTCATTATTTTTTATTATATAAATTTTTTCATCTTGTTTACCAAATAAAAATTTTTCGCGGATTAAAATTTCAATAAAATCTAAATCTAGGTTTCTAGTTAACAATAAATTTTTATTTTCTAAGGTACTAATATCCTTTTTTATTTTATCTTTTTTAAGGGTTAGATCATTTACAATAGCTTTTTTTTTGAAATATGAAATTAAACCTCTTTCCCCATCAACTAAATTAAAAAAAAAATATAAAAAAAGACATGTAGAAATTAAAAGAAAATAGTTTTTTTTTAAATTTGTAAGCATTAGTTAATTTTATTCATTTTTGCAGATTTGCCAAGTTTCTCTTCAATCCTAATTAATTGATTATATTTTGCCACTCTCTCAGATCTTGCTAGTGAACCAGCTTTTATCTGATTACAGTTTGTACCAACAGCTAAATCAGATATAAATGTATCTTCACTTTCACCAGATCTATGAGATATAATTGTATTAAATCCAATTAATTGAGCAAATTTTATTACTTCTATGGTTTCTGTGACAGTGCCAATTTGGTTAAGTTTTATTAATATAGCATTAGAAGATCTATTTAAATAACCTATTTTAAGACGCTCAAGATTTGTTACGTATAAATCGTCACCAACAACTTGGATTTTAGAGTCAATTTTTTTACAAAACTTGTTCCACGACGACCAATCATCCTCTGCAAATGGATCTTCAATAGATTTAATTTTATATTTTTTAATTAGTTTTTGATATTTTTGAATTGTCATATCTGTATTAATAAATTTTTTTGAATGAACTGAATATTTTTTCTTTTTAAATAATTCATTTGCAGCAACATCAAGACATATTGAAACATCTTTTCCGTTTTTATAACCTGATTTTTTTATTGATTTTATAATTAATTTTAAAGCTTCTTCATTATCATTTATCATTGGTGCAAATCCACCTTCATCACCGACAGAGGTAGAGCCACCTTTTTGTTTAATTAAAGTTTTCAGATTATTAATTATTATAAAACATATTCTAATAGCTTCTTCAAATGATTTAGCCTTATCAGGTCTAATCATGAATTCTTGTATTCTAAGACCATTATTTGCATGAACTCCACCATTAATTACATTCATTAATGGATAAGGTAATTTAAAATTTTTTTTGACTAAAAATGTTTTATATAGAGGAATTTTTCTAATTCTTGCTGACAGTTTTTTAACTGCCATTGAAACTGCTAATAATGCATTTGCTCCAAACTTTTTTTTTTGCTTAGTTCCATCAAGTTTAATAAGTATATAGTCAATTTTTTCTTGATTATGTATATTTTGGTTTTTTAATTTTTTTGATATTATTGTATTTACTAACTTTACAGCATTCAAAACACTTTTTCCCAAATATTTTTTATTTGAAGTATCTCTTCTCTCATATGCCTCATATGATCCTGTAGAAGCACCAGATGGACAAATAGCTCTGGCTCTCATGTTATTAGCAAATACTTCGGCTTCTACTGTCGGGTTTCCTCTACTGTCATATACTTGTCTAGCTATGACTTTTAATATTTTGCTCATTAATTATTTTTTTACTAAATTATCTATTTCAACAATTTGAGAAATTAAACCTTCTAACTTATTTAGAGGAACCATATTTGGACCGTCAGATGGAGCATTGTCAGGATCTTGATGAGTTTCTAAAAAAATTCCCGCAATACCAACAGCCGTTGCTGCTCTTGATAAATATTCTACAAATTCTCTTTGGCCTCCACTCTTTTCTCCTAATCCACCAGGTTGCTGGACTGAATGTGTGCCATCAAAAATTACAGGGTATCCATTTTTTGACATTATTGGTATTGACCTCATATCAGATACTAAAGTGTTATATCCAAAACTTGCTCCTCTTTCTGTTACTAAAATATTTTCATTTCCTGAATCAGATATTTTTTTAGTAACATTTACCATGTCCCAAGGTGCTAGAAATTGACCTTTTTTTACATTTACAATTTTTTTAGTTTTTGCTGCAGCAATTAAAAGATCTGTTTGACGACAAAGAAATGCTGGAATTTGTAATACATCAACATGGTCAGATACTATAGAGCATTGTTCTGCGTTATGAACATCTGTTAATACAGGAATTTCTAAATTTTTTCTAATCTTATCAAAAACAGGTAACGAATTATCTAAACCAGCACCTCTTTTACCTTTTAAGCTAGTTCTATTTGCTTTATCAAAAGAAGTTTTATAGATAAAACCTATATTAAATTTAGTTGCAATTTCTTTAATTTTTCCAGCCATATCCATTGCATGTTGTTCGGTTTCAAGCTGACATGGTCCAGATATCAAAACTATTTTATTAATGTTGGATATTTTTATACCGTTGCAATTAACTTCTTTGTTCATAATTAATAGAATTTCGCTGCCTTGATAAATGAAGAGAATAATGGATGTGGAGTTAAAGGTCTAGATTTAAATTCTGGATGATATTGGACACCTATAAACCATGGATGGTTTTTAAGTTCAATGATTTCGGGCAATTTACCATCAGGTGAAATACCAGAGAAAATCATGCCTTTATTTTCAAATTTTTCTTTTAAGCTCTTATTCACTTCGTACCTATGTCTATGTCTTTCAAATATTGATTTTGATTTATAAATTTTTTGTATCAATGAATTATGTCTTAATTTAGCTTCATACAATCCAAGTCTCATAGTGCCACCTAAATCTTTGTTAGTACCTTTTATCATTTTTCCATTTTTATTCCATTCACTTAATAAACCAACAACTGGATAGGATTTTTTATCTAATTCACTTGATCCGGCGTTTTTGATTTTTAAAGTATTTCTTGCAAATTCAATAACTGCCATTTGCATTCCAAAACAAATTCCTAGAAATGGAATTTTATGTTTTCTCGCATAACTAATAGCTGATATTTTTCCTTCTGTTCCTCTTTTTCCAAAACCACCTGGTATTAAAATTCCTGAAACATTTTTTAAAATATTTTTAATCTGTTTAGGTCTTAATTTATCAGATTCAATTCTAATTAAATTTACTTTTACATTATTGCTTACTCCACCATGGATTAATGCTTCATCTAATGATTTATACGCATCTTTTAAATTCACATATTTTCCAATAATAGCGATATTCACAACTTTTTTAGCGTTTAGAACAGTTTTTGTAATTCTTTTCCATGGTAACAAATTAACTTTTTTTCTAGGTTTTAATTTAAAGTGTTTTAAAACTTGCTTGTCTAATTTTTCATTAAAAAAACTTATGGGCGCTTCATAAATTGTTCTTACATCAACTGTTTCAATTACATTCTCTATTGACACATTACAGAAAAGAGATATTTTTTTTCTTTGATCTAGTGGTATTGATTTTTGGGATCTACAAATAATAATATCTGGTTGAATACCAAGGCTTCTTAGCTCTTTAACAGAGTGCTGAGTAGGTTTAGTTTTTATTTCATCAGATGATTTTAAAAATGGAACAAACGTTAAATGGATGAATAAACTTTTGCTTCTTCCAACTTCATTTGAAAATTGTCTAATAGCTTCTACAAATGGTAAGCTTTCTATGTCTCCTACTGTGCCTCCTATTTCACAAATAACAAAATCCTCGTTAGATATATCTCCTTTAATAAACTCTCTAATTCTATCAGTAACATGTGGAATAACCTGAACTGTTTTTCCTAAATAATTTCCTTTTCGCTCTTTTTTGATTATATCACTATAAATTTTTCCAGTTGTAATATTGTCAGACTTTTTAGCAGATATATTTGTAAATCTTTCATAATGACCAAGATCCAAATCTGTCTCCGCTCCGTCGTTGGTCACAAAGACTTCACCATGTTGAAATGGACTCATTGTTCCAGGATCAACATTTAAATATGGATCCATTTTTCTAATTCTTACTTTATAGCCTTGAGATTTTAAAAGATAAGCTAAAGATGCAGATGATAAACCTTTGCCTAGTGATGAAACCACGCCGCCAGTAACGAATATATATCGCGCCATGGAATTATCTTATAACGTCTAAATTTTAAAATGGAAAGTACTAATTGTTATTTTCTGGAATTTCTGGTGCTTCTTCAGAATTTTCCTCAATTTTATCTAAAACTGATGACGTTGGCACCAAATCTCCTCTTGAAATTATTGTCAAAGCAAGACTGCATATAATAAATAATGTTGCAATAATTGCTGTAGCCTTTGTAAGAAAATTACCAGCAGATCTTGAAAACATAAAGTTATCTTGGGACACCCCTATTCCTAGAGCTCCACCTTCTGATTTTTGAATTAGAACAAATACAACGAGCAAAAGAGCGAGTATTATATTTATTACTAACAATATGTTTTCCATGATGTCTAAATAATAGTTTTTTTTATGATATCAATAAAATTATTAGCATTTTGAGAGGCTCCTCCAATTAAATAACCATTTATTGATCTAATCTTTTTAAGCTGTCTTACATTTTTTGAATTTACTGAACCTCCATATAATATTTGAGGATTTTTATACTTCCAAATTTTATTAATCATTTTTTTTATTAATGAAACTTGTTTTTCAAGATCAGAAATTTTAGGAATTATTCCTGTTCCAATAGACCATACGGGTTCGTAGGCAAATATTACATTTTTATTTTTTTTAATATTTTTTAAACCACGAGATATTTGGGTATTGATAATCAAATTTGTTTTATTCTTTTTTTTTTCTTTTAGAGTTTCACCTATACAAAAAATAACTTTTAAATTTTTATTAAGAGCAGATTTAATTTTTAAGTTAATTAAATAATTTGTATCACCTCTTGCCCTATTTTCTGAATGTCCAACTATAACATACTTAGCACCAATTATTTTTAATAAATTTGCATTTACAGATCCTGTAAATGGACCATGACTTTCTAGAAAATGACAATCTTGAGCACCAACTTTAATTTTAGAATTTTTTGTAATTTTATTAAATTGTTCAATTAATGTATAAGGAGGGCAATACACGATTTGGGCTCTTGCAAATTTTTTATTTTTTGAAAATTTGATCACTTTTTTAGTAGAATTTATTGCCCTTAAATCACCAAACATTTTCCAATTTGCAATAAAAAACATATTATTTGTCATTAACTAATTTTTAATTTATAGGTTTGTTTTTTATAGATCAATAAAATTAAAACTAAATGTTAAATAAATTAAGAAATTTTTCCAAAGGTAAGTTAGCTGGAGTTCTAGTGGGAATAATAATAATTCCTTTTGTATTCTGGGGAATGGGAAGTGTTTTTAGTGGTGGTAATACTAATAGCATTGCAAAAATAAATAACCATAATGTATCAACTCAAGATTTTGCTGAATTTATTAATAATTCAAAAATTAAACCAGAAATTATTAAACAAAATATTCAAAACAATGTATTGGAGGAATTATTAGCACAACTTGTATCTGCCAAACTTATTGAAATAGAAATAGAAGAATTGAATGTATCAATATCTGATGAAATTTTAGCTTCACAAATAAGAAAACAAAAAGATTTTAAAAATGAAAACAATGTATTTTCAAGAGCAAAATATGAAAAATTCTTATTAGAGCGAAACATGACATCAGTGCAATTTGAGGAAGGCATAAGAAAAAATGAATTAAGAAAGAAACTGTTCACATATATTAGTGGTGGAATTAAAACTCCTTATTTTTTAATAAACAAAGAATATAAAGAGCAACTTAAAAATATCGACCTTGAGTACACAGATTTGAAATCACTTTATATAAATGAACAAAATATAATTTTGGATGATCTTAAAAAACATGTTGATGAAAATAGAGAAGATTTTTTAATTGAAAAGGCTGATATATCGTACATTAAAATAACACCAGAAAATCTAGTTGGTGAAAACGAATTCTCAGAAAACTTTTTTTCAAAAGTTGACCAGATAGAGGATTTAATTTTAAATAATTCAAATATTAATCAAATTGCAAAAAAATTTAACCTAAAAATAGTTAGTAAAAATAGATATCATCCAGGAAATAATAATGACGAAACTTTAAAAGAAATTTATAAAAAAAGAAATATGAATAAAATAGAAATTGAAGACAAAAATGATTATTTTTTACTTTATGAAATAAAAAATTTAGAAAGAATTTTACCTTCATTCGATGATAAAACTTTTTTAGAAATAGTAAAAATTGATTTTATTGATAAAAATAAATACTCAATCCATAAAGATCTTTTTGATAAAATACAAAAAAACAAATTTACAGATAATGATTTTTTTAAAATAGCAGGAAAAAGTATAGAAAAAATAAATCTAAAGTCTATAAAAGACAATAATAAATTCTCACTAGATTCAATAAATTTGCTATACTCATTAGGAATAAATAGCTTTTCATTAATTAGCGATAATGAAAATAATGTTTACTTAGCAAAAATAAAAAATATTTATCAAAAGAATTTAGATGATAAAAGTGATGAAGTTTTAAAATTTAAAAATCAAGTGAATTCAAAAATAAGAAATAATCTTTATAATTCTTACGATTATTTGTTGAATGATAAGTATAAAATTAAGGTAAATGAAAATACACTTGATAGAATGAAAAATTATTTTAGATAAATAATGCTAAATGTCGACCTTAAAAAATTTAAAGATAATCATAAAAAAAAAATTAATCAAGTACTCTATCATTCGTATAAAACGAATGGTTCTAAAGAAATAACTAATCTAATTAATAATTTTCTAATTGAAAAAAATAGCTTTGTTTTTGAGTCAGTAGAAAAAGCCATAATTAAAGGTAGGTATACAATATTTGGCAGAAACCCAGATAAAATTTGGGAATTTAATAATAATAATTGTTTTCTATATAAAAAGAATAAAAAGTTAAAAATTAAAGGAAATCCTAAAATGGCTATTGAAAAAATTATTGAAGAATTTAAATTTAAGATACCAAAAAATCTTCCTCCTATAAGTTCACTATTATCAGGATATTTTTCGTATGATATAATTAGATATATAGAAAAAATTCCTAATTCTTGTATTGATGATTTAAAGATACCTGATGCTAGAATATTAAGACCTAAAACATTAATAATTCATGATAATTATTTACAAAAAATTTATTTTATTGAAAATTGTTTTTTTGATGAAAAAGTACTTGATTACGAAAGAAAATATAACTCTATAGAAAATCAAATAAGTAATCTTATTTTTTTGTCAAATTATAACATCGGTTCAGTTAATAAAATCTCAAAAAAAAAAATTAAAATAAAATCAAATATTTCTAAAAAAAATTTTTTAAACAATGTAAAAAAAGCTAAAAATTACATAAAAATTGGCGATATTTTTCAAGTTGTATTAAGTCAAAGGTTTGAAGCAAATCTTACTAAAAATCCTATAGAAATTTATAAAAAACTCAGGATTAATAATCCATCTCCATTTATGTATTTTTTTAACTTTGATGATTTTCAAATAATAGGAGCAAGTCCTGAAATTTTAGTTAGATTGAGAGATAATAAAATTACTATAAGACCAATTGCAGGTACTAGACCAAGAGGAAAAAATAAAAAAGAAGATAAATTTTTTGAAAAAGATTTATTAAAAGACAAAAAAGAACTTTCAGAACACTTGATGCTTTTAGATTTAGGGAGAAACGATACGGGAAAGGTATCTGAAATTAATACAGTTAAAGTTACTGAAAAATTTGTAATAGAAAGATATTCACATGTTATGCATATTGTTTCAAATGTAGTTGGAAAATTTAATAAAAAATTTACAAAATTTGATACTCTTTTGTCAGGTTTTCCAGCTGGTACAGTATCTGGGGCGCCAAAAATAAGAGCTATGGAAATTATTGACGAATTAGAAAGTACAAAAAGAAAAGTTTATGCTGGTGGTATTGGATATTTTTCTGCAAATGGTGATTTCGATACATGTATTGCCTTAAGGACTGCAGTATCAAAAAATAATAAATTTTATGTTCAAGCGGGTGCTGGGATTGTTGCTGATAGTAAACCCTTGAATGAGTATAAAGAAACTATAAATAAGGCCAAAGCATTATTAAAATCTTTAGAATAACTATGAAAATATTATTAATTGATAATTATGATAGTTTTACATTTAATCTTTATCATTATTTATCTTCATTAAAAACTAATGTTGAAGTTTATAGAAATGACAAAATTACAGAAAAAGAAATTATAAAAAATAGATATAACAAAATCGTTATATCGCCAGGTCCCGGAAATCCAAATCAATCAGGTAATTGCTTAGTTATAGTTAAGAAATTATATAAAAAAATTCCAATTCTCGGGGTTTGCTTAGGTCATCAAATTATAGGTCAAGTTTTTGGCTCAAAAATTACACAAGCTAGAAAATTAATGCATGGAAAAACTAGTAAAATTAAATCTTTTAAAACTGGTATTTTAAAAAATTTACCTAATAGTTTTGAGGCCGCTAGATATCATAGTTTAATAATAGATAAAAAAACTCTTTCAAAAGATCTTGAAATAACAGCTGAGACAAAAGATGGCATAATAATGGGAATTATGCATAAAAAATATAATATTCATGGAGTACAATTTCATCCTGAAAGTATAAAAACTACAATAGGAATAAAAATTTTAAAAAACTTCATAAATTATAAAAACTAATGAAAGAATTTTTAGAGAAACTCAAAAAAAAACAAGATTTATCTTTTGAAGAAAGTAAATCAGCTTTCAATATATTGATGAATGGTGAGGCAACAGAAAATGAAATATATGATTTTCTTACACTTTTATCAATCAAAGGTGAAGTTTCTGAAGAAATCGCTGGTGGTGTATATGTGTTAAGGGAAAAATCAAAGAGAGTGAATGTGCAAAATTGCATTGATACATGTGGCACTGGAGGCGATGGAATGAATACTTTAAATATATCAACAGCATCTGCTCTTTTACTATCTAGCATGGAAATCAAAGTGGCAAAACATGGCAATAAAGCAGTCTCTTCAAAATGTGGTTCGGGTGATGTTTTGGAAGCATTAAATATTAATATTCAACTTGAGCCAAAAGAAATTGAGGATTTGATAAATAAAAAAAATTTTGGTTTTATGTTTGCACCTAATTATCATAGTGCAATGAAATTTGTTGGTCCCACAAGAAAAAAAATTGGAAAAAGAACAATATTTAATATGATTGGACCATTAAGCAGTCCTGCTTTAGTCGAAAGACAGGTTGTTGGTGTATTTGATAAAAAATTATTAAAAATTTTTGCTATGGCATTAAATAATCTTAATATTAAATTTGCCTGGATTGTTAATAGTGAAGATGGACTAGATGAAATTTCTCCTTATGCAAAAACAAATGTTGTTCAGCTAAAAAATAATAAGATTTCAGAAATAATAATTGACCCAAAAAAGTTAAATGTTGGTGCTAAAAATTTTGACAATTTAATCGGTGATGACGCATTATTTAATTCTAATAAAATAATAGAAATTTTTAAAGGTGAAGATAATGATTTTTCAAAAGCAGTTTGTTTAAATGCCGCAGCTGGGCTAATTGTTTCTGAAAAATATAAAGATTTTAGTTTAGCTTATAGTTATGCCAGAGACTTTATTAAATCTGGAATTACATTTAAATATTTAAAAAGTATACAAAGTGACTGAAAATATATTAGAAAAAATAATTTTAAATAAAAAAGAGAAGATAGATTTATTAAAAAAATCTATATCTATTGAAGATTTAAAAATAAAAATTGAAGAAAATAAATCTTATATTAATTTTAAAAAAAAAATTGAAAATAACGAAAATATAAACAAAATTTCAATTATAGCAGAAATAAAAAAAGCTAGTCCATCAGCCGGTGTTATAATAGAAAACTATAATCCAGTTGATATAGCAAATATATATAATAAAAATAAAGCTACATGTTTATCTGTTTTGACTGAAGAAGATTTCTTTTTAGGGGACTTAATTCATATAAGTAAAATTAAAAAAGAAATAAATCTTCCAATATTATGTAAAGATTTTTTTATAGATAAATTTCAAGTTTATCTTGCAAAAAGCTATGGTGCAGATGCAATATTAATTATATTAGCGGGTGTTTCGGATCAAATAGCAAATATTTTGTATGAAGAAGCTTTAAATTTGGATATGTCTGTAATAGTTGAGGTTCACAATATAGAGGAAGCAAAAAGAGCTTTAAAATTTAAAAATGCATTGATTGGTATAAATAATAGAAACCTTAAAACTTTAAAAACTGAGATAAATACAACTTATGATGTTTATAATATTTTGGAAAATCATAAAGGACCGTTGATTTCAGAAAGTGGCATAAAAAATAAAAAAGAACTTTTAGAAATTAAAAACAAAACAGACATAAAAACTTTTTTAATTGGTGAATCACTTTTAAAAAATTTAAATAAAAATTCAATTTTTTCTGTTTTATAGTTAAAAAACCTTGATTTTGTTGGCTTTTAAGCTGTTGTTTATTTAAAAGAACTTTTATAGAACATTAATGTACTTAATTTGTTCTATGCTTACTAAAAAACAAAAAAACTTGCTTTTATTTATCAACAAGAAGTTGAGATCTTCTGGTGTTTCACCGTCTTATGAAGAAATGAAACATTCATTAAATCTTAAATCTAAGTCAGGGATACATAGATTAATTAGTGCTTTAGAAGAAAGGGGTTTTATAAAAAGGTTGGCTCATAAAGCTAGAGCTTTAGAAGTTATAAAGCTTCCTGAAACAGCATCTGCAAACGACATTTATAACTCATTTTCACCAAGTGTTATTAAGGGTGGATTGGATGAAAGTAATTTATCTACAAAAGATGTAGATATACCGGTTCTTGGAAGTATTGCAGCTGGAACACCGATAGAAGCTATTCAAAATGAAGTAACTAGAATTCCTTTGCCTGAAAATATTGAAAAAAATGGTGAATATTTTGGATTAAAAGTGAGTGGAGATTCAATGGTAGAGGCTGGAATCCACGATGGTGATACAGTTATAATTAAAAAAACTGATACAGCAGAAAATGGAAAAATTGTAGTTGCATTAATAGATGATCATGAAGCAATGCTTAAAAGATTAAGAAGAAAAGGTAAAACTGTAGCACTAGAAAGCGCAAATAGAAATTACGAAACTAAAATTTTTGGCCCTGATAGGGTCAAAGTTCAAGGTATTCTGGTATCTTTATATAGAAACTTCCATTAAAATAGTCTAAAAATCACTAATGTCAAAAGTAGCAACGAGATTTGCTCCGTCACCAACTGGTCCACTTCATATAGGTGGTGTTAGAACAGCTTTATTCAATTGGCTATTTTCAAAAAATCAAAATGGCTCTTTTTTTTTAAGAATCGAAGATACAGATAAAGAAAGATCTAAAAATGAGTATAAAGATCAAATAATTAAATCGTTAAAATGGATCGGTGTTAATCATGAAGGAAATGAATATATTCAATCTGAAAAAATTAATGATCATATTAATGTTGCAAAAGAATTATTAAAAAATGGCTTTGCATACAAATGCTATTGTTCTAATGAGGAAATTGAAGAACAAAAAAATAGAGCTAAACAAAAAAAAATTCCATATATTTATGATAGAAAATGGAGAGATAAAGACGAAAATGAAGCACCAAAGGATATTAAACCTACAATTAGATTTAAAAGTAAAATTGATGGAACTACAACTTTAAAAGATTTAGTTCAGGGTGATATTAGAATTGAAAATAATACTATTGAAGATTTTATAATCTTAAGAAATGATGGGTCACCAACGTACAATTTATCAGCTTCTGTTGATGATCATCAAATGAATATCACCCATATAATTAGAGGTGATGATCATAAAATTAATACATTTAAGCAATTACAAATTTACATAGCCATGAAATGGGAGGTGCCCTCATTTGCTCACATACCTTTAATTCACACTAAAGAAGGAAAAAAAC
Source organism: uncultured Pelagibacteraceae bacterium (assembly GCA_902569615.1). Taxonomy (GTDB): domain Bacteria; phylum Pseudomonadota; class Alphaproteobacteria; order Pelagibacterales; family Pelagibacteraceae; genus Pelagibacter. Next base: position 35,733 of record CACFUX010000003.1, on the reverse strand, counting down.
TATCAAAAAGAGATAATGCATCAACTTTAGATGATTATTCAAAAATTGGAGTAATACCTGAAGCATTAAGAAATTATCTTTTAAGATTAGGATGGTCTTTTAAAGATAAAGAAATATTTTCAAAAGAAGAGAGTATAAAATATTTTAATTTAGAGGGTATAGGTAAATCTCCATCAAAGTTAGATATGAGTAGAATTTTATCAATGAATGAGCATTATATTAAAAATATTGATGAAAATGAGCTTTTTAATCAATTTACTAAATACTGTGAAGTTTACAAAGAAAAGATACCTAATGAAAAAGTAGATAAAATTAAATCCTCATTAATGTTTCTCAAAAACAAATCAAAAACCTTAGAAGATATATACAAAAATTCTAAATACATAATTCAAGATAAAGTTAGTATTAGTCAAGATGATATAAAATTAATAGATGAAAAAGCAAAAAAAATAATATCTGAATTTTCAAATAGTATTTCAAAAATAGAAAAATTAAATAAAGAAAATTTAGAGCCGGTAATTAATGATATAATAAAAACAAATAAAACAAATTTTAAAGGAGTTGGACAACCTCTAAGAATATTTTTGACTGGATCGAAATTCGGCCCTGGAATTTATGATATAATTGGCTCACTTGGTAAAGAAGAAGTGTTAAAAAGATTAGGAATGAAGATATCTTAATAACACTGAGGAAGCTTCATCTGCAGAAGAGGTTTTTGATCTAATTTCATTTAATGTTACCGTAAAATCATTAACTTGCTTGTTCATAAGTGCTGGATTTTTAAGTAAATATAAAACTGATTTATAAATTTCTTTTGAATTGCATTCATTTTGAATAAGTTCAGGTATAACTTCTTTATTATTAATTATATTAATTATATTAGCATATTTTATTTTTATTAAAAATTTGACAATCAAAAAGTTTAAAAAATTCATTTTGTAAATAATTATCGATGGAATTTTTGCATTACAAATTTCAAGAGAAACTGTACCTGATTTTGAAACTGCAAATATAGACTTAGATAATATTTGTGATTTAATATTTTCTTCTGAAATAACCTCAATATTATTTATTTTAGATTCATTAATATAACTGTTTAAATAATTTTTATTTTCTTCTGTTGTATGAAATACATATAGAAAATTATTAAATTTATCATTCATTAATTTAACAAAATCTAGTAAAATTGGTAAAAGCAATTTAATTTCAGATAATCTACTGCCAGCAAATAATGATATAATTTTTTTTTCGTTTTTGATTAAATTAGATAAATCAGTATTTGATTTAACATTCTTTTCAAGTAATGGGTGCCCTACAAAAGTATTATTAATATTTTCTTTATCGAAATACTTCTTTTCAAAATTAAATAATAAAAGAATATGATCCAAAAAATTTTTAAACTTTTTAACCCTTCCCTCTCTCCAAACCCAAACTTGGGGAGCAACATAATGTATTGTTTTAATATTAGGATTAATACTTTTTACTTTTTCAGCAACTCTTAACGTAAAATCAGGGCTATCTACACTAAATAAAATATCTGGGTTAAATTTTATTATCTCGTCTACCGTTTTGTTAATTTTATTTTTTATTTTGAAAATATTTAACAAAACACTTGTAAAGCCAATATAAGTAATTTCTTTAAGATCAAAAATAGATTTTATTCCTATCGAATTTAAATGTGTTCCACCAACACAGGAATATTCAATATTAGGATTATTCTTTTGAAGTTTTGATATGACTTTAGAAGCAAGTTTATCTCCAGATGGTTCACCAGTTACTATAAATATTCTTTTCATTATTATATCACTTGTAAATAAATCTTGTTTGAATTAGCAAAACTAATACATTTTTTTTGATCTAAAAATACATGTTGTCTATTTTTAACAACAATTCCTTTTAGTCCCGAAGCCTTACATTGTTTAAAAGTATTTAATCCAATGGTAGGTAAATCAACTCTTAGATCTTGTTTCTTTTTTGGAAACTTAACTAAAACACCGTGATTTCTGAATTTTATGCTTTTACTTTTATCAAGCATTTTTTTAGTACCACCTTTTCCTTCTATAGAAACTACTTTTTTATTTCTAACTACAACTCCTTGGCTAAAATTATATTCTCTTAAACTATTTAATGTTTTAATTGCTTTTTTAATATCAAATTGATCCTGTCTGTTAGGTTTAATCTTTGAATAATTACCTTTTTTTAATGAGAGCTCTGGATTGAATTTAAGTGAATTTACAGTTTTGATCTTGTTTTGAGATAATATCTTAATGATTTCTTTAAGTATAGCTGCATCTCCAAGCTTAGATGCTTTAATTATTTTTGGGATATAATAAATACCTTTAAAATCTAATTTCAGTTTAGAAAAGTTTGGTTTATTTACCTTTCCTGCAAATAAGACTTTTTTACATCTATTTTCCTTAAGAATACTAATGATTTTGCCAAATTGACCTATAGATACTGAATAAGATTTCCTATCTTGTTTAAATTTCTTTGATTTTGATAAATCAATTATTAAATACTTTATTTTTCTTTTTTTGACAGTTTTAAGAATTTCTCTTGGAAAATCAGTATCACCAAAAATTAATCCTATCATTTTACGAAAACGGTGTACAAATAGATCTTTTTTTATCTTTTGTTATAAAGTCAATTACATTTTTCACTAATGGATTTTCTTGAAAAGAGCCGTTCAATTTACTTATATTTTCATTGATATTTTTGGTAGCAAATATCTCCTTATAAGCCTCACTTAAGCCTAAGATGTCTTTATTCTCAAACTTAGCTCTTCTTAATCCAATTAAGTTCAATCCTTGCAATGAATTTCTATTTCCCGTTGATAATCCATATGGAATTACGTCATGCAGTACACCTGTCATCCCACCAATCATTGCCATTTTTCCAATTCTTGTAAACTGCTGAACAGCAGAGTTACCTCCTATAACAACATTATCTTCAATAATTGCATGTCCTCCCAATGGAACGTTATTCGCAATTATTACATTGTTTCCAACCTGACAATCATGAGCGATATGAGATGAAATCATAAATAAACAGTTATTACCAATAACTGTTCTTCCACCACCACCAACTGTACCAGGATTTATTGTTACGTATTCTCTAATTTTATTATTGTCTCCAATAATTAGATTAGTCGGTTCTCCAGCATATTTTAAATCTTGTGGATCATTTATTGAAACGAAAGGGTATATTTTATTACCTTTACCAATTTTAACATTTCCTGAAATATTCACATGTGATTGAATAATGGTATTTTCTCCAACCTCAACATTGGGACCAATTACACAATAAGGACCTACTTGAACATTTTTATCTAGTTTTGCTTTTGAGTCTATAATCGCTGTTTTGTCTATCATCTATTATCTTTTATAAATTCTTTTAAATTTTTTGCAGGGTATCCCATGACTTTAGTATTGTCAGGTATATCATTTATAACACCACTTCCTCCTCCAATTTGGACATTGTTTCCAACTTTTAAGTGACCTGAAACACCAGCTTGGCCACCAATCATAACATTATTACCTAAAGTGGAGCTTCCGGCAAAACCAACTTGACCGGCAATAATACAATTGTCTCCAATTTTATTATTGTGAGCAATATGTACTTGATTATCTAAATATGTATTTTTACCAATTATAGTATTTGATAATGAACCTCTATCAATTGTAGAACCACACCCAATTTCACAATTCTCATTAATTATAACAATTCCAATATGAGGATATCTTATATTTTTTTCTCGATTTGGGAAAAATCCAAAACCTTTTTTTCCTATCACACATCCATCTAATATATTTACATTATCTTTGATAATTGTATTTCTTATAATAATATTTGAACCAATAGAACAATTTGATCCAATGATTACATTTTTTTCAATTATTGTATTATGTCCAATTAAACAATTTTTTCCTATTTTAACATTTTTACCTATTAAAACATTTTTTCCAAATTTAACCTTTTTCTTAAAGGTTGTTTTAGAAATATCCTTTGCAGATTCATCAAAATCATCAACAATAGATTTTGGGTAAAATTCTTTTGTAATTTTTGCCATAGTTAATAATACATTTTTAACAATAATTTTTTTACATGAATTTGGTAAAAAATGAGAAAGATTATCTAATGTAACACAATAAGCTGCTTTTGTTTTTGATGCTAACTCAGAATAATTTTTTGAATGAAAAAAAGTTAAATCTTTATTTGTAGCAGTCATCAAATCTGAGACGTTATAGATTTTATCTTTTTTGAAATTTTCTTTATTTTCTATACCAGATTTATCTAATAATTTTTCAATATTAAAAGGACCAGCATTTTTAAAAAATGGATTAATCATTAATAAGTTTATTATCAAAACTTTTTGATAAAGCTTATCAATAAATGTTACTGATTATTTTCTATCAACTATAGTAGCTGACCATTGAGCATCAGCCATTTTTTTCTCACCTACAAAGGCTTCACCCTTATATTTCCATACTCTTCCATGAGATCTAATGGCTTCAATTTTTAATTCAAGTTTACAATCTGGTATCACAGGATTTCTAAATCTTGCTTTTTCAACACTCATAAGAAAAACCAATTTATTTTCATATTCTGATTTATCGATACCAGCTGCCGTAAGAGCTGCGGCTGCTTGACCAAAAGCTTCTACAATAAGTACTCCAGGCATAACTGGTTGACCTGGGAAATGTCCTTGAACAAAGAAACTATCTTTTTTTACATTTACTACTGCTGTAGCTGAAAATAGTTTTTTAATATTGAAAAGCTCATCAATGAGCAACATAGGTTCTCTATGAGGTAACAAATCGATAATTTGTTTTTTATTTAATTTATCTGACATTTTTATAAATCGACTTTTTTAATTTTTTTATTTAATAAATCTAATATTATATTAGTTACATCAAGTTCTTTTTTGCCTAAAATTATATTTTTTTTATCAACTATCAAAGAAACATTATTTTTATTTGAATAATCAGTAAGCAACTCATTTATAACAATTAAAATTTGATTTGCACCGTTCTCTCTAATTTTATTTAAATCATTATTTTTTTTTTTCATCAATTCTTGAAATGATTTATATTTAGACCTTAATTCAATTACTTTAGATTTATATTCATCCTCTTTAAGAATATTTTTTTGTTTAGAAAGTTTATCATCTTCTGACTTAATTGAATTTTCTATTTTTTTAAATTCTTCTAAATTTTTCTTATTAATATTATTAAGTTCGCTATTTAGGAATTTCCCTGCAGTAGAAGTATTTAAAATAAAGTTTATATCTAAATATAAAACTTTGCTATTTGCATACGTGTTGCTTGCAAAAAAAAATAAAAAAAATAATAGTAAAATTTTTTTCATTAAAAAGTAGTACCGATATCAAATCTATAAGTTTCTTCTACATCTGAGCTTGCTTTTGTAATAGGTTGTGCAAAAGATAAACTTAAAGGTCCAATTGGAGTATACCAGTTTACGGCTATACCTGTTGCTGATCTAATTTTACTATTATCTAAGCTACTATCGAAATCAACACCCCAAACGTTAGCTGAATCTAAAAAAATAGTGAAGTCTAAATTTTGAACTTCTGTAAAAAGATTAGGTAAGTTTGTAGTTAAATTCATTACAGAAATATAATTTCCACCAATAAAATCTCCAGAGTCTATTGGTCCTACTTTTCCTGATTCAAAACCTCTTAAGCGTCTGCTTGGGACATACAATCTTTTTGAGGCTCTTATATCCTCACCGTTAAGTGAATTAGCTGATTTAAATAAGAAATTGAATCCAAAAATGTAGTCATCTTTAAAACTTTGGTAAGCTGCATACTCTAGAGCATTAATAATTGCATAATCATCTGAAACTAATGGTATAGATTGTGAAAAACTTGATTTATAACCATCTGTAGGTTGAAAATTTTGATCCAATCTATTTAATATAAACCTATAATTAAATGCTGAGTCTATGTAATCTCCTTCTTGTTTTTTTCTCGTGCTAGAAGCTGAGGAATCTGTTTTCATTGTTTCATAATAGTTGGAGAATGATGGTGAAAAATAAACATCTTTAAATTGTTCATAAGTTGTACCGATTGAAAATCCAGTTTTTGTAGTCTTATAACCATAATTTGTCATTTGATCGACAGAGCTATTTTCTAAAGAAGTATTTAAATCTTTATCTGAATTTTTATAATTTCTTATATTGGTAGAAAATAAACCTTCGACACCAATATCAGATAGTGTCAAGTTTGCATCAAGTCTAGTTCCTTCTCCAAGAAAATTTTTTTCTTTAATACCAAATGTAACAGAAGAACCGCTAGTACCAGTACCTGCGCCTGCCATAATTTCACCTGTGGGAGCCTCAGTAACAGTAAAATTAATAATTTTATTTTTGTCAGATGATCCGTCAATAGTTTCTGAGATTACATTAGAAAAAATACCTAATGATCTAATTTCATTAGCAGAATTATTAACCAATATTTCATTATATGGATCTCCTTCATCCAAAAATAATTTATTTCTGATTACTCTTTCATTGGTAATATAATTTCCAAACAAGTTAATTCTTTCTACATAAAACTTTTCACTTTCTTTAAGATTTATAGAAAAATTAATTTTATTATCATCTAAAACTTCATCATAAGTAACATTAAAAAAAGCATAATCGTTAGTTAACAAAATTTTTTCGATTTCGTCTAAAATACTTTCAACTCTCTTTAAAGAGTAAAGTTTACCTGCTAGTTTGCTAAGTAACATATTTATATCTTTAAAATTACTCTTCTCAAAATCATTAGGTATATTTAATTGAAGTTTATCAAAATAATATCTCTTACCAGAGTTAATATTATAAACTAACTCAAAATTATCTTCACTTATAATTTGTGCAGATGAGCTTTCTACTTTAACGTTATAATATCCATTATTTTTGTAAAAATTTGTTAATAATTTTTCATCAAGTTTAACCCTATTTACGTCTAAAAACTTTGTCTTTGAAATAAATTTCCAAAATTTTGATTCTTCTGAAACAATAATGTTTCTTAATTTTCCATCTTTATATTTTTTATCACCAATAAATTTAATGTTTTTAATATGTGCTTTCTTTCCTAGATCAACATCATAAATTAAATCAATAGTGTAATTATCATTAATAACAATTTTCGAATTAACATTAGAAAAATAAAAACCATTTGCTCTAAGTATATTAATTATATTTGTTTCATCTTTTTTTACTACACTTTTAACAAACGGACTTTTTTCTTTTAAAATTATATTTTCCTTTAACGCTGTAATAATACTAGTTTTTTTTACCCCATTGAAAATTAATGATTGTATTATTGGATTTTCTTCTACAGTAATTTTAACTACTTGATTACTAAAAGAAATTTTTACGTCTTTAAAATAATTTGTAGAATAAAGTTCTTTGATAACATTATTAAGATCCTCATCACTAATATCCTGATTTATTTTAAGTTTTGAAAATAAGACAACTGTTGCATCAGAAATTCTTTTATTTCCAACTATTTCAAAATCCTTAATTACTTCTGAGTATGATTGATTAATTAATAAAAAAAATAATACAATAATTTTAAATATTAAATTCATAAAATAATTACTTTATACATAGATTTCTAGTTTTCAATCTTACTTCTTTAGACAAGTGCAATATTTCCTTTATATGCTGCGGTTTTTGATTGATTAATTGAGCAAAAGTTTTTGTTTTTAAAATTTTGTTAAGATTGCGGGAAATATCAAGAAATTTTATCTTGTTTTTAATAAATAGATCTACAAGTTCATCATTAGCTGAAATTAGAGCTGTTTCGTACAAGGTATTATAGTTTTTAATTTTTTTTAAAATTTTAATATTAGAGAATTTTTTTAAATCAACATATTTTAAATTCAGCTTATTAAGCAAATTAATATTTACCTTTTTATTATCAAATTTTTTTATTTGATTTTGATATATTGAATTGAATATTGGAATTTTCATATCTGTATCATGTGCTAAAATTTTAATCTGGCCATTGATAAATTTAACTATGGAATGTATATAAGAATTAGGATGTATTAAGATCTCAAATTTTTTTATATCTATATTAAATATTCTTTGAGCTTCAATAACCTCAAAGACTTTATTCATTAGAGTTGCTGAATCAACTGAAATTTTTTTTCCCATTTTCCAATTTGGATGATTAATTGCTTGTTTGAGAGTTACGTACTTAAGCTTACTAATTTTATAATTTAAAAATGGCCCCCCAGATGCTGTTATGTAGATTTTATCAACTTTATTAATATGTTCATTCTTTAGTAACGACCAAATTGAAAAATGTTCAGAATCAACTGGTATAAAATTTGTTTTATTTTTTATTAATTTTTTTTCGATAATGCTCCATGCACACACAATTGACTCTTTATTTGCAATTGCAATATTTTTGGTACTGTTAATACAATTTATTGTTGAATCTAGTCCCTCTAATCCAGATATGGCACACATTATATAATCAATTTTTTTTCTTATTATTGATCTTTTTAATTCATTAAATGAACTAAATACCCTTATTTTTTTTTTAATAAATTTTTCTTTATACTTTATAAATTTTTCTTGATTAAAAATAATGACAGCTTTTGGCTTAAGTTTAACTGATTGGTCGTAAAGTTTTTTAATATTTGTATTTGTTGATAAAAAAATAACTTCAAAATCTTTTTTATTATTTTCAATTATTTTTATTGTATTATTTCCGATTGACCCAGTTGATCCTAAAATTGCGATTTTTTTTTTCATACTATATTTGTTAAAAATTTCAAAAATATCGTCCCTAATGGAATAGCAAAAACAATTCCGTCAATTCTATCAAGTATTCCACCGTGACCAGGCAACAAATCACCAGTATCTTTTACATTTGCTTTTCTTTTTAAATACGAAATAAATAAATCACCTAGTTGACATATAAAAGAAACTACAATTGCAATAACTACTAAATTAAAAATACTGATAGTTTCATCTGGTAAAATATATAGAAACATTGGTACTAAAAATAATGGTAAAATAAAAGATCCTATTGAACCATTGATAGTTTTATTTGGGCTAATTCTTGTTAATTTTTTACCTTTTAAGGTCTTACCAAAAACAAATCCACCAACATCTGAACAAATACAGATAAATATTAAATATAGTAGATTTAGTTTATGGCTAGGCAGTTCATGATTAATTGCTTCAAATACAATTAATGAAAAAATGAATAAATATATTAATGTTATTGATCTTGTAATTAATCTAAAAGTTTTATATTTAAATTCATCTCCTTTAAATATTTTAATAATTAAACCATTAAATTCAATCCAAGAAAGCATTGTTACTAATATAAGTAAAATAATCAAAATAAATGAATAAAAAAAACTAAGCATAACAAATGACATTAAAAATAATGAGGTTAATATTCTTTTACTTAAATCGCTCATTAGATATTACCGTAATTTCTTTTAATTTTTTTAAATTTATTTAATATTAAATTGTAATCATTTTCATTAAAATCAGGCCATAATTTTTTTTCAAAGAAAATTTCTGTATATGCTAATTGCCATAACAAAAAATTACTTAATCTTTGAGTATTTCCTGTTCGAATTAGTATATCTGGGTCAGGTATATTTTGAGTAAACAAATAATTTGAAATATTCTTTTCATTTATAGTTTTTTTATTTTTTTTAATCATATTAAAAGAATGAACCAATTCACTTTTCGAACCATAATTTAATGCTAAATTGATCTGTAACTTTTTATTTTTCAATGTCATTTTTTCAGATTTTTTTAGAAGTAAATTTATTTTTTTACTAAAGTTTTTTTTGCCAATAACTTTTAACTTTATACTTTGCTTATTAAATTGACTTATTTTAGTTAACAGAAAGTTTTCTAGTAAGTTGAAAAGAAAATTGATTTCTTTTTTTGGTCTTTTCCAGTTTTCTGTTGAAAACGCATATAATGTTAAATATTTTATTTTATTTTTTATTGAAGACTTAATAATTTTTTCAACTGTTCTAATTCCTTCTTTATGACCAAGATTTCGAGAGTTTTTATGTTTAATTCCCCATCGACCATTACCATCCATAATAATGGCGACATGTTTAATATGATTCATATTTTCATTATTTCATTTTCTTTAGAAATAACTTTTTCATCAATTTTTTTTACTTGATCGTCTGTTATAGTTTGTATTTTTTTTTCAAATTTTTTCTCATCATCTTCACTAATTTCTTTAGACTTAAGTAATTTTTTAAGATCATCGTTTGCTTCCCTTCGTATATTTCTTATAGAAATTTTACATTTTTCTCCCATTGATTTAATTAACTTCTTCATTTCATTCCTCCTTTCCTCACTTAAATCAGGAATCGGAAGTCTAATTAATTGTCCATCAATTTGTGGATTAAGTCCTAGTTCGGATTTTTTAATTGAAGAGTCAATTAGTGTTACGTTGTTAAGATCCCATACTTGAATATTAATTGTCCTTGGTTCAGGTGTAGTTATACTGCCTAATTGATTTATTGGCATTTTTTGACCATAAACATCAACTTTTATAATATCCAACATACTAGCGTTAGCTCTTCCTGTTCTTAATGATGATAGTTCTTTTGTAAAAACCTCAAAAGTTTTATTCATTTTTTGAATATAATTATTCTCGTTAAACATTAATCACCTACTTTAATTCTACAAAAATCAACAACTTTTAAATCATTAATTCCTAATTCTTGAATAATATCTTTTACTTTTTTTTTGGGCTCCATAACCCACTGCTGAGTCATTAAGCTATTTTCTTCTTTAAATTTATTGATTTTTCCAAGACTTATTTTTTTTGTTATTTCATCATTTTTTCCAGAATTTTTTAATTCTTCAGTTATTAAACTTTGTTCTTTATCTAAGATTTCTTTTTTAATTTGATCAGAATTTAAAGAAATAGGATTTGATGCTGCAATATGCATTGAAAGCTGTTTTCCAAATAAATCAATTTTATCAGATTTTTCGCTTGTTGAAAGTGATACTATTACCGCTAATTTTGAAAGATTATCTTTTATAACTGAATGTTTATACGAAAAGTTTTTTGAATTTTCAGTATTTACAGTTTTGGATCTTCCTAATGTAATTTTTTCTCCAATTTTAGCTATCATCGATACAAGATTATCTTCAACAGAACTGTTATTATTCATTTTTGATTTACTAAGTTTTTTCAGGTCAGAGTTTACTGAATTATTTATTTCACTTAATTCTTTTACAAAATTAATAAAGTCCTCATTTTTTGCAACAAAATCAGTTTCACAGTTAACTTCAAGGATTGAAGTTTTTTTTTCGTCTCCGCTAATTGCTACGACCCCTTCTTTTGCATCTCTTGACATCTTTTTTGATGCTTTTGAAATTCCTTTTACTCGTAAAATTTCTACAGCTTTATCTAAATCACCGCTTGATTCTTTTAGAGCTATATTACAATCTTTAAAACCTGCACCTGTCGATTGTCGAAGTTGCTTAATTTTTTCTAAATCACTCATCTATTTAAATTAATTAAGAAGATTTGTTTTTTTTGGATCTTTGTCCTTTTCACTATTTTTAGTGACTTCTTTATTTTTTAATTTTTCTTTGTTTTTAATTGAGTTATCGATAGATTGTGGAACCTCTTTTGCTGCATTTTTGATCGTCTCTCCAATTAAATTGCAATATAAATCTATTGATCTTCTTGCGTCGTCGTTGCCAGGGATTGGGAAATTGATTCCCTCTGGATCTGAATTAGTATCTAAAATAGCAACTATAGGGATATTTAATTTAATTGCTTCTTTTATTGCTAATGATTCATAGTTTGTATCTATTACGAAAACTAAATCAGGAACTTTTTTCATATCAGCAATTCCACCTAATGATTTTTGTAATTTGTCTCTTTGGACACTCATTTTTAATAATTCTTTTTTTGTAAAACCACGGTTCTCTGAAACTAAGTCGATATTAAGCTTTTCTAATTTTTTAATTGAATTTGACATTGTATCCCAATTTGTAAGCATACCGCCTAGCCATCTGTGATTCACATAATATTGACCAGTTTCTTTTGCTAGCTCAGCTACTGCTTCGGATGCTTGTTTTTTTGTTGAAATAAAAAGTATTTTTCCATTTTCAGAAATTATTTTATAAACTTTCTCAAGGGCAACATTTATTAATTCTAAAGTTTGGGTTAAATCTATTATATGAATAGAGTCTCTTTTACCAAAAATATATTTTTTCATTTTTGGATTCCATCTGAGCGTTTTGTGTCCTAGATGTACTCCAGCTTCAAGGAGTTGTTGAATTGTAACACTTGGTATCTTCATTTTTTTTCCCGGTTATGCCACCACAATTGTTTCCAAAAAAGGACCGGAGGGTTATTAAACCAAAAATTGTGTGCGTATTAATTTATGCAGGTATTTACAAACTAATTAATAATATAACAAGTAATTTTTTTACCTAATTTGCGTTATAATTCCCTCTTTTTTAAGGAAATTTAATGCGTTTCTATCAACTTTTCTATTTTTTTTAAGTTTGAAAGATAATTTTTTATTATCAGACTCCAAATGAAAATAGACACTGGTATTTCCATTAAGTTCAAGTTTATTAATTGCTTCTATCTGCTCTTTTTTTTTAAGAGTTAATTCTATTTTTGAAATAGATTTATTATATATATCTTTTATTAAAGCTATTTTGCTAACATTCAATCTTTTAAATCTATTTTCGTCCTCAGAAATATTCTTATTTAAAGTTACTAACAAAGAGTTCCCCTCAACTAGAATATCTCTATTTAATTCTAAAATATCTGAAAAAATAAAAATTTCAAATACACTTGATAAATCTGAAAGTTTTATTATTGCGTATGCATTACCTTTTGACGTTTTTCTTTCTTGAATTTTTAAAAGAGTAGCTGCTACATTTGCTTGTTTAATTGATTTTTCAGAGTTGAATTTATTATAATCAATAATCTGATAGTCATCAAAAATTTCCTTATAATAGTTTATAGGATGATCAGATATAAAAAAACCAATAGCCTCAAACTCTTTTGATAATCTTTCTTCAAATTCCCAGTCATTAATATTTAATAATAAATTCTCTTCTTTAGATTCAAATTCATTTGTTCCGAAAAGATCAATTTGATTTGCAATTTTATTTTCATGTATATTTTTTGACTTAAGTATTAAATTCGGTATTGAATTATTTAAAGATTGTCTATTCTTTACTAAATTATCAAATGCTCCAGATTTAACTAATCCCTCCAATTGTAATTTATTTATATCTTTTGGATTTACTCTTTTAATAAAATCAGTAATTGATTTAAATTTACCATTTTTAAGCCTTTCATTGACTATGTTGGATATAGCCTCATATCCTACACTCTTTATACCTCCAAGAGCATAAAAGAAATTTTCATTATCAGATCTAAAGTCTGCAAAGCATTCGTTAATATCTGGTCTTATAATTTTTATTTTTAACCTTTTTAATTCTTCATGAAATTCACTTAACTTATTCTGATTTGATATATCCATAGACATTGACGCTGCAAAAAATTCATATGGATAATGTGTTTTTAAGTACGCTGTTTGATAAGCAATAATTGCGTAAGCTGCTGCATGACTCTTATTAAAACCATATTCTGCGAAAGGTTCTATTTTCAAGAATATTCCTGCTGCAACTTCTTTATTTATGCCATTATTCACTGCACCCTCTATAAATCTTTGTTTTTGTTTTTCTAGCTCTGCTCTTTTCTTTTTCCCCATTGCTCTTCTTAAAATATCTGCCTCACCAGCAGAAAAACCAGATAGTTTTTGTGCAATTTGCATTACTTGTTCTTGATAAATTATTACTCCATAAGTAGGTTTTAATATTTCTTCTAATTTAGGATGTAAATAATCGGGTTTTTGAATGCCGTGTTTACAATCATTGTAAGTTGGAATATTGCTCATGGGTCCAGGTCTATATAAGGCAACTAAAGCTATAATATCCTCTAAATGGTTTGGCTTCATATTTGTCAAAGCATCTCTCATACCTGAGCTTTCAAGTTGAAACAGGCCTACAGTATTTCCTGATGATAATAGATCGAAGACTTTTTGATCTTCATAGTTAATGTTTTCTATTTCAAAATCTATATTTTTCTTATTTATTAGCTTTTGGGTTTTGTTTATAACAGTTAATGTCTTTAGACCAAGGAAGTCAAATTTAATTAACCCTGCATTTTCAGCTGAATACATATCAAACTGTGTAGACGGTAGTAATAATTCTGATGATGAATCCTTATATAAAGGAACAGTATCTGTTAATTTTTTATCAGCTATAACTACACCAGCAGCATGTGTGGCTACATTCCTATTTAAACCCTCAAGTTTAAGTGAAAAGTTAATTAATTTTTTTACTCTAGGATCTTCTTTAATTAATTTTTGTAAACGTGGTTCGTTATTAATACATTCTGTTAAAGTTTGAGGTCGAGATGGGTCAAAAGGTATCATTTTTGAAATACTGTCAACAAATCCATAGGGTAGACCTATAACTCTACCTACATCTCTTATTACCATTCTAGCTTTTAATTTACCAAAAGTTATTATATGAGCTACACTATCTTTATATTTGTTTTTTAAGTAATTAAAAACAAGGTCTCTTTTTTCTTCACAAAAATCTATATCAAAATCTGGCATAGAAACCCTATCAGGATTTAAAAATCTCTCAAAAATTAAACTAAATTTTATGGGATCTAGATCAGTAATAGATAACGACCATGCAACTAAAGATCCAGCTCCTGATCCTCTACCTGGACCAACAGGTATATCATTACTCTTAGCAAACTTTATGTAATCTGAAACTATTAAAAAATAACTTGCATATTTCATTTCTGTAATAATTTTTAATTCATGATTAAGTCTTTCCTTATAGTTTTTAAATCGTAAATCATCATAAACTTGTTCTTTTTTTATTTTAAACTCTTTAGATAGTTTTTCTAATAAACCATTATTACTTTCGTATTTAAGAGTTTCATCAGCATTTCCACTATTGTCAGAGCTGATGTTTGGCAATATTGGATTTGAAGGTAATGTTCTAAAAGAACATCTCTTTGGTAAATTATAATTATTTTCTAATGCTTCAGGTAAATCTATAAATAATTTATTCATTTCTTCAGAGGATTTAAAATAATGTTCATTTGAATACGATAATCTGTTTTTATCGTTCAAATATGTTTTTTGACCTATACAAATCAAAGCTTCATGGGCTTCATGCATAGATTTATCTAAATAAAATACTTCATGAGAAGCAATAATTGGTATATCCAATTTTTTTGATAAATTTAGGTTATGAAGTTCAAAAGCCTTTTCATTAATATCATTGTGTCTTTGAATTTCTAAATAAAAATTGTCTCCAAATTTTTTTTTTAGAATATTATAAGCATTCTCAATTTCAGCAAATTTTCCTTTTTTAAATAGTTTTCCGAATAAACCATTTGCAGTACCTGATAATAAGATAATGTCTTCAAAGTTTTTAACTAAATCTTCAAATAGGCAACTAGGATCTGATAATTCATCATTATCTAAATATGATTTTGATGATAATTTGACTATATTCTTGTAACCAACTTCAGTTTTAGCTATCAGGGGCAATAATCCAATTTCCTCACAGAAATTGAATAAAATTTGAGTTCCTATAATTGGTTGAGTGCCAGATTTTGATAAATTTTCCGAAAATTCTAAAGATCCACATAAATTATATGAATCAGATAATCCTGCTGATGATATTTTATTTTCTTTGCAGAAGTTTTTTAAATCATCAATTTTAATTGCACCTTCACAAATAGAATACTGAGTATGAATTTTTAAATGATTAAAAGTTTTATTTGATTCTTGCATTAATGGTTTTTTTTATTTTACCACTAATTAATTCAATCTTGCAATCTGCCATATTTGCAAAAAATCTATTATGGGTTGCAAATACTATTAATCTTTTTTTATTTTTTAACTTTAATAGTATTTTAAATACTTCCTTGGCATTTTTTGCATCAAGACTACCTGTCGGTTCATCAGCAAGAATAATTTCGGGAGAGTTTATTAAAGCGCGAGCTATTGCAACTCTTTGCATTTCTCCACCTGACAATTGTGATGCTAAATGATTTTCACGATTAGACAATCCAAGTTTTCTTAATATTTTTTTTGATTCACTTACGGCTTTTTTTTTATCATCATCTATTGATAATCTTGCAAAATATATATTTTCTAAAGCTGTAAAATCTGACAATAAATTATTATCTTGATAAATTATTCCTATTTTTTTTGCCCTTAAAAGATCGTTGGATGATATTGAGGAATAATTAATTGTTCTGCTATCGATTTTTAATACACCTGAGGTAGGTGTATCTATTAATGATAATATGTTTAAAAGAGTTGATTTTCCTGAACCAGAGGGCCCCATTATTGAATATATTTTCCCAGCATTAAATGAAAAATTTAATTTGTTAAGAACTTTAACTCTTTTTTTAGAATAATAATTTTTAACAATGTTTTTAAGTTCAATTATTTTATTCATATTTTAATGCTCTAGCAGTATTCATTTTAGATGCTTTCATCGCAGGGTAAATTGATACTATTGTTGTAATTATTAATGAACAAATTGAAATTAAAACTATCGATTCAGGGTTTATTTCAGATGGCATTTTATTAAGAAAATATATTTCTTCAGGAAATAGTCTTATACTAAAAACACTACTTAAAAACTCTCTAATATTTTCAATGTATATAGAAAATAAAATTCCTAATAGTATTCCAAATCCAGTAGCTAGTGAACCTATAGCAAAACCAACCATAAAAAAAATTTTTGATATTGATTTGTTTTGAACACCTATTGATTTTAAAATTGCAATTTCTCTTGTTTTGTTTTTTACTAATATTGTTAATCCTGATATAATATTAAATGCTGCTACAATAATTATTAAAGAAAGTATAATAAACATAACATTTCTTTCTATCTTAAGTGCAGAAAATAATGATTTATTTAAATCTGACCATGTATAAACATAATAGTTTTCAAATATTTTTTCTAATCTCTTTTTTGTTTTTTCAATAATTTTAGGATTTTTTAAATAAATTTCTAAATTTCTTTTTTCAGAATTTAAATCAAATAAACTTTCAAGATTTTCTAAGTTTATAAACACAACGTTTCTATCAAAATCAGCTATTTCACTATCAAAAATTGAATCAACAATAAAAGTTTCTTGTTTGGGTAAACTTCCAACTATTGTTTGAACTCCAGTTGGAGACATAATCAAAACTTTATCACCAACCTTAATGTTATAGTCAAAACTTAATTCTTTGCCTATAGAAATAAATTTTGGAATTAATTTTTTGTTTCCATTAAAATTAGTACTATCTACTATTGAAAGTTTTTTAAAATCATCAGTTAAATAGCCTCTAATTAATAAACCTTTAGTATAATCTTTGTTTATAATGATCCCTTCGCTACTATTGCTATATACAAATGTGCTTGATAGGTTTTGCAATTCTTGGTTTGTAAATATCCTTTCATCAACACTTACTTCATAAGGTTTTATTACTGCATGCGGATTAAAACCAATTATTTTATCGATTAGTTCTGTCCTAAAACCATTCATCACTGACATTACAATGATTAAAACAGCGACTCCTAAGCTAATGCCTATAAATGAAAAAATTGAAATAACATTTAAAAAACCATCTTCTTTTCTTGTTTTTAAATATCTTAGAGTAATTTCTTTTTCTAGTTGTGAAATCAATTTATTTTTTTTTATTAATTATAATTTTTGCTATATCTTCTATAGATAAATTTTTTGCTTCTTTTCCAACTTCAACAAATTCAAATAAATCACCTTCTGATTTTTTTCCGATCATAATTTGGAAAGGAATTCCAATTAAATTAAATTTTTTAATTTTTGATGAAAAATTTTCATCTGTATCATCTACAATTGTATCTATATTCTTTCCTTTTAAATAATTGTATATATTATGTGCCTTATCCAAATTGGAATTATCATTTTTATTAATCAAAGGGATTATTGAGCATTCATATGGAGCTATAGAAATTGGCCATTTCATAACTTCATTTTTATCATCATATTTAGCTTCTATTATTGCACCAACTAATCTTGATACACCCACACCATAAGAACCCATTTTAACGAATTCTTTTTTTCCTTGAAAATCAACTGATGCGCTCATTGGTTTTGAGTATTTATCACCGAAATAAAAAATATGGCCTACTTCAATTCCTTTAGTGTTAAGTCTAAATTCTTTTGGAACATTTTCTTCAAATTTCTTTTTGTCAAATTTTTCATCAGTAACAGCATAAAACTTTTCATACTTTTCTCTCAAATTACTTAAAGATTTTTTATCTAATTTTGTATTTTCGCTACTAACTTCAAATATCCTTTTATCTGTATATATCTTGCTTTCTCCTGTTTCTGCTAAAATAACAAATTCATGCGATAAATTTCCACCAATAGGTCCTGTGTCCGCTGCCATAGGTATAGCAGATAAATCTAATCTTTTGAATGTCCTTAAGTAAGACAAAAAGAATTTATTATACGAAAATTTTGCATCATCATCATTTAAATCAAAAGAATATGCATCTTTCATATAAAATTCTCTGCATCTCATAATTCCAAACCTTGGTCTTAATTCATCTCTAAATTTCCATTGTATATGATACAGTAATTGTGGAAGTGATTTATAAGATTTAATGCTTGACCTAAAAATATCGGTTATTAATTCCTCGTTAGTAGGTCCATATAACATTTCTCTATTTTGCCTGTCTTGAATTCGTAACATTTCTTCTCCGTAGTCTTCATATCTCCCACTCTCTTTCCATATCTCACTAGATTGAATCGTTGGCATTAAAATCTCTTGTGCACCAATTTTATTTTGCTCTTCTCTTACTATTTGTTCAATTTTTTTCATGACTTTAAAACCAAGTGGAAGCCATGAATATATTCCAGCAGAAGATTGTTTAATCATTCCAACCCTCAACATTAACTGATGAGATTTAATTACTGCTTCAGAAGGATTATTTTTTAAAATAGGTATAAACGTTTTTGAAAAAAGCATTTCTTATATTCTTACCACATTAATATTAGTTATTGGTTTTTTTCCAGTTTTTTCTTTTGCGTGTTTTCTGCATGTTTTTTTTAAACTATCGATTAGATTTTCTTGTTGTTTAGTATTTTTTAAAGAAAATGTTTTTGTTAGCTTTATTATTTCATCTTCAAGATCATTAAAAAATTCTTCCTTTTCAAAAATTGGTAATCCTTTAACGTTTAAAATTGGTTTTGTCTGCAATTTACCGTTGTTAGCCACAATTAATGTTAAATCAACAAATCCATTACTAGCTAAATTTTTTCTTTCTTTTATAAAAGCAGAATCTTCTTCAACAGATACTTCTCCATCTACACAAAGTCTTCCACTTGGCGCTTTATCAAAAATATGTGGTTTATCAGTAGGAAAAATTTTAACTATATCTCCATTTTCAACTTGTACAGGATTAGGTATATTCATTTCCCTTGCAAAATTTATTTGCTCCTTCATATGTCTATGCTCACCATGAACAGGAATAAGTGTTTTAGGTTTAATCCAATTATACATATCCTTTAAATCTTCTCTATTTGGGTGTCCAGAAACATGAACAAATTCAGTTTCTTCTGTTATTACGTTTATACCGTCCTTTAATAACTTATTATGCACATTGTAATGTTTTCTTACATTTCCAGGTATGATTTTTGAAGAAAAAATAACAGTATCATCTTTTTCTATAAATACATCTGGATGAGTAAAGTTTGATATTCTATTAAGTGCACCCATGGGTTCTCCTTGGCTACCTGTACACAAATAAACTACTTTATCTCTTGATAATTTTTTAGCATCTCTTGGATCCATCGGTTCAATAACATCTTGCAAATATCCACATTGCCTTGCCGCTTTGTAAATTCTATGCATTGATCTCCCTACTAAGGAAATACTTCTTCCTATTTTTTTAGCACAATCAAAAACTGTTTCCATTCTTGCAACATTTGAAGCAAATGAAGTTACTAAAATTCTTTTTTTTTGCCGAGACATAACTTTCAACATGCTTTTTCTCACATCAGCTTCTGATCCAGCTCTACCAATACTAAAAACATTGGTGGAGTCACATATCATTGCTAAAACTCCTTCATCGCCTATTTTTTTTAATTTTTCCTCATTTACTTTTGATCCTACAAGTGGATTTGGATCTACTTTCCAATCTCCAGTATGAAAAATTGTGCCGGCAGGTGTTTCAATCTTTAATCCATTTGGTTCCAATATTGAATGAGTTAATGTAACAAAAGTTATTTTAAAATTATCAAGATTTATTGTTCCATTTAGTTTTACAATATTCATAAAAGGTATTATGTCTATTTTTTTTTCTTTAAATTTTTCTGTTATAAGTGCCGCTGTGAATGGTGTTGCAAATATTTTACATTTCAAATTTTTCCAAACATGAGTTATAGCACCAATATGATCTTCATGGGCATGTGTTAAAACTATTCCTAACAAATCTTCTTTTTTATCAACTATGAAACCTGGGTCTGGATATATTAAATCAATACCTGGCAAACTATCATCAGCAAATGTTACACCGACATCTACCATTATCCATTTTTGTGATCCAGGTTTTCCATATGCATAAAGATTCATATTCATGCCTATTTCACCAGATCCTCCCAATGGACAAAAAATTAGTTCATCTTTCATAATAATTCAGTAATTTTTTGAAGACCCTTGATCGTAATATCTTTGTCAATAACTACTTTCTGCTTGAATGATTTAGCAAATAAATGTGAAAATCCACCAGTTAAAATTACTTTATAGTTTTTTTTAGTTTGTTTGGAAATTTTATCAATTATATTTTGTATCAAACCTATATAACCCCAATAAAATCCCGATCTAACAGCAGAAATAGTGTTTTTACCTAAAATTTTATCAACTTTTTTTAATCTTATAGGTGGTATTAGTGAAGCTTTAGAGACTAACGTATTTAGCGATAACGATAAACCGGGCGCAATGATGCCGCCTAAATACTTATTTTTAATAACTACATCAAATGTAGTTGCTGTTCCAAAATCAACTATAATATAATTATTTTTGTAATCATTGACACCTATAGCGTTACAAAGTCTATCAGATCCAACTTGTTTTCTATTAACATCAATTTTAATTAATTTATTTAGATTTAACATTTTTATTTCAATACATATAATTTTAAAATTTTTATAAAGATAAAATTTAATTAAATTAAAAACTTTCGGTACTACACTGCTAAAATAAATATTATTTTTAACTTTATTTTTTTTAAAAAAAATTGATAATTTTTTTTTTAAATATTTATTATCAATTAACTGTGTCTTTAAAATAATTTTTTTTTTAACATTATTATTTTTTGAAACTTGACAAAGTTTAACTTCAGTATTTCCTATATCGCCAATAATATACATGTTATATTCTTAATCAATTCAATGTTCTTATGCAAATAATTTTAACTTCCTAGAATAGTTATTTTCTATACTTTTTAATAAATTTAATTTTTTAATTTTAAAACCTGTTTCATTTAGAATGTTTGTTGTTGGATAGCCATTTATGATTGGATTTTTAATTAAATTAATACCTATACCAATAATAATAAATTTTTTTTTTTTATTGAATATTGTTTCTTGTAAAATTCCACAAAATTTTTTTTTATTTATTATCAAATCATTTGGGTACTTAATCAAAATTTTTTTATTTATATACTTTGATAGAGATTTTTTAATTATTTCACAATTTATTTTTGTTAATTTTCTTATTTGGACATTTTTTTTTATTTCAAAAAAAATTGAAATGAATAAATTGCCTCTTAATGATATCCATTTTTTTCCATGCTGTCCTCTTCCTTTTTTCTGAAGTTCGGAAATTATTATACCTTTTTCTAATCCTTTTTTTATTTTCTTAATTGCTATATCGTTTGTGCTCATAACTGTCTTGTAATTGAATTTTTTAAAACTCATTAAATAATATTTATGTTTTCTACTATTTGAGATAGCCAGCTCGGATAAATAAAATAGAGAAGAATAAATAATGATGATACTAAAAGTGAAAGTTTCAATCCTAAATTATGATTAATTTCATATTTTTCTTTAGATGAATCAAAATAAATTATTTTTATTAACCTTAAATAGTAAAAAGCTGCTATAACTGTAGATAGCAAACCCACTACAGCTAAAAAATACATAGACTGTTCTATTACTGCAGAAAATATATAGAACTTAGCAAAAAATCCCGCTAGCGGTGGAATTCCTGCTAATGAAAATAAAATTATTAAAAATGAAAATGCCAGCAAAGGATGGTTTTTTGATAATCCAGATAAATCATCTATGTCTTCAAAATATTTATCTTCTCTTCTTAGCATAAACATGCAGCTGAAAAATCCTAAATTCATAAATAAATAAATTGTTATATAAGAAATTGAACTTTGTATCCCTGCATTAGTGCCTGTTGCTAATCCAGCCAAGGCATATCCCATATGCCCTATTGAACTATATGCGATTAACCTTTTTAATTTTTTTTGACCAATTGCAGCAATTGCTCCAAATAACATTGAGGCAATAGATAAAAATATAATAATTATTTGCCACTGCTCAATAAGGTTTAAAAATGGAACATATAAAAATCTTATAAATACTGTTAATGCTGCTATTTTTGGCAATATAGCAAAAAAAGTTGTAACTGATGTAGGTGACCCTTCATATACATCGGGTGCCCACATATGAAATGGAACAGCTGAAATTTTAAAAGCTAAACCAACAAGTATAAAAACTATTCCGAATGTAAGACCGTAACTGTCTTGGGTTAATGAGTCTCGAATTATAAAAAAATTTGTTGACCCAGAAAAACCATATATCAATGAACAGCCATAAAGAAGAAGACCTGAAGATAAGGCACTTAAAACAAAATATTTTAAACCTGATTCAGATGACGGTAAATGATCTCTATTAAAAGATGCTAAAACATACAAAGCAAGAGATTGAAGCTCTAAACCAATATAAAATAGAATTAAATCATTTGAACTAATCATAACAATCATCCCAAGCATCGAAGATAGAACTAATATTGGATATTCAATTTTATTTATACTTATAATTTGAATATATTTATTCGATGACAACATTACAAAAGTACAAGATGAAATAGTTATAATTTTCATGAAAGTAGATAGATAATCTATTCTATAGCTATCATTAAATAAATTGATACTTTCGTTAATTGGAAAACTTAAAATTAACGCTAAAGAAATTAATAATGAAATAATACTTAAATTATAAACTAAATTTGAGCTATTTTTTTTAAAAACACCAATAATTAATAAAGTCATTATTGCTATAGCAAGAAATATTTCTGAATATATATAGTTTAAATTTATCATTTATTTACCATCAAATTTATATTTATATTGTACGCTTCTATAAAATTTCTAATAGATACTTCTGTAGTATTTAATATTGGTTCAGGATAAAAACCAAAAACAACAATTGGTAAAACAAGAGATGTTAAGATAAAAATTTCTGTTTTATTTATATCAGTTAATGTTTTTAATTCTGTCTTTAAAAGAACTCCAAATATTACTCTTTTATAAAGCCAGAGCATATAAGCTGCACAAAGAATTACTCCAATACTAGCAATTGTTGCTACTAAAAAATTCTTTTTAAAAGCTGCCATTAAAATTAAAAATTCTCCTACAAAACCGCTCGTGCCAGGTAGGCCAACAGCTCCTAGAGTGAATACCATTAATACTATTGCATATTTAGGCATTATTGAAACCATTCCGCCGTAATCTTTAATTAATCTTGAATGAGCTCTATCGTATAAAACTCCAACAGATAAAAAAAGTGCTGCAGATACTAATCCATGACTAATCATTTGAAAAATACTTCCTTCTATGCCTTGTTGGGTAAATGTAAATATTCCTAAAGTTACAAAGCCCATATGTGCAACTGAAGAATATGCAATTAATTTTTTCATATCCTCCTGCATTAAAGCTACTAAAGAAGTATAAATAATTGCAACTAAACTTAAAATGTAAATTAGTGGAACAAAATATTCTGATGCCAATGGAAACAAACCAACTGAAAACCTAATAAAACCATATCCAGCCATCTTTAATAAAATTGCAGCTAACAAAACAGATCCTGCGGTAGGAGCTTCAACATGGGCATCTGGTAACCAAGTATGAAAGGGCCACATAGGAGTTTTAACAGCAAATGAACTAAAAAAAGCTAACCACAATAAATTCTGGTATTTTGGATCAATTCCAATGCTATATAAATAAGTTACGTCAGTAGTTCCAGTCATCCAGTATATTGAAATTATAGCTACTAACATCAAAACTGATCCTAATAATGTAAAAAGAAAAAATTTAAACGCTGAGTAAACTCTTCGCTCTCCTCCCCAAATTCCAATGATTAAAAACATAGGTATTAAACCACCTTCAAAGAAAAGATAAAAAACAACTAGATCTAATGAACAAAATACTCCAATCATTAAAGATTCCATAACAAGAATTGCAACAAGAAAATCTTTTAATCTATTTTTAATTGTATTGTTAACAGAGATAACGCATAAAGGAGTTATAAAAGCTGTTAATACAATAAATAAAATTGAAATACCATCTACGCCAACTTTATAATTTACAAATCCTTTTATCCAAGATCGATCTTCTAAAAATTGAAACTCTGAAATTAATGGATCAAATGAATACCAGAGATATATTGATAATATAAAATTAGCAGAAGAAACAAACAATGCTAAGTATTTAGTAGTTAGATTCTGATTGGATTTAGATTTAGAAAAAAAAATAAATAGTGCGCCTAGAATTGGAAATAATATTAAAGATGATAAAATTGGAAAATTCATTATTTTATAATTAAAAAAGTTAATAAAGCTGAAAAACCTAAAAGCATTACAAAAGCGTAACGGTATATAAAACCATTTTGAAATTTAACTGCTAATAGTGAAATACTTTTTATTAAACTAGAAACACCATCTGGTCCAAACCTATCGATAAATCTTAGGTCAATTTTTTTCCAAAAATATAATCCTAATTTTTTTGATGGATTTACAAATAAAAATTCATAAAGTTCATCAAAGTACCATTTATTTTTTAAAAAATTGTATATTGGTAAATTTCCATTGATAATATAACTCACAATTTTTTTATTTTTTACAAATAAATAATAAGAAATCGGTATTGCTAGAATTACCAAAAATGGAGTTAATAGCAAAAACCATAATGGAGGATGATCTTGGCTTAATGGCTCTAAAAATAAAATTGAACTTTTCCAAAACTCACTTGATGAATCCGTACCAATAAATAAATCTTTAAATAAAAAACCTGAAAAAATTGCTCCAATAGCTAAAATAATTAATGGTATTATCATAACCATTGATGATTCGTGTATGCCTTCAATTTTTATTTTTTGATTATTAAAAGATCCATGGAATGTTTTAAATAATAATCTCCATGAATATATAGAAGTTAGTAGTGCTGTAAAAATCCCTATACCTGCAGCAAAATATCCAAATGAATTTCCTCTTAAATAAGCAAATTCTATTATTGCGTCTTTTGAATAAAAACCTGATAAAAATGGAAAACCAGTCAAAGCAAGAGTTCCTATTATCATTAATATCCATGTGTAAGGCAATTTTTTCCATACACCACCCATGTAACTAATATCTTGTTCGTCTTTAAATGA
Organism: uncultured Pelagibacteraceae bacterium; assembly: GCA_902569615.1. Lineage (GTDB taxonomy): Bacteria > Pseudomonadota > Alphaproteobacteria > Pelagibacterales > Pelagibacteraceae > Pelagibacter. Next base: position 9,941 of record CACFUX010000003.1, on the reverse strand, counting down.
GTGAATTACTGAGCCTGATCCTAAAAATAGTAGAGCTTTAAAAAAAGCATGTGTAAATAAATGAAACATAGCAACATTATATGCGCCTACCCCAGCTGCAAAAAACATATAACCCAACTGACTACAGGTAGAATAAGCTACTATTTTTTTTATATCATTTTGAACTAATGCTACTGATGCAGCAAATAAAGCGGTAGCCATACCGACTAAGGTTATAAGATTAAGTGTAAATGGAGAATATTCATATATTGGAGAACATCTTACCACTAAAAATATACCAGCAGTAACCATTGTTGCGGCATGTATCAACGCAGATACTGGAGTTGGGCCCTCCATAGCGTCTGGAAGCCAGGTATGTAAAAAAATTTGTGCAGATTTTCCCATTGCACCAATAAATAAAAGAATACAAATTAAATTTATTGCATTGAGTTCAAAGCCTAAAAAAAATAAATTTTTATCAGAAGAATAAGGTATAAGATCGAAAACTTCAGAATAATTAACTGTTTCAAATAAATAGAATATTAAAAATATACCCAAGGCGAAACCAAAATCTCCTACTCTATTAACTACAAAAGCTTTTATAGCTGCAGCATTTGCACTCTCTTTTTTAAACCAAAATCCAATTAAAAAATATGAACATAGGCCAACTCCCTCCCAACCAAAAAATAATTGCAAAAAGTTATCTGAAGTCACCAAAATTAGCATTGAAAAAGTAAATAAAGATAAATATGACATAAATCTTTGTTTATGAGGATCGTGTGACATATATCCAATAGAGTATATGTGAACCAAGGATGATACTAACGTAACCACAACTAACATTACTGATGAAAGTGAATCAATATAAATAGACCAGCTTGCATTTAGTGCTCCAGAATTAATCCAAGTGAATATGCTTAGATTGTTTGTATAGTTTTCATTTAATACTTTATAAAAAATAAAAAACGAGAGAATTGCTGAAATTGAAACAAATAAACTAGTTATAATTTCTGAATTTCTTGAGCCTATTAATTTACCAAAAAAACCTGAAATAATTGATCCAAAAAGTGGTAGAAAAATAACTAAATATTCAATTTCCATTTTATCCTTTTAGTTTATCAATTTCTTGTACTTTAATAGTTCCAGAGTTTCTAAAATAAACAACAATAATTGCTAAACCGATAGCTGCTTCGGCAGCTGCTACTGTTAAGATAAACAAAGTGAATATTTGGCCTGATAAATCATTTAAATATATTGAAAAAGATACTAAATTGATATTTACGGCAAGCAAAATAAGCTCAATACTCATTAGGATAACAATAATATTTTTTCTATTTAGAAAAATTCCAACTACACCGATTGTAAAAATAGTTGCGCCTAAAATTAAATAATGCCCCAATCCTATATCAAACATCTATTTTTACTCCCTTCTTACTTTTAACATCAATAAGCTCAACTCCATCTTTACGCTCCCTTGATATTTGTCTAAAGTAACCCTGTCTTTTGATTCCTTCTCGTTTTCTAAAAGTTAAAACAATGGCTCCCACCATTGCTACTAGAAGAATCATGCCACTTAATTGAAAAAGGTGAATATAATCAGTATACAATACATTGCCAATTTGATGTGTATTTGTAGTAGTTAAATCAATACCCATCGAATTAAAACTTCCTAATAATTCAGGTTTATATTTCCAACCTCCAGCAACAATGATTAGTTCAAAGAAAATTAAAGCACTTATTAACAAGCCAATTGGGATATGGTTAGAATTTTTTTCACCACTTAACCATTCATTTTTTTGTTGTGAAACATTAAGCATCATAACTACAAATAAAAACAGAACAGCTACAGCACCTACATAGACAATAAGCATGATCATTCCAATAAATTCTGCTCCTATCATTATGAAAAGACAAGAAATACTAATAAAGTCTAAAATTAAAAAAAAAACTGAATGAACCGTGTTTCTTGAAACAGTAACCATTATTGCTGAAAATATTGCTATTATAGAGAAAATATAAAAAAATATTGAATGAACGATCATTTTTACCTGTAAGGATTATCAGCTTTAATATTAGCAGCTAAAACACTTTCCCATCTATCACCATTATCTAGTAGTTTTTGTTTATTATAATAAAGTTCTTCTCTTGTTTCAGTTGAAAATTCAAAATTAGGGCCTTGAACTATTGCGTCAACAGGACAAGACTCCTCACACAAGCCACAGTATATACATTTGAGCATGTCAATATCGTACCTTGTTGTTTTTCTGCTTCCATCTTCTCTTTCAGTAGATTCAATGGTTATAGCTTGAGCAGGACAAACAGCTTCACATAATTTACAGGCTATGCATCTCTCTTCACCATTTGGATATCTTCTTAAAGCATGCTCACCTCTGAACCTTGGACTAATCTTTCCTTTTTCAAAAGGATAATTTAATGTTTTTTTTGACTTAAATGCTTCTTTAATAGCAATTAACAATCCATTTAAAAAATCGATTAGAAAAATAGTTTTTATTATTCTTGAAATTTTCATACTTAATTCACAGGTAATAAATTAAAATAAAATAAATAACTTGAAGTTAGAATTAACCAAATCAATGAAAACGGAAGAAAAATTTTCCATCCTAATTTCATAAGTTGGTCATATCTATATCTGGGTACAATTGCTTTTACTAAAGAAAACAAAATAAATAGTAATAATATTTTAAAAATTAACCAAAGGGGCGCAGGTACTAAAGTAAACGGATAAATGTTTATTGGTGACAACCAACCACCTAAAAATAAAATAGATCCCATAGAGCACATCAATAGTATATTTGCGTATTCACCCAACCAGAACATAGCATACATCATTCCTGAATACTCTGTTTGATATCCTGCAACCAATTCAGCTTCTGCTTCTGGTAAATCAAATGGTGGCCTGTTTGTTTCTGCTAGAGCGGATATAAAGAAAATTACAAACATTGGAAATAATGGAATTATAAACCATAAATCTTGCTGGGCTAAAACAATATCTTTCAAATTCAATGATCCTACACATAACAATACATTAATTATTATTACTCCAATAGAAACTTCATATGAAACCATTTGAGCAGCCGATCTGATTGCACCTAAAAATGGATATTTAGAATTTGAAGCCCAACCTCCCATTATAATTCCATAAACTCCTAATGAAGAAACCGCAAAAAGATAAAGAATACCAACATTTATATCCGCTAAAACATAAGTTTCGCTAAAAGGAATAACTGCCCATGAAACAAGAGCTAAAGTCATTGTTACAATTGGTGCTAGTATAAAAATGATTTTATTTGAGCTGGCTGGAATTATTATTTCCTTAAAAATATACTTTAACGCGTCTGCTAGAGATTGAAACAATCCAAATGGACCAACAACATTAGGGCCTCTTCTTTTTTGAACAAATGCCCAGACTCTTCTATCTAACCAAACTATCATAGCTACAGATACTAAAACTGGGATTAATAAAAGAAGTATTTTATATACTTCATTAAATAAAATGTTTAAATTTTCTAACATTATCCCTCAGTGCCTGTTTGTTTAAGTTTAATCTTAGCATTATTACAGTCTGTCATAGTTTTTGATGCTCTTGCAATAACATTTGAAAAATAATAATTAGAATGATTAACAAATATTTTTTCATTAAAAAAATTTATATCTAATAAATCATTTTTATCTGATGAATTTTTGAGTTTTAGATAATTAAACATGCTATCAATTAATTCATCTTTATTTTTAAAGATTTTTTTTCTTTTTATTAATTCAGATAAATTATTTATTATTTCCCAATCTTCTTTAGCTTCACCTGGTGGATAAGAAGCCTTATATGCTTTTTGAATCTTGCCTTCTAAGTTTGTAAAATAACCATCTTGTTCTGTATATGCTGAACCAGGCAATATTATATCAGCAATTTCTGCACCCCTATCACCATGAGTACCTATATATATTATAAACTCATTTTTTTTTTTAAAATTTAAGTTATCTTGGCCTACTAAAAATAAAACTTTGAATTCATTGTTTTGAACTTTTGAAAAAGCAATATTATCTCCATTATTTGAGCTAAAAATATTTAGATCAAATGAACCAACTGATGATGCATCTTTTGTTAATATATTTAATGAATTCCATTCGCTATTAATTTTATTTATCGAAGATAAATATTTTTTCAACTCTTCAAATATATATTTTCCCGATTTAAGTTTTAAAATTGTCTCTCCAATTATAATTAATGGTTTAGCAGAGCTAATTATTTTTTCAGAAATTTCATGTTTTCCTTCAATTATTTCTTTAATAATTTTAGTTTCATTAGAATATGTTTTGTATGGATATGTTAAATCACCAACATCTCCAATTGAAAATATATTTACGTTATTTTTAATAAAACTTTTTCGTATCCTTGCATTTAATATAGTGGCTTCATATCTTGGGTTCGTTCCAATAAGTAAAATCAAGTCTGAATCCTCTATTCCATTAATCGACGAATTAAAAATATAATTTTCTCTTTTATTTTCATTAATGTAAAAATTTTCACTTCTGCAGTCTAGATATTTTGATTTTATGGTTTTATTAAAAAATTCTTTTAAAACAAATGAAGTTTCCATATTAGTTAGATCACCAGTAAATCCTGCAATTTCATCGGGCGATGTTTCTTTTATCTTCTCTACAATTAAATTATGTGCTGTTTCCCAAGATATTTTTTCAAATGATTTATTTACTTTTTTATATGGAGTATCTAATCTTTGATTTTTTAATCCATCACATGCGTATCTGGTTTTATCAGATATCCATTCTTCATTTATGTCCTCATTAATTCTAGGTAAAACCCTTTTTACTTCCCAACCATAAGTATCAACTCTTATATTGGAACCAATTGCATCCATTACATCAATTGTTTCTGTTTTTTTTAATTCCCAAGGTCTAGCTTCAAATACATATGGTTTTGATGTTAATGCTCCAACAGGACATAAATCAATTACATTTGCTGAAAGCTCAGACTCCATAGATTTTTCCAAATATGTAGTAATTTGCATATCCTCTCCTCGGCCTATTGCTCCAAGTTCTGAAACACCAGCTACTTCAGTTGCAAATCTGATGCATCTAGTGCAATGAATACATCTTGTCATTTGAGTTTTAATTAAAGGTCCCATATATTTTTCAGGAACTTCTCTTTTATTTTCTTTATACCTAGACTTGTCTATTCCATAAAACATAGACTGGTCTTGCAAGTCACACTCTCCTCCTTGATCACAAACTGGACAATCTAAAGGATGATTTGCTAACAAGAATTCCATTACACCTTTTCTTGCTTTCTCAACTTTTTCAGTGTTTGTTTTAATATTCATTCCTTCTGAAATTTGCATAGCACATGACGCTACAGGTTTGGGCGATTTTTCAATTTCAACTAAACACATTCTACAATTGCCAGCAATCGAAAGTTTTTCATGATAACAAAATCTTGGTATCTCTGCACCTGCTTGTTCACAAGCTTGTAAAACTGTAAGTCCCTCTTCAACTTCTACATCAAAATCATTTACTTTTACTTTAATCATTATTTTTCTAATAAATGTTGGTCCACTAAATAAGGTATATTTTTATTTCTATCTACTAGTGGATTAAAGTTATTTCTTTTTGCAACTTCTTTTTTAAAATGTCTTAAAAGACCTTGAACAGGCCAAGCTGATCCTTCACCAAAAGCGCAAATCGTATGTCCTTCGATTTGTTTTGTAACATCCATAAGCATATCAACTTCATCTCTTGAGGCTTCACCCCTAGCCATTCTTTCAAGCATTCTCCACATCCAGCCAGACCCTTCTCTACATGGTGTGCATTGACCGCAGCTTTCATGTTTATAAAATCTTGCAATTCTTGCCATACATTTGATGATATCTTGATCTTTATTTATAACGACAATACCTGCGGTGCCTAATCCAGTTTTATTCTCAACACATTCATCAAAATCCATCTTTATATTTTCACAAATTTGTTTTGGTATTAATGGCATAGAAGATCCACCCGGTATAACTGCTTTTAAATTATCCCAACCTCCTACAACACCACCAGCATGTTTTTCTATTAAATCCTTTAGTGGTATTCCCATTTCCTCTTCAACATTGCATGGGTTATTTACATTTCCAGAAATACAATAAATTTTCGAACCTGTATTTTTAGGTCTTCCAAGTGATGCAAACCATTTACCACCTCTTCTTAGAATGGTTGGAATAACGGCTATTGTTTCAACGTTATTTATAATTGTTGGGCATCCATATAAACCAATTAATGCAGGGAAAGGTGGTTTTAATCTAGGTAGGCCTTTTTTTCCTTCTAAACTTTCAAGTAAAGCTGTTTCTTCGCCACATATATATGCTCCTGCTCCATAATGAATATATATATCTAAATCCCATCCACTATTACAAGAATTCTTACCGATTAATTTTTTTTCATACGCTTCATTAATTGCATTCTGCAATTTTTTTCCTTCATTAGCATACTCACCCCTTATATAAATATAACATTTGTGAGCACTGACTGCATAAGATGCTAATAAACAACCTTCTATTAATTTATGAGGTTCAAATCTCATTATATCTCTATCTTTACAAGTGCCTGGTTCGGATTCATCAGCATTAATAACAAGATAATGTGGTTTTGAACCAACCTCCTTTGGAGCAAAAGACCATTTAAGTCCAGTTGGAAAACCCGCTCCACCCCTGCCTCTAAGTTCTGACAATTTAACTTCGCTAATTATCCATTCTTTTCCTTTGTTAATGATTTCATGAGTATCTTTCCAATCACTTCTTTTTTGAGCTGACACAATATCTGCACCTTGGTCATTATATAAGTTTGTGAATATTCTATCTTCGTCTTTAAGCATTTTTAATATTTAGTAATGTTTTTCTATTATTTTCAGGTTCAGAATTTTTTCTACCTCTATAAGAACCTCGCAATGGTTTTTCTCCATTTTGTATTTGAGTAATAATTTTTTCAGTTTTTTCTTCATCTAAATCTTCATAATAATCATCGTTTATTTGCATCATAGGAGCGTTTATGCAAGCTCCAAGACATTCAACTTCCATCCATGAACAAGTTTCATCTTTTGAAAGTTCCTTTTCATTTTTTGAAATTTTTTTTTTGCATACATTTACAAGGTCGTAAGCACCCCTAATCATACATGGAGTCGTTGTACAAATTTGTAAAAAATACTTTCCAACTGGTGATAGGTTGTACATAGAGTAAAATGTAGCAACCTCATAAACTTTTATATAGGGCATTGATAAAAATTTTGCAATATACTTCATTGCTTCAAGGGGTATCCAGTTTTCATTTTGTTTTTGAGCTAAATAAAGTAATGACATAACTGCACTTTGTTGTTTTCCATCTGGATAGTTTTTAATAATTTTATTTGCTTCTTCTAAATTCTTTTTACTGAATTCAAAGCTTAAAGGTTGTTCCTTTGATACTTTTTTTATACTCATCTATCTATTTCTCCAAAAACTACGTCCATTGAGCCTAAAACTGCCGGAACATCTGCTAGCATATGTCCTTTAATTAGATAGTCCATTGCTTGAAGATGTGAAAAGCCAGGAGCTCTTATTTTACATTTATATGGCTTACTTGTGCCATCTGAAATCAAATATACTCCAAATTCACCTTTTGGAGCCTCAACTGCTACATAAATTTCATCTTTTTTAACTCTATAACCCTCTGTAAATAATTTAAAATGATGAATTAAGGCTTCCATAGATTCTTTAAGTTCTTTTTTTGGAGGCGGACTTATTTTGCCGTCTAAAGATTTAATTGGACCAGTTGGCATTTGGGCTATGCACTGATTTATAATATTTACACTTTCTCTCATTTCTTCAATTCTACAAAGATATCTGTCATAACAATCACCATTTTTACCAATCGGTATTTTAAAATCGAATTGTTCATAGCACTCATAAGGTTGAGATTTTCTCAAGTCCCAAGGAATACCTGATCCTCTTAACATTACCCCTGAAAATGAATAGTCCAAGGCATCTTGTTTTGAAACAATGCCAATATCTACATTTCTTTGTTTAAAAATTCTATTGTCTGTCAATAAAGTTTCTAAATCATCAATAACTTTAGGAAATTTTTGGCAAAATTTAGCGATATCTTCCTCTAATCCTCTAGGTAAATCTTGATGTACTCCACCAGCTCTAAAATAATTCGCATGAAGTCTTGAACCAGAAACTCTTTCATAAAAAGTCATCAGTGTTTCTCTCTCCTCAAAACCCCATAACGATGGTGTTAAGGCCCCAACATCTAATGCTTGTGTTGTTATATTTAAAATATGACTTAATATTCTACCAATTTCACAAAACATTACTCTAATAAATTGAGCTCTAATTGGAACTTCAATATCCAAAATTTTTTCGATAGCTAAAGCAAACGCATGTTCTTGATTCATTGGGGCAACATAATCTAATCTATCAAAGTATGGAATTGCTTGAATATAAGTTTTATTTTCTATTAGTTTTTCAGTGCCACGATGAAGTAATCCTATATGAGGATCAGCATGTTCTACTACTTCACCATCTAATTCCAAAATAAGCCTTAGTACACCATGTGCAGCAGGATGTTGAGGTCCAAAGTTTAAATTTAAAGTTTTTTTTTCTTTAGTCATTATTTTTTGATTGTTTTTTTATATATTCAGTACCTTCCCAAGGACTTTCATAGTCAAAATTTCTATAATTTTGCTCTAACTTAACTTTTTCATATACAACTTTTTTTTCATCCTCACTGTATCTAACTTCATTATGTCCAGTTAATGGGAAATCTTTTCTTAATGGATGACCTTCAAAACCATAATCCGTAAGAATTCTTCTTAAATCTGGATGATCATTAAATTTTATTCCATACATATCAAAAACTTCTCTTTCCATCCAATTTGATGAAGGGTAAACTGAAGTTAAAGTTGAAACCATTTCATTTTCATTGATTTGCAAATCAATAACAACTCTAGAGTTAAATTCATGACTTAGTAACAAATAAACAAGCTTAAATCTTCTTTCATTTTCAGGATAATCGACAGCTGTAATGTCAATTAATTGTTTAAAATTCATATTATTATTATTTTTTAAAAACAAAATAACTTCTAATAGATCTTCACTATCGATAGTCAAAAAAACCTGATTATGAACTATTTTTGAACTTTTGATTTTAGTAGTAAGTTCAGAATTAATTTTTTTTTCTAAGTCAGATAAATTTTTCATAGTTTTATCTTTGCAAAGAGCCTTTTTTTCTAATTTTTTTTTGAAGTTGCAATATTCCATACAAAAGTGCTTCTGCAGATGGAGGGCATCCTGGAACATAAACATCAACTGGCACTATTCTATCGCATCCTCTTACTACTGAATATGAATAATGGTAATATCCGCCTCCATTTGCGCAACTTCCCATAGAAATTACATACCTTGGCTCTGGCATTTGATCATAAACTTTTCTTAATGCTGGCGCCATCTTATTTGTAAGTGTTCCAGCAACAATCATTACATCTGACTGTCTGGGTGAACCTCTTGGAGCTGCACCAAATCTCTCTAAATCATATCTTGGCATTGAAGTGTGCATCATTTCAACAGCGCAACATGCTAATCCAAAGGTCATCCAATGCAATGAACCAGTTCTGGCCCAATTAACCAGATTGTCGAATGAAGTAGTTATAAAACCGTTTTCACTAAAATCTTTAGCTAGTTGTTTGAATTCACTGGGTATTTTTTTTTCCTTATCTACATCTATCATTTTTTATTCCCAATCTAAGGCACCTTTTTTCCACTCATAAATAAAACCTACAGTTAGAATAAATAAAAAAATCATCATTGATACAAAACCTAATAAACCTATACTGCCCACCAAAAAGCAGGGGGTGTAGCTCAGTTGGTTAGAGCACGTGCCTGTCACGCACGGGGCCGAGGGTTCGAGTCCCTTCA
>CACFUX010000002.1 GCA_902569615.1 uncultured Pelagibacteraceae bacterium | reverse complement strand
AATATCTTTGGTATTATTTTCTTGATCTATTTCATACACTACTAGTCTAAGAGTACATTTTAGTGCAGCTGAATAAGTTAAACCTCTTGTAATACATTCTTCTACATCAAATTTAGGTTTTTCTAATCTATAAGATACATATTCCAATGTTGCTTTATCATTTAAATCTTCAATTGGAAAAATGCTTTTAAAGACTCTATCAAAGCCCTTTATTAAATTTTGATCTACTTTAATATTATTTTCAGTTAATTCTTTGTAAGAATTTTTTTGAACCTCAATTAGATTAGGAATAGATAAACTCTCTTTGAGTTTACCAAAATTTTTTCTAATGTTTTTCTTTTCAGTAAAAGATAAATGCATCTATAAATATCGTTGGTAAAAAAATCTACCAACAATTAAAATTCTTTCTGTTACTACTTAAGTTCTACTTTAGCGCCTGCAGCTTCTAACTTAGCTTTAATTTCTTCTGCTTCTTTTTTATTTACACCTGTTTTGACATCTTTTGGTGCACCCTCAACTAAATCTTTAGCCTCTTTTAGACCAAGAGCAGTTACTGCTCTTACTTCTTTAATTACATTAATTTTTTTATCTCCTGCTGCAGCTAAGACTATTGTAAATTCATCTTTTTCTTCGGCTGGTGCTGTTCCACCTGCTGCTGCTGGAGCTGCCGCTACAGCTGCTGCTGCAGTTACTCCCCACTTCTCCTCAAGTTGTTTTGATAGTTCAGCTGCTTCAACAACAGTTAAACTTGATAAGTCTTCTATAATTTTATTTAGATCTGCCATAATACTTTTGCCTAGGTTATTTTTTTGATTTTTCGAGCGCTAAAATAGCGATTTTTGAGGCAGGTGCAAGTAAAATACTTGCGATTTTTTGAGCTGGTGATCTCAAAATACCTACAATTTTGGCCCTTGCTTCATCTAATGAAGGAAGTGTAGCGACATTTTTTACTCCAGCAACATCTAAAATGTCATTACCCATGATTCCACCCAAAATTTTAAGGTTGCTATTCTCTTTCGAAAAATTAGTTAATATTTTTGCTGATGTAATTGCGTCTTGTGATAGTGCGACAGCTGTAGGTCCAGTAAATAGATCTGATAGCTCTTTGCATCTAGTTTTTTCAAGAGCCAACTTTGTAATTCTATTTTTTGTCACCTTAAATATTATGCCGTGCTCTCGCATTTTAGCTCTTAGTTCATCTAATTGACTAACAGTTAAACCTTTATAATGTGTTACAATGACAGCTTCAGATTTATCAAACTGGGTAGTCATCTCTGAGATATAATTTTGTTTTTTTGCTTTATCCATCATATTAAATACTCTTGGGTAATTTTAATTTATAAGACACTCCCATTGTTGAAGTAAGAAAAATACTTTTAATTAAATCACCCTTTACAGTTTGATTACCTTTTTCTTTATCTAATACTTCAATTACCGCATTGAAATTTTTTATAATTTTTTCATCTGAAAAAGATTTTTTTCCTAAACTCAATCCTATATTTCCATCTTTATCATTTTTTAACTCTACTTGGCCTGATTTTGCATCTGTAACTGCCTTTTTTATGTCCTCAGTAACAGTTCCTAGTTTTGGATTTGGCATAAGTCCTTTTGGACCTAATACTTTACCTAATTTAGATAATTTAATCATCATTGATGGTGTACATATAAGTTTTTCAAAGTTCATTTCTCCAGATTTAATCTTTTCAATAAATTCGTCACTACCAACCAAATCTGCACCTGCATCTTTTGCAATTTGAGATTTTGCATCTTCACAAATGACTGCTACTTTAATTTTTTTACCAGAACCAGCGGGAAGATTTACAATTGTTCTTAAGTTAATTTCATTTTTTTTTTGTTTGTTGTTTATTTGTATACTTAAATCTATAGATTCATCAAATTTAGTAGTACAATTTTTTTTTAAATCAGGAATTAACTTATCTATTAAATTTGGAGATAATTCTTTAGTTTTTTCAGGTAACTTTTTATATCTTTTTGAGCTCATTATTCTTTAACCTCTATCCCCATTGATCTAGCAGAGCCAGCTATAATTTTAGATGCTTCTTCTACATCATGTGCATTTAAATCTGCCATTTTTTTTTTTGCGATTTCTTCCAGTTGTTTTTTTGTAATCGAAGCTACAATATTTCTACCTGGTTCTTGTGAACCACTTTTTAATTTTACTGCTTCCTTTATAAAATGAGATGCAGGTGGAGATTTAATAACAAAATCAAATTTTTTATCTTTATAAACTGTTATAATCACTGGTACTGGTTTTCCCATAAAGTTTTTAGTTTTTTCATTAAAAGCTTTACAAAATTCCATGATATTAATTCCCCTTTGTCCTAAAGCAGGACCTACAGGAGGAGCAGGATTAGCCTGTCCTCCCTTAATTTGTAATTTTACATATCCACTAATTTCTTTTTTTGCCATTAGCTAACTTTCTCCACTTGATTATATTCTAAATCTACTGGTGTCGGTCTACCAAATATAGAAACTGAGACCTTAAGTCTAGATTTTTCTTCATCTATATCCTCAACAAGTCCATTAAAAGAAGCAAACGGCCCATCTATAACCTGAACTTTTTCTCCAATTGTATACTCTATGCTAGATTTAGGCTGAGCCACACCATCTTTTATTTGTCCTAATATTTTTTCTATTTCTTTGTCTGATACTGGAACTGGTATTCCTTTTGATCCCAAAAAACCACTTACTTTTTTAATTCCTTTAATCATATGATAAATATCATTATCCATTTCACTTTTAATTAATACATAACCTGGAAAGTATTTCTTTTTTCTTTGAATTCTTTTTCCTCTTTTTACTTCAGTTACATCATGAGTTGGAACAATAATTTCTTCTATTTTTTCAGATTTATTAGTCTTTTGAGCTTCTTCTTTTATTAATTTAGCTACTTTATTCTCAAAACTTGAATGTGATTGAACGATGTACCAATTTTTCATAATTTATATACTTATTTTTAAAACAAGTTCTAAAAAAAATTTTAAAAATTGATCTAATAGCAAAAAAAATAATGAAGCTACTATAGCCATTGCTACAACCATCAATGTTCCTTGTAAAGTTTCTTTGCCTGTAGGCCAAGTAACCCTAAAAGCTTCTTGTTTAACCTCTTGAATAAATTTCAAAGGATTTTTCATTTAAATATTCTCCTTAAATTTGGCAGGAGCGGAGGGAATCGAACCCCCAACCTCCGGTTTTGGAGACCGGCGCTCTACCAATTGAGCTACACTCCTATGGAGCTTACTCTATAATCTTAGTTACTACTCCAGCTCCTACAGTTCTACCACCTTCTCTTATTGCAAAGTTAAGTTTTTCACTCATTGCTATCGGTGTGATTAATTTAACCGTAAATTTTGAATCATCGCCAGGCATAACCATTTCTGTACCTGCTGGTAATTCAACTTCACCTGTTACATCTGTAGTTCTAAAATAAAACTGTGGTCTATACTTAGTAAAGAATGGTGTGTGTCTTCCACCTTCTTCTTTTTTAAGTACATATGCTTGGGCCTCAAATTTTGTATGAGGTGTAACAGAACCTGGTTTACATAAAACTTGTCCTCTTTCCACATCATCTCTTTCAACACCTCTTAAAAGTGCACCTATATTGTCCCCAGCTTCTCCAGAATCTAAAAGTTTTCTAAACATTTCTACACCAGTACAAACCGATTTTTTAGTATCTCGAATACCAACAATTTCAATTTCCTCACCAGTTTTAATTACACCAGACTCTACTCTTCCAGTAACAACTGTTCCTCTTCCTGAAATTGAAAAAACATCTTCTACAGGCATTAAGAAAGGTTTGTCTTTTGGTCTGTCAGGTTGTGGAATATGTTCATCGACTGCTTTCATTAATTCCATAATTGCATTTTTACCTGTTGCTTCGTCTTTTCCTTCTACAGCGTTTAATGCAGATCCTTTTACTATTGGAGTTTTATCTCCAGGAAATTTATATGAAGTTAGAAGTTCTCTTATTTCTTCCTCTACAAGATCTATTAACTCTTTATCTTGAACTTGATCAACCTTATTTAAAAAAACTACAATGGCTGGAACTCCTACTTGTCTAGCCAAAAGAATATGCTCTCTTGTTTGAGGCATTGGACCATCAGCTGCATTAACAACTAAAATTGCACCATCCATTTGCGCAGCTCCAGTGATCATATTTTTCACATAGTCTGCGTGGCCTGGGCAATCAACGTGAGCGTAGTGTCTTTTTTCTGTTTCATATTCTACGTGTGCAGTTGAGATTGTAATTCCTCTTTCTTTTTCCTCAGGAGCTTTATCTATTTGATCATAAGCAACAAAATTCGCACCACCACTTTCAGCTAAAACTTTAGTTATAGCGGCCGTTAAAGTTGTTTTACCGTGATCGACGTGACCGATTGTACCAATGTTACAGTGCGGTTTATTTCTTACAAACTTTTCTTTCGACATTATATTTTTACCTTTTTTTCCTTTTTTCTTTATTATTAATATTTCTTGGAGCGGGTAAAGGGAATCGAACCCTTACATCCAGCTTGGAAGGCTAGCGTTCTACCATTGAACTACACCCGCAACACCCAAGTTCACTCCAACATTATTTAAAACTAAATTAAATGGTGGAGGGGGAAGGATTCGAACCTTCGAAGACCGAAGTCAACGGGTTTACAGCCCGCCCCATTTGACCGCTTTGGTACCCCTCCTTTTCGCAGGGGAAGCGTCCCCTTGTTCAATAAAGCTTTAAACAACAAGCGGTTTATATATTTTTATTGCATAAATGCAATATGAGAATTAGTGAGCAAATAAGTAAAAAAACGTATAAAAAACATTAAAATTTATGAATAAAAGATCATTTTTTATAGTTGGTAAACATGCAGTTATTGAAGCACTAAAAAACCCTAATAGAAAAGTTTTGAGGGTTTTTTTAACTGAAGAAAGTAAAAAAAGTATACATAGAGAAAATCAAAAAAATAATCTTCTCAAAGACATTAAAGTTTATTTTAAAAATAAAAAAGAGCTTGATAAATATACAGGTAATGAAGATTTGCTTCATCAAGGTTACGTTGCCGAAATAGAACATTTAGAAGATCTAAATTTAAAAGATTTTTTGAAAAATAAAAATAATCAAACTTTTGCTTGTTTGCATGAAGTTACAGATCCCAGAAATATAGGATCAATTATCAGAAGTGCTTCCTCATTTAAAATAAATGGAATTATTGTTAAAGAAAGACATTTTCCAGATGAAAGTAAACTTCTTTACAAGTCAGCCAGTGGCAGCATGGAGCATATCAATATTTTTAAAGTATCAAATATTAATTCAACTTTAAAATTTTTAAGAGAAAAAAATTATTGGGTTTATGGTTTTGATGCAAAAAGTAAAAAAAATTTTTGCCAAGTTGATTGGAAAGGAAATAATATTCTTCTTTTTGGATCAGAAGGTTTTGGTATTAAAAAACATACTGAAAAATATACTGATTTTTTTGTTAAAATAGATATCAATGAAAAAATTGAAAGTTTAAATATATCTAATAGTGCTGCTATTGTATTTCATCATATAATGAATGCAAAAAAAGATCTTGATTAGTTTTAAAAATATTAATAAATACACACCAAGCCCTTGTAGCTCAGCTGGTAGAGCAATTGATTTGTAATCAATAGGTCCGCGGTTCGAATCCGTGCGGGGGCACCACAAATTAATTATAAATAAAATCACTTATTGCAACTAAATAATATACTATACAATAAGATAGAAGCATGAGACTAGCGCTAGATTTTTGGGTAAATACATTTTTTAAATTAGTTTCAAATAGTGTGAAAAATATTAAAAAAAACATTGGTTCATAATATCTTTGATAAGCTTGGAAACTAAAAAACATAAAAATTAGTATTAAAATTAATATAATATTTATTTTTTTTTCCAAAAATAAATAAATAAAAAAAGTATATGTAAATATTGAAGTAAAAAGAAAATAAATATTATTATTAAATAATATTTTTGAAATCATCATATTAACACCACCACCTTGCCAATTTATTGGATCGAAATTTAATGAAATTAAAAAAACAAAAATAGAAGAAATAATTAAATAAATAAAAATATCTTTTTTCAATTCTATTTTTCCAAAGATTAAATTAATAATGATTATAGGTAAAAGGTATAAAGATATCATAGACGAGTTACCCAAAAGAAAATAATTTATTGAATTAATTGACATATGTTGTCCAGTAATAAGTGCTGGGTGTATGTACGTATAAGCTAGAACTGGCAATGATGTAATTGTACAAATTATAAATAAATTTATAAAACTTTTAAGATTAATTATTCGATAATATCTATATAAAAAGTAAATAAAAAATACAGCGAAATACTGCCTGGTATAAGTGGCTAAGGCTAAAAAAATAATTTGTAATACTATATTTTTGTTTAATACCTTTGATTGATTAATTTCCCATTTTTTAAAATAATATATTGAAATAGTGAAAAAAATTAATGAAGTTATTAGATCATTTGCCCATATTGATGTGTATCTAAATGCTGGAAAAAAAAATATGCAAGAACTTAAAATAATTAAATTTTGATTAAGCTTTTCTGGGTTATTAAATTTTAATGCTTTTAAAAAGAAAATTGGAAGAATTATGGAAGTAAGACAAAAAATTAATCTAATAACATATGGATCACTAACGATGTATTCTACAAAAGATAAAATTATGAAATGAAGTGGTGTATGTACTAGGGTAAATTGAACAGGGTCCACTAAAATATTTTCTTGTAGCGCTAGTATAAATGGATAAGTAGCAAGAAAATCACCACTTGCTCCCCTTCCAGATCCATCCTCATTAATGAAAAAAGAAAAGATTAATGTACAGTATGAAAACAAGAAAATTATTATCCCAATATTTTTAGAATAAATATTTTTTGTATTCATAATAATATAACAATTTATTTTTTAGTTTATTTCTTTTCTAAGTTGTTCAACTTTTATTTTTTTTTGAAGACCGCTGTTATAATCATAAAGTAAATTAAATTTAATTTTTTTATTTGTTTTTACTTGAACATTTTTTGCATTTCTAACCTCTACATTATCTGCTACAGCACTAATAGGTCTTTTTTTTGGATTTAAATTTTTTATTATTATAATTGACTTTTCGCTTACTATTTTCCCTTTCCATCTTCTTGGTCTGAAAGCACTTATAGGAGAAATAGAGATTTTTTTTGAATTTAAATTTAATATTGGCCCATGAACAGATAAATTGTAAGCAGTACTACCAGCCGGAGTTGATACTAAAACTCCATCTGAAATCAGTTTTTTTATAATAGTTTTTTTTCCATTTAAAATTGATATAGACGCAGCTTGTCTGCTTTGCCTTAAAATTGAAACTTCGTTAATTGCAATAAACTTTTTGATTAAATTTTGTTTATTTTTTACTTTCATTTCTAATGGAGAAATAGAAACCATTTTGGCCTTTGATAAATTTTTAATTGTATTTTTTTGGGAAAATTTGTTCATTAAAAAACCATAGTTTCCAGAATTTATTCCATAAAATAAATTTGAAGGTTTCCTATTATTTTTTAAAGTTTTAAGCATAAAACCATCGCCACCAATAACTATTGTTAAATTATTTTTTATTGATTTATTTTTTTTAATATTTTTTAAAATAAACGATTTAATTTTTAAAGATTTTTTGTTTATATCTGAAATTATTTTTATCTTCATTATGTTATTGGTGCCCTCGGCCAGACTCGAACTGGCACTCCCATAAGGGCAAGGATTTTAAGTCCTTTGTGTCTACCAATTTCACCACGAGGGCATTAATGAATTTCATGAGTATTTATGCTAATATTTATAATTGAACAAGAGGAATAAGTAAATTTTTTTTATTTTATCTTCATGGTTTCTAGTCTGTTTCAAGTTTTACAGAATTTATTATTCATATTTTTCAATTAAAATAATAAAAAGACAAATCAAGAAACTGGTAATTGTTTAGTTTGTAAAAGTTTAAATTAATACTTTATTCTAAATGCAATAGAATTATATACATTATCAAATTCATCAGCGTTATAAGTGTCACCTGCTGATGTGGTTCCACTACCACCTTCAACTTCTCCAAAATTAGAATGTTTAAATACTACCTCATAATTGTCAGCACCTAATCCTAATATTAATTGATAACCAAAATTAAAAGTACTTTCGTCACCATTGAATGTGGTGCTTCCAGAAGTATAGCTAGTATCTACCATTGAATAACCAAAACCAACACCACCCCCGATAATACCATAAATCTCATTTTCACCTGGTGTAGCCATAACATTAAGCATTGAAGCAAACGTTGATACATCAACGGTAACATCTGATGTTAATTTTTGTGATACTTCACTATAATAATTTGTTTCAACTTCGGTGCTTATACCATCAGATCTTTGTCCTAGAGCAATTCCTAAAACAAATCCATTCTCTTCAGGGTCTGAATAATATGTTGTTCCACCAGAATCGTGTGGATCTTCAGCAATATGCTTTGTGTAACCTAAAGACACTGCAGAATATTGTTCCGCCATACATACACTTGTAAATGCAAATAGTGATAAAAAAATTGATATTATTAAGTTTCGCATATTCATAATTTTATATGAAATTATATATAATTTAAAGAATAATTTTTTATTTTATCTCTCTGTGTGCTGGTATTGTGCTGGTTTTCAGAAATATATTAAACCATATTTTCTAATCTTAATTGAAAGCTAATTTAAAGTAATGGGATTTTATAGGATGTTTAAGACTACCTTAGACTTCTATGGACTGACTTTAACTTCTATCCCTCGGCTTTTAAGTCCTTTGTGTCTACCAATTTCACCACGAGGGCAGTTATTAAGATTGATTTATCTACTTTATTTAACATATTATTTCAAATTAATAATTAAATTTATACTACACGAGAACTACACGAATCTTAATGAAAAAAATAAAAAATTTAAAGTAATTTACTCGTGAATAATATCTCAATTATGAAATTTAAAATATATTAGTTCAGTGACATTCCCGAACCACCTAGTTTATGTTTCATAATATCAACAGAGGGTCCTAGATTACTAGTTAAACTAAATATTACACATAATTTGTCACCATCTGGTCCTTCTCCACAGTACGCTGGTTCTTGGAATATTCCTACAACTTCAGGATTTCTAATTTTTAAGTTTAACTCTTTTGAAAAAAAATTTGCCACTTCAATAGCGGTATATTTACAACCTCCATACACTCCACAAGATATTTGAATTAAATCTTTACTGACCGTTACGGTGCCTCCAGATTTATCACACATAATCATTTCCATAACATCCTTACAGACAAAATTTTTTTTTGTTAATATATCTTTAGCAGTTTGTTTATCCATTGTTACGTCTAAACCGAAAATTTTTATAGGAGCAGAAAATGAATTATTTAGTGGTATTAAAAAAAACAATGAAATTATAAAAATTATTTTTTTCATATAATCAACTTATCAATTAATTAAAGTCGATGTAACAATTATTTTTAATAATCGTGTACTTTACTCTCAAAACTTTACTAATCGTGTAGTCTATAATCTGTGTCTTCCACCAACTACACGAGAACTACACGAGAGTGAGTTTAACTAGAAGTGTTAATTTTATTATCTTAATAGTAAAACACGATACTTTTTAAGTCCTTTGTGTCTACCAATTTCACCACGAGGGCATGAGTTATTTTCATGAGTATTTATGCTAATATTTATAATTCAACAAGTCTAATAAGTAAAATTTATTTACTTATATCAAACACAAAGATAGTTTTAGACTAATATTTATGAAGAAATTTTTAATTATTTTCTTTCTTTTTAATTTTGCTGCATCAGCTGAAGTGGCTATTACAGAAGGAAGCTATGTATATAGTGGCAATATAAGTGAAAATGAAGCATGTTCACTTGCTAAAGAGAGAGCAAAACTTAAAGCTTTAGAAAAAGTTATTGGACAAAAAATTTCATCAGAGGAGATGGAAAATTGTTCAGAGGTAGACGGTAAAACTTCTTGTGAACGAAATCAATTTTTTCTTAGCTCCTTCAATGGTGAAATAACACAATTAAAAGAATTAAAAAAAAATATAGAAATCATAAAGATTGAAAACTCAGATGAGCAAAGTTACATTTGTAAAATAAAAATTCAAGCTGAAGTTACTAAAACAATTCAAACTTTAGATAAATCTTTTGATTTTAATGTAAAGCTAAATGAGAAAAATTTTAAAGATGGAGATGAGCTTAGGATTGACTTAATATTAAACAAACCTGTTTACCTGACTGTTTTTCAAATATTGCCATATGAAACCAAAGATTATCAAGTTCATAAAATATTTCCTAATTCATTAGATAATAAAAACTACCTTTCTGATAAATCTGTAACTTTGCCAAAAAAAGCAAAATACGAAATTTTTTTTCCAAATAATTTAAACAAAAGAAGTGTAGATGAATATTTATTCTTTATAGCGTCTGAAAAAAACATTGATTGGCTTGAAAAGTACACAAAAATAGAGGATTTAAAAAATGCTTATATAAGAGAAAAATTTATAATATACAAGTATAAAGAATACACAATTTACAGATAATGAAAAACTTATACAAAATTATATTATCATTCATATTCATAGTTCTAATAAACATTTCTTTTCAAACAACTTCTTATAGTCATGGAATTATAAGTGTGATTTCAATTTTTTCAAATGCGATGGCTTCAGATCACACTGCAGAAAAACAAATTATAAAGGAATTGAAAATTGAAATATATAATCTTGGAGCTGAGCCTGTTAAAAAGAAAATATTAATTGGGTCAGATAAAAAATATATAATTGAATTAAAAGAACAATTAAGCGAATTACAAAAACAAACTTCTATTGATGAAGTTAAATCTAAACTTGAAAAAGAAATTGAAGAATTAGGTGGAAAACCTATTACTAAAGTTTCTGAGGTAGATAGAGATGAACAAATTATTGCACTTAGAAAACAACTAGAAAATTTAAAAATAATTAAAGCTGAAAAAGAGCAAGCTAAAAAAGAAAAAAAGGAAGAAGAGGAAAAACCAAAAAAAGAAAAGCTTAATGCACTTAAAAAAGAAATAGAAGATAAGATAATTGCTCTTGGAGCTGAGCCTATTACTAAAAAAAATGAAATTGAAAGTGATGAAGAGCTTGAAGCTTTAAAGAATCAATTAGCAGAACTAGAAAAGCTTAAAGGTGTGGAGGAAAAAGAGAAAAAACGTCAAGCTCTGAAAAATGAAATAGAAAAAAGAATAGAGGCACTTGGTGCAGAACCTATAACAAAGAAAAGTGAATTTGCAGATGACCAAGAAATCACAGCTTTACAAGATCAATATGAAGAATTAAAAAAAAGTAGACTTAAAGCTTTAAATGATAAATTTGAAGAATTAAAAAAGCTCAAAGCCGAAAAAGAAAAAGAAGAAAGACTTAATGCTCTTAAAAAAGACATAGAAGAAGAAATAATTGCATTTGGAGCTGAGCCTGTTACTAAAAATAGTGAATTTGCAGACGATAAAAATATTCAAGCATTAGGAAAACAGCTAGAACAACTAAAAAAAGATGCTGAAATAAAATTAACAGCTGAAAATCTTGAGAGAGATAGGCAAAAAGTAATACAAGTTGTTAAACAACAAATATTAGCACTTGGTGAAACACCAGTATCTGAATACGAGGTCAATAATGAGGATGACTTTATAAATGCTCTAAAAGATCAAGTTGAGAAAATAAAACAAATTAAAGAACAAGAAGAAAAAGAAATTCAAGAGTCTATTCCTAATTGGTTCATTATGATGCCAAAAGCAAATGAAAAAGTAATTTATGTTAGAGGAACAGCTGTCGTTGATACACTGCAAGGTTCAATAGACTCTGCAACTAATGCTGCTTTGAAAGATCTTGCTAAGAAACTTGAAACAAGACTAAGTTCAAAAGTTAATGAAACAGTTATACAAGCTGGTATTGGAGAAGACATATCAACAAAAAGTGAAATTATAAAAGTTTCAACTATAGTAGTTGAAGAGGTAACAATCGTTGGTTACGAAATAGCTAAAAATAAAATGTTTAAAATGGATAATGGTAAGTATAGAAGTTTCGTTTTACTAGAATATCCTGTTGCAAATTTATATAAAGCATTCATTAATAGATTAGAGAATAATCAAGCTATGCAAAAACATCTGCAAGATATTAAAGATACAGAAACTTATAAAGAATTAGAAGCTTACGTGGTTGAATTTACTGGAGCTTAAAAATATTTATTTATAAGTAAATAAAATTTTATCCTTATCACCTGACATACTTGGATCTTGTTCTCTATTTTGTGAGAAAGCAACTTTACTAACATTATTTTGAATATAAGCAATTAGTTCACCATTACTAATTTTATTATCTTTATTTTCATCTGCTGCCCCTTCCATTCCTTTCATTAAGTAATAAGAAAACATTCCATGTTTTGCTTCTTCTATACTTCCTGATGTTTGGTCATTTGCTGAGGCTGTAAAAATAGTAAAATTATTTGGAATTTCTTGATCATCAGCAACTATTCTTACGGGTCTTAAACTTGCAACTAAAGTTTCCTCATTTCTAGTTTGTCCACTATAACAAGTATCAAAAAACATTGTTACAGATTTTGGATTTGTTTTTTGTAATATTTTAATTATTTCGTTTCTTGTAATGGCCGTGTCTTCTAATAAACTTGCATCACCGTCTTGAGGTAAAATATATAAATTTTTTCCATCATCTGATGCTAGACCATGACCAGCAAAGAATAAGTATATATCCATATTTTCACCACCTATTTTAGGAAGCCAAAGTTTTAATGCTTTTAATATTTTTGGTCTACTAGCATCTTTATCAACTAATAAATTTATATTTGAAGGATCTACTCCAAGAGCTCTTACAGCATATTCTCTAAAGGCATTAGCATCTCTATTTGCAAATGCAGCATCTAAATTTGTAAGATATTCATATTTTTCAACACCAATTATAATTGCAATTTTATTTTTATCTTTTTTAACGCTTATTTTATTAGGAAGTAATTTTTCATAACCTTTAGCAACTTTCATTTCTTTTAATTCAACATTTATTTTTACACTTTTTTCAGTGCTATTATTCCATCTATCTACAGCAACTATAGTTAATTCCTCAACCTCATTTGTGTTAATTATAAATCCTTCAAATAAAAACTCTCCCTCTTTATTTACTTTAATTGGTTGACCATCAACTTCTAAAAAAAAGTCACTTTTATCTTTAACTGTTCCTTTTAATTTATAAGCTTGGCTTGTTACTGTTATTGCTTCAGCTACAATAATTTCAGGAGAATCTTTATCCACATTTAATTCTTTTTTCTTTTTCTCAAACTCTTTTTCAGCTTCTTTTTTTGCAAGTTCTAATTCACTAAGCTTTTTCTTTTCTTGTTCTTTTAATTGAGCTATTAATTCTTCTTTCTTTTTCTCCTCTTTAGCTTTTTCTTCAGCCAAGAGTAATTCTTGTTTCTTTTTCTCTTCTTCAGCTTTTTTCTGAGCTAAAAGTAATTCTTGTTTTTTTCTTTCTTCTTCAGCCTTTTTTTGAGCTAATAGTAATTCTTGTTTCTTTTTTTCATCCTCTTCTTTTTGAGCTAACAAAAGTTCTTTTTTTCTTTTTTCCTCTTCTTTCTTTTGTTGAGCTAAAAGTAATTCTTGTTTTTTTCTATCTTCTTCAGCTTTTTTTTGTGCTAAGAGTAATTCTTGTTTCTTTTTTTCATCCTCTTTTTTTCTCTTTTTTTCATCAGCTATTTGTTGTTTGGATTTTTCTGACTCTTTTGCCAGCAATATTCTATTTTTCTTGGCTTCAATTAAATAATTATACCAAATTACAGGATATTGACCTCCACCCGTAATTCTTCTTACATCAACTAGTAAACACTCACCATCTCTTAAACTTAATTTTTTCTTCCTCACATTTTTGTAACAATTTCTAATAGCTTCAAATCCAACAAAAACTGTTTTGTCTGTATTAAAACCTTTTATTTTTGCTGGGTCTTCATGTGAATACTCCCATCCCCAAGCAATTGGTGAAGAGATTTCTTTTGTATAAATATCCTTAGTTAAAATTGATAATTCTTTTTTATAATCTATAAAAACAGCAAGACCCATGCCTTTAATTGGCTTGCCCTTAAACTTAGCTTTTTTTTTGGAATATTTCAGATATTTTTTTTCAATATCTTTATCTTTTAATATTAATTTCCATAGCCTATTAAGATTATCATCACTTTCGTCATATTTTGCGTATTTATTTTGTTTAGAATTTTTTAATGACTGAGCTACCTGCTTCTTTTGTTTCTTTGTAGTTTCTTTAATATGATATCTTTTAAAATCTTTATAATCATAAAATTTTGATTTTATATCTACAAATTTATCTACTAATGAAATTTTCCATTGAAATTTAAGATCATCTTCTTTTAATTCGAAAACTCTTTTATCTTCTTTAAAAGTTCCTCTTGAAAGTAAATTAAAATTTTTATCAAATCGATGGTATTCATCAATGTTAAATACGTAGTATACAGGTCCATTGCCTCTTAGATCGTCAATTAAAAATGAATAGTTCCAAAAAAACGTTCCGCTATATATGTAATCTTCCTTAGGTCTTTTTTCTTTTTTATCAATATCCAATGCAGATTTTAAAGAAACTGTAATCGTATCATTCTGTTTTTCCTCAACCTTCATATACTTACCATCTTCGAAATCCTTTATTGATGAATATATTTTATTTTGTGTATTTGCTGATGCTTCTACAAACTGATATCTCTTATACCCTTTATAATCATAGACTTTAGATTTTATATCTACTATTTCACTGGACATAGAAACTTTCCATAAAAATTTCTGATTATCTTCTGTTAATTCAAATGCTTTCTTATTTTTTTTATATTCAAAAAATCCTCTTGAAATGACTTTGTGATCTTTATTTAGTCTATAATACTTACCTGCATTACCTGTCGTTTCCTCAAACTTGTAATAAACAACTCCATTACCTCTTAAATCATTAATTTTATGCGCCCTTAAATAAAAATATCCTAAATCATATCCTTGTTGTCCCCCAAACTCTGAGTATTTTACTTTTTCATCTTTATTAATCTCAATTCCTGATTTTAACAAATCATCTTGATTAGATTCAACCTTCACATATTTGTTTTCTTCAAAATTTTTAATTGCAGATCTTATTTGTTCTTGCTCATCAGTTTCAGCTAATACAAATTCATATCTTCTGTATCCGCTATAATCATAAAATTTAGATTTAATATCTGTTATCTGGCTTGATAAAGAAATTTTAAATAAAAATTTTTGATTATCTTCACTAGTTAACTGATATACATCTGTTTTATTATCTCTTATAACTTTATAACTACCTTTAGAAACAACTTTGTAGTTTTTGTTTACTCTATAATATTTATCAACATCAAATAAATAATAAACAACTCCATCTCCTCTCAAGTCATTCATCTTTAATTGCATAAAATCCCAATAAGCAGTATTATTGCCCTTTACATATTTTACTTTCTCTTTTTTATTAATTTCAAAACCAGATTTTAAAGAACTGCCTTCATTTGTATCAACTTTTGCATACTGATTATCTTCGTATTTCTTCATTGATACAAATATCTTATTTTCATCATCGCTTGATGCTTTTACAAACTGATATCTTCTGTATCCTTTGTAATCATAAACTTTAGATTTTATATCTAATATTTGACTGGATGTAGAAACTTTCCATAAAAATTTTCTATTACCCTCGGAAAGTTCAAATACATTCTTTTTATTTGTACATTTAATGATACCTTGAGAAATAACTTTATAATCTTTGTTTAATCTAAAATAACGATTATCAGATCCTATATAATGTTTTGTACCAAATACAGATAAATTAGCAAATTTATAATAAACAATCCCGTCTCCTCTCAAATCATTAATTTTATTTGATCTTTGAAAAAAATTTGCATCAGAAAAGTTCATTCCTTTTTCGATATTCTGTGAATCATCATCATCAGCACATTCAATGAAAATAACTTTTTTACTTTTATCAATCTCAATACCTGATTTTAACGTTTCAGAATAAGCGCTAGTATTTATGTTAAATAAGAACATCAACCCAACAAATACAAACAGATTTATTATTAATCTTTTCATTAACACTATAATATCTCTTGATTTAACATTTGAATACTAATTTAAACAAATTATTATACCTTATTTTATTATTTAATTTAAGTTTAGTTTTATCTTTATAGATTTTTAATTAATAAAAGTAATAAAATATTAAATGGATAAATTTTTTCAAAAACTTTGTAATTTTTACCCTCATTATAAACTGGATACAAAACTAAAAAAAAAATCATTTTATTTGGTTTTTTCTCTTATAAAATTTTTTTTAAATGGACCTTTTGTTCTAAATTTTAAGAAATTTAAATTTAACGCTTATCCTCAAAAAAAAAATTATAGTCGATCGTTATTAACAAAAATAAATTTACATGATCAAGGAGAGATAGATTTTCTTAATAAAAATATTGATAATAACTCAATTTTTATAGACTGTGGTGCAAATCAAGGATTTTATTCTATACCTATAGCAGGACATAATTTAGAAACAAAAATTTATGCTTTTGAACCATCGTCTCAAGAAATGCTTATGCTCAAAGAAAATATAAAACTGAATAACTTTAATAATATTGAAACACTAAATTTTGCAATTGCAGAAAAAGAAGGAACATTTAACTTTAAAGATGATAATCTAGATAGTAACTCCACAAAAGGCGGATTTATAGTTGATGATAATCAGATTAAATCAAAAACATCTTTTATTGAAGCACTTACTCTAAATAAATTTATAAATAATTTAAAAATTTCAGATGATAAAAAATTGTTTATAAAAATAGATTTGGAAGGTTATGATTTTAACGCAATATATGGGTGTGATGATATTATAAATAAATTTTTTGTCTTAATTCTTTTCGAATTTTCAAAAATGGGAATAAATAGTAAAATATATAATTTTGATGAATTCAATAATTTTTTAAAAAAAAATGATTTAGCTATTTTAGATATAGATTTAAATGAAATATCCTTATTAGATCTTCATAATAAAATAGATAAACTAGAAAAAAAGTATGATGTATTAGGCAACTTTTTGCTTATAAAAAGAAAAAATAAAACTTTTTTGAAAAAATAAATTTACTTTAAATTAAGAGCTTTAGTTAAATATCCTTTATCTAACTGGCAGTCATTATATCCTCTTTTGACAACATTCAAATATCTTTCTGTGGGAAAAGTAAATGGAGTTTTTTTAACCATTGTGTAAGTCATTACATTTTTTTTGTAATATTTAAAATAAAATTTTTTATATAAAATTGGATAGTCTTCATAAATATCAAGTTTCTTTTCATCACTTTTAGAAATTTCAAATAGCCCACCAGGCACAATAGAATTTTTACTATGTTCAATATCTGCTGCACGATATTTACTTCTAAAAGTAAGTTTAAAATTTTTTAAATTTATCTTTTTTAGAAACTTGCTATCTTTGCATCTTCTTTTCATTTGAAAATGATTCAAGTTGCTTCCATATGCAAAATAAAGCATTTTAATCTCTATTTACTATTTCAATTTTTTTTTCTTTAACAAATTCTAATATTTGATCATGACAAATATTAATTTTTTTTTCATTTTCAGATCTAATAACAATTGATACACCTAATTTTCCAGCGTGAAAAAAAGGGTAACTTCCAATTTCTACATCTGTATTATTTTTCTGAACATTTGTTAATGAATTAGCTATTTCGCTTTCAACAGTTTTCAAACTTACTGTTTTACTTAATATTGGATCACCTCCTACTATTTTATTTGTTAAGCCTCCAATCATAGATTTTAAAATTGAGGGAACTCCAGGTAAACAAAAGACATTTTCAACGCTAAATCCTGGGGCTCCGCTAGTTGGATTTAAAATTAATTTTGCATCTTTTGGCATCCAAATCATTTTTTGTCTGCCTTCATTAAATTCTCCAGGTTTGTAATATTTTTCTAAAATTTTATAACCTTCTTTATGAATTTCATAATCTAGATTAAATGCTTTAGCTATTGATTGTGCAGTTATATCATCATGTGTAGGTCCTATCCCGCCTGTGGTAAAAACATAATTATATAATTTTCTCATTGTATTTACTGAATTTACAATTTTTTCTTCTACATCAGGGATGATTTTAACTTCTTCAACTTTAACTCCAATTTTGTTCAACCATAAAGCTAAGGTATTTGTATTTGTATCTTGTGTTCTTCCAGATAAAATTTCATTACCTATAATCAGTATTGAAGCATTTACTTTTGTTTTTTTTGACATTTCTTATATATATATTTTGAATATGGAATTTACCAAGTCTTTAGTTAAAGGCAAACTTGTTAAAAGATATAAAAGATTTTTTGCTGATATTAAAGTAAATAAAGAAATTGTAACTGCACATTGTCCTAATACAGGATCAATGATGGGCTTATTAGATGAAAAAAATGATGTATGGATCTCAAAAAATAACGACCCTAAAAGAAAGCTTAAATTCACTTTAGAAATAATAAAGACAAAAAATAGACTTGTTGGAGTAAACACTCATCTAGCTAATAAAATAGTGGCTGAAGGTCTTGAAAATAATTCTTTTGATGAGTTTAATAACCTGGACAATATTAAATCTGAAGTATTTTTTAATAAAGAAACTCGATTTGATTTTTTAGTGAGTAAAAATAATCAAAAAATATTTATAGAGGTAAAAAATGTTACTTTATTTAGAAATAATGATTGCTCTGAATTTCCAGATTCTCCTACATCAAGAGGAACTAAACATTTAAAAACATTAATAGATGCTGTAAAAAAAGGCTTTAAAACCTATGTTTTATTTTTGGTACAAATTGAAAATATAAAATATTTTAAAATAGCAAAAGATATTGATAAAGATTATTATGATAATTATTTAATTGCAAAAAAAGCTGGAGTTCAGTTCGTTGCATACAAGTGTAAAATCGATTCAAAGAAAATTAAAATAGATAAAAAGATAAAAGTTATTCATGAGTGATTATATTGAAAAATTTGAAAAAATGAGAAAAGCAGGAAAGTTAGCTGCTAAAACTCTAGATATGTTAACTGACCATATCGAGCCAGGGGTATCAACGGACAAACTAGACAAACTTGGATATGAATTTATAAGAGATCATGGTGGATATTCTGCTCCACAATTTTATAGAGGTTTTAAAAAATCTTTATGTACTTCCTTAAATCATGTTGTTTGTCATGGTGTTCCTTCTGATAGATTTTTAGATGAAGGTGATGCTTTAAATATAGATGTAACAGCAATTTTAGATGGACATTATGGTGATACAAGTAGAATGTTTACAGTTGGTGAGGTGTCAATTAAATCAAAAAATTTAATCGATGCTACATACGAAGCGATGATGAGGGCAATCAGAGTATTGAAGCCAGGATTAACCTTGGGTGATATAGGTTATGAAATAGAATCATATATTGATGAAAAAGG
Source organism: uncultured Pelagibacteraceae bacterium (assembly GCA_902569615.1). Lineage (GTDB taxonomy): Bacteria > Pseudomonadota > Alphaproteobacteria > Pelagibacterales > Pelagibacteraceae > Pelagibacter. The sequence goes on along the minus strand of CACFUX010000002.1, from coordinate 53,848 downwards.
TTTTAGCGTTGTTAGAGATTTTTGTGGCCACGGTATAAGCACAACGTTTCATGAGCCACCGAATATTTTGCATTATGGGAAAAAAAATACTGGATTTAAAGTTTATCCAGGGATGACTTTTACAATTGAGCCTATGATTAATTTTGGAAAATTTGAAGTAAAAGTATTAAATGATGGATGGACCGCAGTAACTAAGGATAAATCGTTATCTGCACAATTTGAACATACTTTAGGAATTACTGAAAATGGATATGAAATCTTCACAGAATCTGCTAAAGGTTATTCTAAGCCCCCATACAAATAATTAATGATTAAAAGATATTCAAGAAAAGAACTTACTGATATTTGGTCAGAGGAAAATAAATACAAAATCTGGTTTGAAGTAGAAATAGCTGCTGCTCAAGCAATGGAAAAAGCTGGGCAAATTCCAAAAGGTGTTTCTTCAACAGTTAGAAAAAAAGCTAAAATAAATGTAGATAGAATTCATAGTATAGAAGCAAAAGTAAAACATGATGTAATAGCTTTTCTTACATCAATTACAGAAAAAGCAGGGATAAAAGCTAGATACCTACATCAAGGTATGACCTCGTCAGATGTATTGGATACAAGTTTTAATATTCAGCTAGTTCAATCAGGAAAAATTTTATTAAAAGATATTGATCAAATTTTAAAAGTATTAAAAAAACAAGCTAAGAAATATAAGTTTACTCCTTGCATTGGTAGAAGTCATGGAATTCATGCCGAGCCGATTACTTTTGGGTTAAAACTTGCATCGTTTTATGAAGAATTTAAAAGAAATAAAAAAAGATTGATAGCAGCAATAGACGAAGTTTCTAGTTGTGCTATTTCTGGAGCTGTTGGAACCTTTGCAAATATAAATCCAAATGTAGAAAGACATGTTGCAAAGAAGCTCGGCTTAAAAGTTGAGCCAATATCTACACAAGTTATACCAAGAGACAGGCATGCGTTTTACTTTTCTATTTTAGGAATAATTGCTGGATCTGTAGAAAGAGTAGCTACTGAAATTAGACATCTTCAAAGAACAGAAGTTTATGAACTTCAAGAGTATTTTTCAAAAGACCAAAAAGGATCATCTGCAATGCCTCATAAAAAAAATCCAATTTTAAGTGAAAATCTAACTGGACTATCAAGAATGGTTAGAAGTTATGTGACACCATCATTAGAAAATATTGCTCTTTGGCACGAGAGAGACATTTCGCATTCTAGTGTTGAGAGAAATATAGGCCCAGATGCAAATATTACTTTAGATTTTGCTTTAAATAGATTGGCAAATATTTTAGATAAAATGATAATTTATCCAAAAAAAATGATTCAAAATATTAATTTAACTAAGGGTTTAATTTCTTCTCAAGAAGTAATGCTAGAACTTACAAAAAGTGGATTAAGTAGAGAAAAATCTTATAAAATTGTTCAAAACTATTCAAAGAAATGCTTTTCTGAAGATGTCAATTTATTTGATTTAATCTCAAAAGATAAATTTATAATGGGTAAAATTAGTAAATCAAAATTAAATTCAATATTTAATTACTCTTCCCATTTTAAAAATATAAATTTAATTTTTAAAAGAGTTTTTAAATAATGAAAAAAGGCAAAAAACTTTACGAAGGTAAAGCAAAAATTATTTTTGCAACAAGTGATAAAAATACAGTTATTCAACATTTTAAAGATGATGCAACGGCATTTAATAATCAAAAAAAAGCAAGCATAGAAGGAAAAGGAATTTTAAATAATAGAATTTCTGAACATATACTTTCTTCTCTATCTGATATCGGAATAAAAAATCACCTTATCAAAAGATTAAATATGAGAGAACAACTTATAAAGTTAGTAAATATTATACCAATTGAGTTTGTAGTAAGAAATATTTCAACTGGATCTTTAACAAAAAGATTAGGGATTGAAGAAGGAACTGTTTTGGATTCACCGTTAATTGAGTACTGTTTGAAAGATGATAAACTTGGAGATCCAATAATTTCTCGTGAACACATTTTAAATTTTAAATGGCTCAATATAATGGAACTTGACTTAATCAATGAACAATGTCTAAGAATAAATGATTTTCTCCAAGGAATGTTTAGAAGTATTGGAATAAAGCTAGTTGATTTTAAAGTGGAGTTTGGAAAAACAAAATTAAATGAAAGTATAATATTAGCAGATGAAATAAGTCCTGATACTTGTAGATTGTGGGATCAGAAAACTGACAAAAAACTTGATAAAGACCGATTTAGAAAAGATTTAGGAAATGTTGTAGAAGCATATCAAGAAGTTGCTAGAAGATTAGGAATTCTGCATGAACATTCAAATATAAGACCTATCAAATTTTCAAAACCAACGGCAGTAAAAATCAAAAAAAATAAATGAAAGTAAAAGTAGTAGTTACCTTAAAAAATGGGGTACTTGACCCACAAGGAAAAGCTATACAGCAAACTTTGAATGGTATGAGTTTTTCTGATGTAAAAGAAGTTAGACAAGGAAAATACTTTGATATTGAAGTAAATATAGAAGATGAAAAAAAAGCAAAAGCTGAAGTTGAAGAAATGTGTAAAAAACTTTTAGCTAATTTAGTAATCGAAGATTATAAAATTCTATAAGATTAATGAAATCATCAGTTATAATTTTTCCAGGATCAAATTGTGATAGAGATATGGATGTAGCATTAAAAAAATTTGGCTTTAAAAACCAAATGGTTTGGCACAATGATCCAGAAATTCCTAAAAGTGACTTAATTGTTCTTCCAGGTGGTTTTTCCTACGGGGATTATTTAAGATGTGGAAGTATTGCTGCTAAATCAAAAATAATTAAATCGGTTGTTGAATTTGCAAATTCAGGAGGTTTAGTTTTAGGAATATGTAATGGATTTCAAATACTGACAGAAACAGGCTTATTGCCTGGAATTCTTCAACAAAACAAGTATCAAAAATTTATATGTAAAAATGTTTATGTTAGAGTAAATGATAAAGAAAATAAGTATTTTAAAAACATCAAAAAAGAAATCTTAGAATTACATATAGCTCATAATGAAGGAAATTATTTTTGTTCAAATGATGAGTTAAAATCTTTAAATGATAATAATCAAATTGCAGTCACTTATTGTAATAAAGATGGCAAAGAAGCTGATGATTTTAATCCAAATGGAACATTAAAAAATATTGCTGGAATATTTAATAAAAATAAAAATATTTTAGGAATGATGCCTCATCCTGAAAGAATGATAGATAAATATTTATCAAGTAATGATGGAAATTTTTTCTTTGAAAATTTATTTGAAAATTTAAAATAATGGAAGTTAACGAACAAATAGCAATTGATCATGGTTTAAAAAAAGAAGAATATAATAAAATTTGTGATCTATTAAATAGAACACCTAATCTAACTGAACTCGGAATATTTTCAGCAATGTGGAATGAACATTGCTCATATAAATCATCTAGAATTCATTTAAAAAAACTAAATACTAAAGGAAAAAAAGTAATTCAAGGACCCGGTGAAAATGCTGGAGTAATTGATATTGAAGATGATGATGCGATTGTTTTTAAAATTGAAAGTCATAATCATCCATCTTTCATTGAACCATACCAAGGTGCAGCAACTGGCGTCGGTGGTATAATGAGAGATGTTTTCACAATGGGAGCAAGACCTATTGCAAACTTGAACTCTATTCATTTTGGTTCGCCACAACACCCTAAAACAAAAAATTTATTAAGAGGTGTTGTTAAAGGTATAGGGGGTTATGGTAATTGCATGGGTATTCCTACTGTTGGTGGCCAAACAAGTTTTGATGATTCTTATAACGGAAATATTTTAGTTAATGCAATGACTTTAGGTTTAGTTAATAAAAATAAAATTTTTTATTCAAAAGCTGCGGGTATTAATAAACCAGTAATTTATGTTGGTTCAAAAACAGGAAGAGATGGAATTCATGGTGCTAGTATGGCTTCAGCAATTTTTGATGATAAAATTGAAGAAAAAAAACCAACTGTACAAGTTGGAGATCCTTTTACTGAAAAATTATTGTTAGAAGCATGTCTAGAATTAATGGCAGGAAAATCAATTATCTCTATTCAGGATATGGGGGCAGCTGGATTAACATCTTCTAGCATAGAAATGGCATCTAAAGGTAATTTGGGTATTGAGCTGAACTTAAATAAAGTTCCATGTCGTGAAGAAAAAATGACACCCTACGAAATAATGCTTTCTGAAAGTCAGGAAAGAATGTTGATTGTCTTAGAAAATGGAAAAGAAAATGAAGCGAAAAAAATCTTTGATAAATGGAATTTAGATTTTGCAGTAATAGGAAAAACAACTGATACAAAAAATATTGAGTTATTTTTTGATAATAAGAAAGTTGCTCAGATTCCAATTAATACATTAGCAGAAAATGCTCCTATGTATGACAGAAAGTGGAAAAAAACTAAACTTCCTCAAAAAATTAATTTTAAAAAAGATGATTTTAAAAAATTAAAAATCACTGAAGTGCTGAAAAAAATTCTAAGTTTACCTAATATTTCTAATAAAGAATGGATTTGGCAACAATACGATCATACTGTAATGGGAGATACAATACAAAAACCCGGATCTGATTCTGGAGTAGTCAGAGTGCATGGTACCAATAAGGCTGTTGCTACATCCGTGGACTCATCTGCTATATATTGTTATGCACACCCACTCACGGGAGGAAAGCAAGTAGTTTGTGAAAGTTGGAGAAATTTAATTTCTTGTGGATCAAGGCCAATAGCTATTACTAATTGTTTAAATTTTGGCAACCCCGAGAAAGAAAAAAATATGGGAGAATTTGTTGAGTGTGTTGAGGGAATAAATGAAGCAAGTAAATTTTTAGATTATCCAGTCGTTTCGGGAAATGTATCCTTTTATAATGAGACAAAAGATAAAGGTATTAAACCTACTCCTGCAATAGGTGGAGTTGGTTTGATTAAAAACTACAAAAAAATGGTCACTATGAACCTAAAAAAAAAAGATAATTTAATATTAGTTATTGGTAAAACAGAAGGTCATATAGAACAAAGTTCCTTTGCAAGAAATATTTTAAACGAAAAAAAAGGTCCTCCGCCTGAAATTAATTTGTTTAATGAAAAAAACAACGGTGAAACATTATTAAAATTAATTGATAATGGGTTAATAAGTTCTGCTCATGATGTCTCACTAGGAGGTATTATTACTGCGGTTTCAAAAATGGCAATAAAAGGTAAAAAAGGGTTTAAATTAGATAGACTTAAGGTTTTAATAAATAAATTCGATTATTACTTTGGTGAAGATCAGGGAAGATATATAATAGAAATTGAACGTACAAATCTCGAAAAAGTTCAAAAAGTTTTAAAAGAAAATTCAGTACATTATGATGAGCTTGGATTGGTAACAGAAAATGAGATAATAATAGATAAAGAGCCAATTCTACATATTGACGATTTGATTAAATCTAATAATAGTTGGTTAGAAGAATTTATGGAAAAATAATATGGCAATGGATTTAAAAGAAATTGAAAAATTAATAAAAGAAGCAATGCCTGATGCAAAAATAGACATACAAGATTTAGCAGGTGACGGAAATCATTATTCTGCAACAGTTACATCTTCTACTTTCGCCGGAAAAAGTAAAATTGAACAACATAAAATGGTATATAATTCATTAAAAGGTAAAATGGGAAACGAATTACATGCCTTAGCAATTAAAACAAAGGAGTAATATGGATCAAAATATAAATGATTTAATTAGTAAAGAAATTGAAAATAATGAAGTTTGCCTTTTTATGAAAGGAACTCCTGATGCACCTCAATGTGGATTTTCAATGGCTGTTTCAAATATGCTAAAAATTTTAGAAGTAAATTTTAAAGGAGTTAATGTTTTAGAAGATCAAAATTTAAGACAAGGAATTAAAGAATTTAGTGATTGGCCAACAATACCTCAGTTGTATATTAAAAAAGAATTTGTTGGTGGATGTGACATAGTAAAAGAAATGTACGAAAATGGTGAGCTTAAAAAAATACTTGAGAGTAAAGGAATTAATTTTAAAAAATAATTATCGAGAATAGTACTCAATAACAAGATTAGGCTCCATTGCTACTGGGTAAGGAACTTCTTCAAACTTAGGCACTCTAATAAATTTAACTTTTTTATTTTTTTCATCCAATTGTAAATACTCAGGTACTTCTCTTTCTTTATTTGCAAGTGCAATATCTATTAAAGCTAATTGTTTTGATTTGTCTCTAATTTCTATACTGTCTTCTTCTCTAACCTGATAACTTGCTATATTTACTTTCTTACCATTAACTCTTACATGGCCATGATTAATAAGTTGTCTTGAGGAAAAAATTGTATTTGAAAGTTTAGATCTATAAATTACTGCATCAAGTCTTCTTTCAAGTAAACCAATTAAATTTTCTGCAGTATCACCTTTTTTCATAATAGCTTTTTTATAAACATTTCTGAATTGCCTTTCATTCATGTTTCCATAATAAGATTTTAATTTTTGTTTTGCATTTAATTGAATACCGTAATCTGAAGGTTTAGCTGATTTAGTTTGACCATGTTGGCCGGGTGGGTAAGCTCTAGTATTAAAAGGACTCTTGGGTCTTCCCCATAGATTCACTCTTAGCCTTCTATCGACTTTATGTTTAGAGTTTAATCTTTTTGTCATTTAATAGAACGTTTTATAAACTTAAGATTAATTTTGTCAATCAGGCTTTTTTTTAGCTAAACTCGCAAATACACTTGATAAAATACGTGTTTCTTTTTCTGATAAATCCATTTTATAAAATAAACTTCTAAGATTTTGTAACATTTTTGGTTTTTTCTCTTTTGGTTTAAAAAAATTTATTTCTTCTAGATGTTTAATGCATAAATTTGACATTGATTGAATATTTTTCTTTGAGGCAGATTTAATCTTTTTAGATCTAGAATATCTAGATTTTTTCAAATTCAACATTTGAAAAATAGTTTGAGCAACAATAATTAAACTGTGAGATAAATTCAAAGACTTAAAATTAGGATTACTAGGTATTTGTAATACATAATTAGAAAAACTAATTTCATTATTTGATAGTCCAGATGCCTCTGGGCCAAACAAAAAACCAATTTTTTTGCTAAAATCTATTTTGTTTAACTCATTTAATTTAATATGCTTAATATTTTTATTTCTAAACCTTGCAGTAGTTGATATTAATAGATCTATATTTTTCATAGTATCTTCTAAACTTTTAAAAACCTTACCTTTTTTAATAATATCTTGAGCACCTACAGAAGTAGCAATAATTTTATCATTGGGAAAAGTTGGTTTTGGATTAATTAAAATTAATTTTGAAAAATTAAAATTTTTTAATGCCCTAGCGCATGCTCCGATATTCTCAGATAATTGTGGTTTATGTAAAATAAAAGAAATATTATTGAACATTAAATACTTGCTGGCGCCTTATCCTTAAATAATTTGTAGTCTAGACTATCAACAAGTGCTTTAAATGATGCATCAATAATGTTCGCTGAAACTCCAATTGTAAACCAATTTTTACCTTTAGAGTCTGTACTCTCTATTGATACTCTTGTTACAGCTTCTGTTCCAGTATTAAGAATTCTAACTTTATAATCTACCAATTTTAAATCTTTTAAATACTGAGAATATTTTGCAAGTTTATCTACATTATTTCTTATTGCATTATCAAGAGCATGGACAGGACCATTACCCTCGCCTTCACAAAGAATTAACTTTTTATCGACCTCTAATTGGGCTTTTGCAGAAGAAATAATTTCTCCTGAACTATTTTTTTTAACACTAACATCATATTCTTTAATTAAAATATATCTTGGAATTTCTCCCATTATACGTCTAGCTAAGAGTTCAAAAGATGCATCAGCACCATCATAACTATAACCAATGAATTCTCTATCTTTAACTTCTTCTAAAAGTTTTTTTATTTTAGGATCATCCTGTTTAAAATCTATTCCAATAGAATTTAATCTTGAAACTATATTTGATTTTCCTGACTGATCTGAAACAACAATATTTCTTGCATTCCCTACTGTTTCAGGATTTATATGTTCGTAAGTTTTTGGATCTTTTTGTACAGCAGAAACGTGAAGTCCACCTTTATGTGAGAAAGCAGCAGCACCAACATAAGGCATATGTTGATTAGGTTTTCTATTTAGTATTTCATCAAGTAATCTTGAGCATTGAGTTAATTTGCTAATATTTTCTTTTTTAATATTTACTTCATAGTTTTTTGAGTATGTTTCTTTTAAGTGCAAAGTTGGAATTACTGACATTAAATTTGCATTACCACATCTTTCACCAAGTCCATTAATTGTTCCTTGTATTTGTCTTGCTCCTGATAAAACTGCAGCTAAGGAGTTTGCAACAGCGTTTCCAGTATCATTATGAGCATGAATACCAAGATTTTTTCCTGGAACAGATTTAGTTACCTCATTCACTATTTCAGAAACTTCATTAGGTAATGTTCCTCCATTTGTATCACATAATACAATCCATCTTGCACCATTATCATATGCTGATTTAATACATGAAAGCGCGTATTCTTTATTATTTTTAAAACCATCGAAAAAGTGTTCAGCATCAAACATAAATTCTTTTTTTTCTTTAACAAAAAGTTTTGCACTTTCAGAAATATTTTCTAAATTTTCTTGATTTGAAATTCCTAATGCTACATCAACATGAAAGTCCCATGTTTTACCAACTAAACATACTGCTTTAGTGTTACTATTTAATATAGAAGACAGTCCAGGATCATTATCTGCACTTCTGCCTGTTCTTTTGGTCATACCAAAAGCAGTCATAATTGAGTTATTTAATTTAATTTTTTTTTGAAAAAATTCTGTATCTGTTGGATTGGCACCTGGCCAGCCGCCCTCTATATAATCCACACCTAAACCATCTAAGGCTTTTGCTATTTTAATTTTGTCATCAATTGAAAAATCTACACCTTGAGTCTGGGCTCCATCTCTGAGTGTAGTATCGAATATATATAGTTTTTCTCTACTCATTTAAATTTCCACAGGGTTTTATCATCTTTATCCTCAATTAAAACTCCTTTATCTACCAAATCGTTCCTAATTTTATCTGCTAATTTATAATCTTTATTTTTTCTTGCTTTATTCCTTTCATCAATTTTTTGTTTTATCTCTTCCTCAGTGATTTTTAATTTACTTCTTTTATAATTATTCCAGGTATCTTTATTTTCATTTAACAAACCAACAAAATTACATGCAGATACAAATATTTGTTTATCAATTTCAGTACCATTTTGAGATTTTTCAAATAACTTATGAAGATTGGCAATGAATCCTGGTGTATTTAAATCGTCATACAAAGGTAATAAATATTCGTCAGGAATTAAAGTCTTTTTTTTAATTTCTATGAAACTTTCGTACCATTTGTTTAAAGTTTTCTCACATTCTGATAAAAGTTTATCATTCCAATCTAATGGTTGTTTATAATGGGAGCTTATCAATGCTAATCTTAAAACCTGTCCACTCACATTTTTTTTGAAATCGCCAATTTTTAAAATATTACCTTGAGATTTTGACATTTTTTCATTGGAAATTGTTATAAATCCATTATGAACCCAAAAATTAGCAAAGGTTTCATTTTCATTAGCACATCTAGATTGTGCAATTTCGTTTTCATGATGTGGAAAAATTAAATCTCTTCCTCCGCCGTGAATATCAAATTTATCACCCAAAAATTTTTTAGACATAGCAGAACATTCAAGATGCCAACCAGGTCTTCCTTTTCCCCATGGAGAGTCCCAGAATGGTTCATCTTCAACTGAAGGTTTCCATAGTACAAAATCTGCAGGATTATTTTTATTTTCAGATACTTCTACTCTTGCGCCTGCAATTAATTCATCTAAATTTTTATTTGATAATTTTCCATAATCTTTAAATTTACTTACCTCAAAATAAACATGGTTATTTTTTTCATATGCAAAATTTTTTTTTATAAGGGCACTAATCATTTCAACCATTAAAGAAATATTTTCTGTAGCTTTTGGTTCATGTGTTGGATTTTCACAATTTAAATATTTACAGTCATCATGAAAAATATTTGTAATTTTCTTTGTAAGATCACTTATTGAGATTTTTTTCTCAATTGATGATACTATTATCTTATCATCTATATCAGTAATATTTCTTACATATGTAACTGAATTATTTCCATATTTACATTTTAATACTTTAAACAAAATATCAAAAACAACTAAAGGTCTTGCATTTCCAATATGTGGGTTGTCATAAACAGTTGGGCCACATACATACATCCCGATTTTTTTTGAGTTTATTGGAGTAAATTTTTCTTTCTTGTTTCCAAGACTATTTGTTAAAAAAATATCTTTGTTCATTATTCTAGAAATATACTTTAATTGATGATTTGTGTATCCCTAAGATTACTTAGGTATCTTGCAAACTGGAATGGGGTCCATCTTATGCAGGTTTGCGTTTCTTATTTTATTATATTTATCTCTATTTTTTGAGTTTTCATTATCCATTGCTTCTTCAAGTTCACTATAGGTAAGACCTAGTTGACCTTCGTCAGTTCTGCCATCATCCCATAAACCATCTGTGGGTGGTGCTTCAATTATTTCTTTTAAAATATTTAGCTCTTTTCCTAATTCCCAAACTTCTGTTTTATTACAATCTGCTAAAGGTGATATATCAACTCCACCATCTCCATACTTTGTATAAAATCCAACACCAAAATCTTCAACTTTATTTCCAGTTCCAACAACTATTCCATTATTTGCTGCTGCAACTTGGTAAAGAGTCGACATTCTTAATCTTGCTCTAGAATTTGCCATACCATGTTCATTATTAAATTTTGAAAGTGTTTTTTCAAATGTATTAAAAAGATCGTCTAGTTCGATTGTAAATCCATTAACATTTTTAAAATTTTTTTTTAACCATTCTTGATGTTTTAAACTTAGATCATGCTGAAAACTTTTTTGTTTAATAGGCATTGAGATTGCAATTGTTTTTAAACCTGTCATTGCACTTAAAGTGCTTGATACTGAAGAATCAATACCACCAGAAATTCCAATAACTAAAGTTTCTGCTTTTTTTGGCATAGAATTTACATAATTCAATATCCAATCTTTTATAAATACAACTTTTTTACCTGTTTCCATGATTCAATTATACTTTAAATGATTTCTTTAATAAATGCGTTAAGAAACCGCTCTAATTCCACTTCTTGCATAAATGGAATTCTTTTTAATTTCATCAGAAATCAAAAATGACAGTTCTAAAGCTTGATTTGCGTTTAATCTTGGATCGCAATGGGTTCTATATCTGCTTGACAAGTCTTTATCAGAAATTTTTTGTGTACCACCAGTACATTCAGTAACATTTTGTCCTGTCATTTCTATATGCAATCCTCCTGCATAAGATCCTTCGCTCTGGTGTACCGCAAATACATTTTTAACTTCCTTTAAAACATTATTAAAAGGTCTTGTTTTAAAACCTGTAGAAGATTTGACTGTGTTTCCATGCATAGGGTCACAAGACCAAATAACATTTAAACCTTCTTTTTTTATAGCTCTTATTAATTTTGGTAAAAACTTTCCAACATTTTCACAACCAAATCTTGAAATTAATGTTATTTTTCCTTTTTCATTTTTAGGATTTATAACATTACAAATCTTAACAATTTCTTCTGGTTTTGAAGTTGGTCCACATTTAATTCCAATTGGATTTTCAATTCCTCTACAAAATTCAACATGACCACCGTCTAATTGTCTTGTTCTATCACCGATCCATACAAAATGTGCTGAAGTATCATGATATTCGCCTGTTGTTGAATCAATTCTTGTCATACTTTCTTCAAATGGAAGCAATAATGCTTCGTGAGAAGTCCAAAAATTAACTGTTTTTAATCTTCTGTTAAAATCAGAATTTATTCCACATGCATCCATAAAAGCTAATGCATCAGCAATTTTGTCTTCTAGCTCCTTAAATTTTTTGGCTTGTGGACTTTTTTTAATATAACCTAAATTCCAAAGATGAACTTTTTTTAAATCAGCAAATCCACCATGACAGAAAGCTCTTAATAGATTTAATGTTGATGCCGATTGAGAATAAGCTTTAAATAATCTTTTAGGATCAGGTCTTCTAGATTTTTCATTAAATTCAATACCATTAATATTATCACCAAGATAACTTGGTAATTCTTTATCTCCTTGTTTTTCTGTAGGTGCACTTCTTGGTTTAGAAAATTGACCCGCAATTCTTCCTAACTTAACAACAGGTAAAGAAGCTGAATAAGTTAAAACTAATGACATTTGTAAAATAACTTTAAAATAATCTCTAATATTATCTGGATTAAATTCTGCAAAACTTTCTGCGCAGTCACCTCCTTGTAATAAAAAAGCTTTTCCATCAACTACTTCTGCTAATTGTTGTTTCAAATGTCTTGTTTCACCAGCAAACACTAAAGGAGGGAAGTCTTTAATCTTTCCAAGAACCTTATTAAGTTCTTTTTCATCCTCATATGTAGGGATGTGCTTAACTGGATAATTTCTCCAACTATTTGTTTTCCATTTTTTCATATTCAACCTAAGAGTGTTCTAGCAGAGTTTTTTTATTATTCAACAGTGACAGATTTTGCAAGATTACGCGGTTTATCTATATCATAACCTTTTTTAAGTGCAGAATAATATGCAAGTTTCTGCAATGGAACTGTAATCAAAAATGGCAACAAATCATCTGAGGTATTTTCAACTTCAATTGTTTGCCAGATATTTTCTGAATAAACTTCATCTTTATTTTTATTTGTAATTAGAAGAACTTTTGCACCTCTTGCAATAACTTCCTGCATATTTGAAATAGTTTTTTTATAATAATTATCTCTTGGAGCTAAAACAACAACTGGCATGCCCTCCTCTATTAGTGCCAAGGGTCCATGTTTCATTTCTCCAGCAGGATAACCTTCAGCATGAACATAAGCTAGTTCTTTTAATTTTAATGCCCCTTCTAAAGCAATAGGAAATGAATATCCCCTTCCTAAAAACATTGATCCTTTTGCTTCAACAAAAGAATTGCATACTAATTGAATGTCATTTTCAGTTGATAAAGTTTTCTTAATTAATTCTGAAAGTGTATTTAATAATTTAATTTTTCTATGAAAATCATCTTTTTTAATATCTTTTTTATCTTTGGCCAATTTTAAACATAGTAAATAAAGTACTAACATTTGTCCTATAAATGCTTTAGTTGATGCAACTCCAATTTCTGGGCCACAATGAATTGGTAAAACAAATTTGGATTCTCTAGCTATAGAACTTTCAACAACATTTACTATTGAACAAGTCTTCATATTATTTTTATTACATAAATCTAAAGCAGCATAGGTATCAGCGGTTTCGCCTGACTGTGAGACAAATACATATAAAATGTCATCTTTAAATCTGTTTTTTCGATATCTAAACTCTGAAGCTATATCTACTGAAACATCAAAATTAGTTAATTGCTCAAACCAATATTTAGCCATTAAACATGAGTGATAAGCTGTTCCACATCCAATTAACAATATTGATGAAATATCCTTTGCTTTCCAAGGGAAATTAAAAATGTTTATATCATTATTTTTTTTATCAATATATTCATTAATGCAATTTTTAATTGTAATAGGTTGTTCATCAATTTCTTTAGCCATGAAATGTTTATATTCACCTTTGTCATAGTTGTTTTCACTTGATGAAAGCTCTAATATTTTTTTATTAACTTTTTTTCCTTTTTCATCAAAAAATTCAATATTATCTTTCTTAACTATGCAGAATTCACCATCGTTTAAATATGAAATTTTATTTGTCATAGATTTTAGAGCATACGAGTCAGATCCTAAGTAATTTTCGTTTGGTCCGTAACCAACTGCTAAAGGAGAACCTCTTCTTGCACCAACTATTAAATCAGGCTGATCTTTAAAAATAATTCCTAAAGCAAAACTACCGTGTAACTTATTAAGCATTTTAATTATCGAATTTTTGAGATCATTTTTTTTTAAGTATTCTGTAATTAAATGAGTTATTACTTCTGTATCAGTTTGCGATTTAAAAACATGGCCTTTTTTAACTAAAAATTTTTTTAATATAGTTGAATTTTCAATAATTCCATTATGAACTACAGAAACATTCTCTGAAGAATGAGGATGTGCATTTAGTGTACTGGGTATACCGTGAGTTGCCCACCTAACATGACCAATACCAATATTGCCTAATAAATTTGATTTATTTAAATTCTTTTCTAGAGCATCAACTCTACCTTCGCATTTAACCTCATTGATATTACCATTATGTAAAGTTGCAATTCCAGAAGAGTCATAACCTCTATATTCAAGTTTTCTTAAAGAACTTACAATCATTGAGGTTACTGGCTTAGTGCTTGTTATTCCAACTATTCCACACATTTTATTTCTTTCTTTTATAATTTTTCACTTCTGTTTGTTTTGATCTTGTAAGAGCCAAAGATTTTTTATTAACATTTCTAGTTATTACTGATCCAGCTCCAATTACACTGTTTTCATTTAAAGTAACTGGCGCAACTAAAGAAGAATTTGAGCCTACGAAAACTTTATTCTTAATCTGTGTTTTATTTTTGTTTTTTCCGTCATAATTACAAGTAATTGTTCCAGCCCCTATATTTACTAACTCTCCAATTTTAGTATCACCTATATAAGATAAATGATTTACTTTAGAGTTTTTACCTAAGCTGCTTTTCTTTATTTCAACAAAATTTCCAACTCTTGATCCTGATTTTAGAATAGTGCCAGGTCTTAATCGTGCAAAAGGTCCAACACTAACATTATTTTCAATTCTAACATTTTCTAAATGAGAAAATGATTTTATTTTTGAATTATTTTGAATTTTTACTTTTTCCCCAAAAACTACATAAGGTTCTATTGTTACATTTTTTCCTATTTTAGTATCTTTTGAAAAATAAACTGTTTCAGGCGCGACCATCTTGACACCACTTTTAATAAATTTATCGCGTAAGCGTTCTTGGATTTTTTGTAAATTTGTTTGTTTCATTTGCTATTTTATTTATAGTTGAGTAAATGTTATCTTTAATTCACAAAATATTTCTTATTAATACTTTTTAAATGACTCAAAAATTTACCATTTTATTTGATTTAGATGGAACATTGGTTGATACCGCACCTGATTTAATGAATGCTCACAATCATGTTATGAGAAAATTTGGATATGAAACCAAATCAACTAACGACATAAGAAAACTAGTTGGTCAAGGTGCAGGGTCATTAATAGGAAGATCTGTATGGGGGCAAGCAAAAAAAGAATTTGGTCAAATAAATGATGATAAAATTAAGAAAGAAATGGTATCTGAATTTATAGATTTTTATGGAAAGAATATTAATATTGAAAGTAAGCTTATTAATGGTGTTTATGATTTTTTAAAATGGTCAAAAGAAAACAATATTGCAATGGGTGTGTGCACAAATAAACAAGAGCATCTTGCAGTTGATTTGTTAAAAAAAATTAAAATTTATGATTTTTTTGAGTATGTTGCAGGGAGTAATACTTTTGATTTTTGTAAACCGGATCCAAGGCATTTAACAAATATGATTGAAATTATGCAAGGAGATCTAAAAAAAAGTTTGATGATCGGCGATAGTGAAACTGATGGAAATGCTGCAAAAGCTGCTGATATACCATTTGTTCTTTTAGAAGATGGATATACTGAGAAAAATATTAATGAAATTCCTCATAAGCATTTAATTAGAGATTTTGTTGGAATTGAAAAAATAATTTTAAAATATTTAGATCATTAATATTGATTATTGTCATTCCTGGTTGTATTAAAAAACATTAAAAATTGGAGATATTTTGATAATACATAATGTAAAAGTTTATCCATCAAAAGTTAAGCTCGACAAAAAAAAACAGTTAGCTTGGAAATTAGCAGAAATATCTAGCGACAATGCAAAACTAAATAAAAAATCAATTGAGATGGTAATTAATAGAATAATTGATAATGCATCAGTAGCAGTTGCCTCTTTAAACAGAAAACCAGTAATTTCCTCAAGGGAGATGGCTGTAAAACATCCAAAAAAAAATGGAGCAACTTTATTTGGAATTAATTCAAAGAAAAAATTCGATTGTGAGTGGGCCGCTTGGTCAAATGGTACAGCAGTGAGAGAATTAGATTTTCACGACACTTTTTTGGCAGCAGACTATAGTCACCCTGGAGACAATATCCCACCAATTCTATCAGTTGCTCAACAGAAGAAAAAAAGTGGCATGGATCTTTTAAGAGGAATAATTACAGCTTATGAAGTTCAGGTTAACCTTGTTAAAGGAATTTGTTTACATAAACACAAAGTTGATCATATTGCCCACCTTGGACCAAGTGTTGCTGCAGGGATTGGGACAATGCTTAAATTAAAAACAGAAACAATTTATCAAGCAATACAGCAAGCGCTTCATACTACTATTTCAACAAGACAGTCTAGAAAAGGAGAAATTTCAAGCTGGAAAGCATTTGCACCAGCTCATGCAGGAAAACTTGCAATTGAAGCAGTTGATAGAGCAATGCGAGGAGAAGGAGCTCCAAGTCCTATTTATGAAGGTGAAGATAGTGTCGTAGCTCAAATATTGGATGGTAAAAAAGCTTTTTATAAAGTTCCACTTCCAAAAAAAAATGAAGAAAAAAAAGCAATCTTAGAAACTTATACAAAAGAATATTCTGCGGAATATCAAGCGCAAGCATTGATAGATATAGCAAAAAAACTGAATAGAAAAATAGAAAGTCTTAATAAAATTAAAAAAATTGATATTTATACAAGTCATCATACTCATTATGTAATTGGAACTGGGGCAAATGATCCACAAAAGATGGATCCTAAGGCTAGTAGAGAAACTCTAGACCATTCAATAATGTATATATTTGCAGTAGCTTTAGAGGATGCCAGTTGGCATCATGTTAAATCGTATACAAAATCAAGGGCAAATAGAAAGAGTACAATCAAAATCTGGAAATCGATTAAAACTTATGAAGATAAAAAATGGACAAAGAAATACCATGATCCAAATCCAAAAAATAAATCATTTGGGGCAAAAGTAGTAGTAACATTAAATAATGGAAAAAAAATTATTGAAAAATTAGATAAGGCGGATGCTCATCCGTATGGACAAAGACCTTTCGTTAGAAAAAATTATATAAACAAGTTTTTAACATTAACTAAAGGTATTATTTCAAAAAAAGAAAGTGATCGTTTCTTAAAAGCTGTTCAGAAATTAAAGAAGTTAAAACCTGGTCAATTAAGTTTATTAAATATTGAAGTTAGAAGTTCTCAATTGAAAAAAAATAATAAAAAAGGAATCTTTTAATGCATTTTGTAAAAAAAAAAATTGAAGAAAAGAGAGTTGACTTTGATAAAAAATTAAAATCAAAGAAAATTTTAAGAATTCCTGGTGCATATAACCCTTTAACAGCAAAAGTGATTGAGGAAATTGGCTATGATGGTGTCTATGTTTCTGGAGGAGTTATGTCTAATGATCTGGGATATCCAGATATTGGCTTAACTACTTTAAAAGATGTTAGTAATAGAGCAAACCAAATTGCAAGAGTTACAAATCTTCCAACTATAGTTGATATTGATACTGGATTTAAATCTTGTAAAGAAACAATTGAAACATTTGAAAATTTTGGAATTACAGCAGTACATATTGAAGATCAAATTGAGCAAAAAAGATGTGGTCATCTAGATAATAAAGAGCTCATTTCTAAAGATCAAATGGTAAAAAAAATTAAAGAATGTGTAGCTTCAAAGAAAGATAAAAATTTCAAGATTATTGCAAGATCTGATGCAAAAAATGTTGAAGGTATAGATAAAATGATTGACAGATGTAAAGCGTATGTAGATGCAGGTGCAGAAATTATATTTCCAGAAGCATTACAAAACGAAAAAGAATTTGAAAAAGTTAGAAGTTCTTTAAATTGTTATCTTTTAGCTAATATGACTGAATTTGGTAAATCTAAATTATTAAATTTTAAAGAATTAGAAAAAATGGGATATAATATAGTTATTTATCCTGTAACAACACAAAGACTTGCTATGAAAAGTGTTGAAGATGGATTGCGTGCCATTTTTGACGATGGACATCAAAATAATATTATTGATAAAATGCAAACTAGGAAGAGATTGTACGACTTGGTTGAGTATGAAAAATATAACTCACTAGACGAAAAAATTTATAATTTTAGTACAGAAGGCCATGAATAATGAGTGATGAAGTAAAAAAAGGTTTGTTGGGTATTGTAGTTGATGAAACTCAAGTCTCTAAGGTTATGCCCGAAATAAATTCGTTAACTTACCGAGGTTACGCAGTTCAAGACTTATGTGAAATGTGTAGATTTGAGGAAGCTGCATATTTAATCCTTAATGGTGATCTTCCAAATACTATTCAGTTAAGAAAGTTTGAGAAGGAAGAAAGATTTAATAGAGATCTTTCAAAAAATCTAAACGATATAATCAAACACATGCCAAAAAAATCTCATCCAATGGATGTGGCTAGAACTGCAGTAAGTGTAATGGGATTAGAAGATAAAGAAACAAATAATAATTCACCTGAAGCTAATATGAGAAAAGCAATGAGAATTTTTGCTAAAACTCCAACAGCTTTAGCAGCTTTTTATAGAATAAGAAAAGGTAAAAAAATCATTAAGCCGAAAAAAAACTTAACTTTTGCGGAAAACTTTTTTTATATGTGCTTTGGTAAAGTTCCAAATAAAGAAATTGTAAAGGCTTTTGATGTATCTTTAATTTTATATGCAGAACATAGCTTTAATGTCTCTACTTTTACTGCAAGAACAATAACAAGTAGTTTATCCGATATTCATGGGGCTATTACTGGAGCAATAGCTAGCCTTAAAGGTCCATTACATGGTGGTGCAAATGAAGAAGTTATGCATATGATGAATAAGATTAAAAAACCAGAAAATGCTCTAAAGTGGATTAATAACGCATTGGATAAAAAAGAAGTTGTAATGGGTTTTGGTCACAGAGTTTATAAGTCTGGAGACTCAAGAGTCCCTACAATGAGGGAATATTTCAAAAAAGTTGCAAAAATTAAAAAGGATAAAAAGTTTAATAAAATTTACGATATTGTTGAGAAAGTAATGATTGAAAGAAAAAATATTCACCCAAATGTTGATTACCCTACTGGACCAACTTATCATTTAATGGGATTTGATACTGATTTTTTTACTCCTATCTTTGTTACATCAAGAATTACTGGTTGGTCAGCGCACATTATGGAACAACATGCTGCAAACAAGCTAATTAGACCACTTTCTAAGTATAGCGGACCAAAGCATAGAAAAGTTATGCTTTTAAACCAAAGATAATAATTATTTGATTAATTCCTTTTTAAAAAGGGATATTCCCTTTTCAACTTTATTTTTATAAGATTCTTTAAAGCTTTCAAGTTGCCAGCCATTTAATCTTTTTTGAATTTCCATTAAATTTTTTTCTTTCCACTCATCAGTGCAATCTTGGGATTTCCAATTTTTTTTATCTTCATTGGTTCTTCCACAGCCATAGCAAAAACCTGTAACAGGATCAGTTTTGCATATACTTATACAGGGATTAATTATCACTTTTTATGAAAATGCTTCAGTCCAATTTCCTTGAGTAGATGCTTTTGAGTATTCTGTCGCTCTTCCCTCAAAGAAATTCATATGCTCTACTGCGTTCAACATAGTATCAAGCCAAGTTAATGGATTTTTATCTACGTTATAAATCGGTTCCAACCCTAATTGAGCAAGTCTTCTATTTCCAATAAATCTAATATAATCTTTAACTTCTTTTGCAGTTAAACCTTCCATTGGACCCATTTCAAAAGCAAGATCAATAAAAGCATCTTCATGGTGAATTATAGTTCTGCAAGCTTCATAAAGTTCTTTTTTAAGTTGAGGTGTCCAAATTTCTGGATTTTCTTTTATAAATTCTTTAAACAATCTTATCATAGAATTACAATGCAACGTTTCATCTCTTACTGACCAAGTAACTATCTGACCCATTCCTTTCATTTTGTTGAACCTAGGAAAATTAAGTAAGATTGCAAAACTTGCAAATAATTGTAGACCTTCAGTAAAAGCACTAAACACTGCCATTGTTTTGGCAATATCTTCTTTTGAATTTACATTAAAGCCTTGCATGTAATCGTATTTGTCTTTCATTTCTTTATACTTCATAAAGGCTGAATATTCTGACTCTGGCATTCCAATTGTATCAAGTAAATGAGAATAAGCTGCAATATGGACTGTCTCCATTGATGCAAATGCTGTCATCATCATTAAAACTTCTGTTGGTTTAAAAACTGTTGTGTAATGTCTTAGATAACAATTATTAACCTCAACATCTGCCTGTGTAAAAAATCTAAAGATCTGAGTTAGTAAATTTTTTTCAGATTGTGATAAATTTTTTTGCCAATCTCTTACATCGTCACCTAATGGTACTTCTTCAGGTAGCCAATGAATTCTTTGTTGTGTTAACCAAGCATCATAGCACCACGGATATCTAAATGGTTTGTATACTGGGTTCTCTACTAATAGGCCCATTTTTTTTGGAGTAATTATTTCTTTTTTAACATTTTTTATTACTGACATGATAAACATTCCTCATATTCTTGTTCTTCGTTTTGTTTGTTTTTAGATTTATAAACATTAGCTGTAACATCGGTTAATTTTGCATCATTAACATTCTCAGCTCTTTGAATTGATTTTGATCTGCAGTAATAAAGGCTTTTAAGGCCTTTTTTCCATGCTTGAAAATGAATTTGGTGCAATTCTTTTTTATGAATATCTGCAGGCACAAAAATATTAATCGATTGTGCTTGTGATATGTGAGGTGTTCTATCAGCGCCTAATTCCACTATCCATTTTTGATCTAATTCAAAAGCAGTTTTAAACACGTCTTTTTCTTGTTGAGTTAAAAAATCTAAATGAGATACAGAGCCTTGGTTAGTAGTAATGCCTGACCATGTCTCATCATCGTTTTTATTGTGTTTTTCTAATAATTTTTCAAGATATCTATTTCTAACATTAAATGATCCTGAAAGTGTTTTGTGAGTATAACTGTTAGCTGCGATTGGCTCGACACCTGGTGAAGTTCCTCCGCATATAATTGATATTGAAGCTGTTGGAGCTATTGCTGTCTTATTTGAAAATCTTTCTTTTATTCCGTAATCCTCAGCATCAGGGCAAGCACCTCTTTCTTCTGCCAAATCTTTAGAAGCTCTATCCACATCTTTTTGAATATGTTCAAATATTTTTTTATTCCAAACTTTACTCATAACAGATTCTAAAGGAATCATTTTTTGTTGAAAGAACGAATGAAGACCCATAACTCCTAAGCCCACACTTCTTTCTTTCATAGCTGAATATGTTGCATCGCTAAATTCTTCGGGTGCTTTTTCAATAAAGTCTGTTAAAACATTGTCTAAAAATCTCATTACATCTGGAATAAAATTCTTCTCTTCTTTCCACTCGTCATATTTTTCTATATTTAAAGACGACAAACAACAAACCGCTGTTCTATCTCTACCATCCTTATCAACTCCTGTTGGTAAAGTAATTTCACTGCATAGGTTAGATGTTTTAACTGTTAGTCCGGCTAATTTATGATGTTGTGGAATAAGTCTGTTAACTGTATCAATATAAATTATATAAGGTTCTCCCGTTTCAATTCTAGCAGTTAATAATCTTATCCATAAATTTCTAGCTGATACAGTTGATTGAACCACTCCATCTTTTGGACTTTTTAATGCCCATTGTTCATCAAGTTCAACTGCTCTCATAAATGCATCACTTACAAGTACACCGTGGTGAAGATTTAAAGATTTTCTATTTGGATCGCCGCCAGTTGGTCTTCTCATCTCAATAAACTCTTCTATCTCAGGATGATCAATTGGAAGATAACATGCTGCAGACCCTCTTCTAAGTGAACCTTGGCTAATTGCCATCGTTAACGAGTCCATTACTTTAATAAAAGGAATTATTCCTGAAGTCTTACCAACTCTTCCAATTTTTTCTCCAATAGATCTTAAATTTCCCCAATAGCTTCCAATACCACCACCTTTAGCAGCTAACCAAACATTTTCACTCCATAGATCTAAAATTCCATGTAAGCTATCATTAGCTTCATTTAAAAAACATGAAATTGGCAAACCTCTTTTAGTTCCACCATTTGATAGTACTGGTGTTGCTGGCATAAACCAAAGATTGCTTATGTAGTTATATAATCTTTGAGCATGTAAATTGTCATCTGCATAATGACTTGCCACTCTTGCAAATAAGTCTTGGAAAGATTCGTTAAAACCTAAATACCTGTCGCTTAAAGTTGCTTTTCCAAATGATGTAAGATTTTCATCTTTGGATCTATCAATTTTGATAGTGATACCTTTGGAATTTTGAAATAACTCTGTTTCATTATTTAGAGAGAATAAATCAGGCCTTTTTTCTAAGTTGTTTTCTTGTGTTATTGGTGAAAATTCAGAGACAGCTTTCTTAATTGCTTGAGACAGAACTTTATTCATTTAACTCCCTTATTTTAACAGTTTTTTGTAAAACAACTACATGTTGTATGCAGATCTCTGTAATATACTATATAAATTAGAAATCAATAGAACATATATAGAACATAAAAATAAATATCAATAAAAAAATAAAAAAAATGTACATATATCAACATGGAAAATTCAAGAAAAATTGATCCCTTTGGTTTTAGAGAATATGACGCAAGATGGCTGTATAAGAAAAGCATAAATTTATTAGGAATCGAAGATCTTGGAAAAGGACTTGGAACTCAAATTAAAAATCATACAAAAAAAGACAATCCAAGAGTAATAGTAGGTCACGATTATAGATCTTATAGTGAAGAAATAAAATCAGCTTTAAAAAAAGGATTAATTTCTACTGGGTGTCAAATTGAAGATGTAGGTTTATCATTATCACCAATGGTTTATTTTGCTCAATTTAATTTAAACTCAGATGCAGTGGCCATGGTAACAGCTAGTCATAACGAGAATGGTTGGACTGGTGTTAAAATGGGGATTAAAAAAGGTTTAACTCACGCTCCAGAGGAAATGAAAGAGTTAAAAGATATAACATTAAATCAAAAATTTACAGAAGGAAAAGGAAGTGAAAAACAAATAAGCAATTTTCAAGAAATTTATAAAAATGATTTAATAAGTAAAAATAAGATAAACAAAAAAATTAAGGCAGTTGTAGCTTGTGGAAATGGAACAGCGGGTGTTTTTGCACCTGATATTTTAAGAGGTATAGGTTGTGAAGTCGTCGAGTTGGATTGTAAATTAGATTGGAATTTTCCAAAATATAACCCAAATCCTGAGGATCTTGAGATGCTGCATGCAATATCAAAAGCTGTAAAAGATAATAACGCTGATATTGGTTTTGGTTTTGATGGAGATGGAGATAGATGTGGTGTTATTGATAATGAAGGGAATGAAATATTCTCAGATAAAATAGGTTTAATTATAGCTAGAAACTTATCTCCTAAACATAAAGGTTCTAAATTTGTAGTTGATGTAAAATCAACAGGGCTTTACTCAAATGATAAAATTCTCTTAGAAAATAACTGTAAAACTATTTATTGGAAAACAGGACATTCTCATATCAAAAGAAAAGTAAATAACGAAAAAGCTTTGGCTGGATTTGAAAAAAGTGGTCATTTCTTTTTTAATCAACCATTAGGCTATGGTTACGATGATGGAATTAATTCAGCAATACAAGTTTGCCATTTACTTGATAATCAAAACAAAAAAATGAGTGAAATAATAAAAGAATTACCTAATACATATCAATCTCCTACTATGGCTCCTTTCTGCAAAGATGAAGAAAAATATCAAGTTGTTGATGAGTTGGTAACTCAAGTTAAAGAAATTAAAGATAACAAAACTAAAGTTGATGGTCAGGAAATTACTGAGATATTAACAGTAAATGGTGTTAGGTTTTCTTTTAATGATGGCTCTTGGGGTTTAATAAGAGCTTCATCAAATAAACCTTCTCTAGTTATAGTTACAGAAAGCCCAACATCTGACTTAAGAAAAAAAAAGATATTTGAATTCATAGATGAGCTTCTTAAAAAAACTGGTAAAATTGGAGAATACGATCAAAAAATTTAATTAAGAAGTTTTTTCTTAGCTTTTTCAAATTCTTCTTTGGTTAAAACTCCAGATTTGTATAACTCACTTAGCTTCTTTATTTCTTCAACCAAACTATCATTTGTTTCTGTGCTTAAGGAACTTTTGGTATTTTGATCATTTTCAATATTAATACTCTGACTTTTGACTGGTTTTATTAAATTTTGAAAATTTTTAGAACTACAATTCACAATGCATTCTTCATAAAACAATAACAATTTCTTGTTTTTTACCGTAATATATAAGTTTACATTTCCACTAATACTTGCGTATTCATTTAAAGCATATGTAACTTTTCCAGTTGATGATAAAAAAATGTCTTTTCCTTTGTCTTTTGAAATATCTAATGTTTTAATACTTATAGCCATTGGGCCAAGATTATAATTTTTTAACTCCTTTTTAGCTGCAGATTTAATTTTTGAAGATATTTTTTTAAATTCTTTTTCAGATAATTTATTTAAATCAAGAAGACTTCCCTCAACACCATACTCTTCTAAACCTAGGTCTGTCTCTAAATCGTTTTTTATCTAAATCATTTGATGCCAAAGCAATAATCCACCCACTTATTTTTTCTTTTTTTAAAGCTTTTTTTATTTCATTAACCATCCATTTAGAATATTGATTTTCGCTAATTCCTGATTGAGCTTTTTTTTCAAATTTTCTAATTAATGGTTTTATATATTTGTTGTTAGTGAGGTCATCTCCATTAAGAAAAGAAATTAATAATTCTAATATTTTTTTATCACCTATAATATAAGCATTTAATCCATAATCTTCCAAAACATCAAAATCAATACCCATATCATCAATATTTTGATGATCACTTAATTCTTTCAAAGATACATGTGTGAAGTTGTTCGGAATATCAATATTAAACTTATTGTCTACATTAGTTATTTTGGAAAAACTAATATTTGTTATAAAAAAACTTGTTATTATTAGTAATAAAATTTTTTTCATAAAATTATTAATTTAAGATTTTCTTTTTTGCCTTTTCAAACTCTTCTTTTGTTAAAGCCCCACTATCGTAAAGGTCTTTAAGATCTTTTATTTGATCTGAAAGACTTTTATTATTGTTTGTTGAGCTTATATCAGTTTGATTATTATTAATAATCTCATTCTTTTCTATAGTATCTTTTATTCCTTCTAGTTCATAAATATCCCCATCATAAAAACCTTTTTCTTGGAGAATTTTAGCAACGTAAAGTTTTCCTTGTTTAATATATGGTGAAAGATTTAAGTTTTTTTTATTTATACTATTTTTCCAGACTACTCGTTTTTTTCTTGCAAATGTCCAACAAGGAACAAAATTAGAAGATTTTTCACATCCTAACTTTGCCTGTCTCTCCACATTTGCGTCAAGACATTGATCGAAATTACAGTAATAATACATTGATGACCAGCCATTCTCATCTACAGAAAAAACCAGAGGATTTGCTTTAAGATTGTTACCAATATTTTTATCTGGTTGCTCAGCATAAATATAAATTAAGAATTGCTCTAAAGTATATTTATCTAATTTTAATTCTCCCTTTCCAGCTTTAGCAAAAGATTTGTTACTAATTAACAAAATTATTAAAATTATTTTAAATAATAATTTCATATTAATTTAATATTTTCTTTTTAGCCTTTTCAAACTCTTCTTTTGTTAAAGCTCCACTGTCGTAAAGTTCTTTTAATTGTATAATTTGTTTTGTTAAGCTCTCACCCGAATTATTTGTAATAGATTTTGATACAAAACTTGAAAGATTAAGGTCTTTAAAATTTAATTTATGATTTGGTCTTGCATTTAATTTTGTTTCGAATTCAATATGTCTTTTTGCGGACTCTTTAGTCCAATTTATCATAAATTTTTCTTTTTCAGGATAATTAGATATATTTGCTCTGTGGTATTCACTTTTATTCTCTTCACCATAAAGGCTTTCACCAGCTCCAAATAATTCAGGATTTATAACGTATTCAACACTATAACCTTTGTCTCTTACCATTGATGAATAATAAAAATGTTCAGCTAATAAAACAGTTTTTGGCACAGTAACTTGGTATTCTCTTATAAATTTTTTTAAAAAAGTGGCTGTCCTTTCAGGGTCATCTGGGTAGTTTAAGCGTTTATCTGTATCAACGTGACGTGTCAAAAAACAATTTCCTGTCATCCCTTTGGTCCAAAGTTTTGTATAAAAATATTCTGGACGTAAAATACATGAGTCATACCTACCATCAGTTAATTCTTTATTAAGATACATCCCAATATAGCCTGTATAAGAGCCACTTGTATGGATTTCGCATATTTGTATTCCTGATTTATATAATCTATTTTCTAACTGAACAAAATCTATACAAGAAACTCCAATATTTGGAACTTCACCCATTGTTTCAGTATGTTTTCCTAATGATAGCCACTTTCCGCTTGGAAGATTGTATTTTAGATCATAAAATTGTATTTCACCTTCATAATATGTATCTTTTATAATCTTGGTTTTAGCTAAAATATTTTGAGTAAAAAAAAGGAAAACTATTAAGGAAAAAATAATTTTTTTCATGAAACATATTATAATTTTAATCGGTTCATAAAGATATATAGATTATTATAAATATAAGATTCAACTCTTACGAGTTACAATAATTTTAGAGAATCGCATATAAGAAAATTAAGGGGTGGTAGAGGGAGACTGAAGCTGCCCCTTCTTCGTTTAAAGACTTAAATATCTATAAATAAAAATAGTTCCAACAACATAAAGAAATACTCCAAACAATGATTGGACTTTAGACTTATCAATTTTATTAACTGAGTTAGCTCCTACTCTTGCCATAAAAGTTGTTATTGGAACAAATATTAAAAATGCTGGGATATTAATAAATCCAATGCTTAAAGGTAGATTTGCTTTTAAAAAAGATCCAGAAATTAAAAAACCAATAGCTCCAAAAAGAGCAATTATAAAACCGATTGCTGCAGCGCTTCCAATAGCCTTTTTTATTGGATAACCAAAATATCTTAATACAGGTACATTCATTACCGCACCACCAATTCCCATTGGCGCAGAAACAAATCCAGAAATAAAACCAAAGAATATTCTTGGTAAAAGTTCAAAGTTTTTTTTAATTTTTTGAACTTTATTTGCATTTAATAAAAGATATGTTCCTAAAAAATAAACAACTACTGAAAAGAACAATACTAAAGACTTTGTTTGCATTAAAGCAGCAAAAATAGTTCCTAGCAAAACTCCAATGATTACAAAAAGCCCGTAATTTTTAATTATTCTATTATCAACAAACTTATTTTTTTTATGAGTTAATACTGAAACTAAAGATGTCGGTATTATTATTGAAAATGAAGTCCCAACTGCTAAGTGCATAATATAATACTTATCTAGATTTAATGTTTCAAATATAAAAAATAAAAATGGGACTGTAATTAAGCCTCCACCTATTCCAAAAAATCCCGCAAAAAAACCTACAGGAAATGCTGTAAGAACCATTAAGAGAATAAAAAATGAATACTCGTTAGATAAAATTGAACTAATCAATTTGACCTACTGAATGTGCTTGAGGAGCTAATTTAACTTTATCCATGATATGATCTATTTTTTTAATATCAGCGTCTCTTACACATAAGTTTTCACTTAAATATCTTTTCCAAAAATTAGATCCTGTTTGGCCATGAAACAATCCTAAAGTATGCCTCATAATTTGATTCAATCTTGTACCTTTTTTTGTCTCTTCTTTTACATATGGAATTAAATTTTCAATAACTTCCTGCCTTGAAAGGGTATTATTATTTTTAAAAATTTCTTTTTCAATTTCAGCTAAAAAATAAGGTGAGTGATAAACTGATCTTCCAATCATTACTCCATCAACTTTGGTCAAATGATCTTTAATTTGGTCTGTTGAAGTTATTCCTCCATTTATAATTATTTCTTGATCTTTGAAATCTTTTTTTAACTTATAAACAACATCATATTTTAATGGTGGAATATTTAAATTTTGCTTAGGTGTAAACTTTCCTAGCATTGCTTTTCTTGCGTGAATAATAAAAGTTTTTACTCCAGTATTTTTTAATTTTTCAATAAATTTAAATAAAGTTTCATAGTCTTCCTGGTTGTCATAACCAATTCTAGTTTTGACAGTGATAGGTAACTTAGTGGAAGATAACATTTTACTTAAACAATCTGCTACTAAATCTGGTTCTTTCATTAAACAAGCACCAAATTTATTTTTTTGAACTTTCTTGCTTGGACAACCAAGATTGAGATTTATTTCATCATAACCAAATTCTTCACCAAGTCTTGCTGCATTGCCTAAAAGTTTAGGTGATGATCCTCCTACTTGAAGGGCAACAGGTTTTTCATTGATATTGAATGATAAAAGTTTTTTTTTATCTCCTCTATCAATAGCTTCAGATACAATCATCTCAGTATATAAAAGAACATTCTTGCTAATTAATCGTAAGAAATATCTTTCATGACGATCTGTACAGTCCATCATAGGAGCAACTGATACTTTTCTATTCATAACTTAAGATTGTTATATTACTAAATTAACTATTTGTAGACTCTGAATCTTCTTTTTCAGTGTTAGCTATTTCTTCATCTTTAAGATTATCTAAAGAAACATCTTCTTCTCCAGCATCAGCTGATTCACTTGCTGGTTCACTTTCAATTGATTGTTCTTCTGGTGAATTTTTTAATTCGGCAAGATCATCTTGAGATACTTGAATTTTTTCTGGAACTTTTCTAGCTCTTTTAGAAGGTAATATTGGAACTCCACTTTTTGATATTTCTCCTTTGTAAAGATTTTCAAAGTCATCTCCAATCACTTCATCATCTTCTAAATTGTCGTCTACTTGCTCAACATGTTTTCTAAGTTTGTAAACAGCGCTCTCAACTAGGTCTTTTACTTTAATTTTGTCATCAGCGATTTCTCTAAGTGAAATAACTGTATTTTTATCGTTATCTTTTTCAATCGATGGTTCTATTCCTGAGTTAAGTTGTGTAGCTCTCTCTTTTGCCACTAAAACTAATTCGTAAGGACTATCTACTTTATCAATACAATCTTCTACTGTAACTCTTGCCATGCGAGGTATTTATACTTTAGACGTTATAAAATCAAGTTTTTTCTAATTTTTTATTGGATTAAGTTTATTTCTAATAAAGAAAAGAAAAACCAATGCTGAAGATATATAAGTAGCAGAAACCATTGCAATTTGTTCTATTGAAAAACCTATATCAATTAAAAACCCAAAAAGAGCAGTTCCAAATGCTGTTGAAAATACCATTAAAGCAGTGGTTAATGCTTTTATAGATCCAATATATCTTACACCATAAATTTCAGCCCAAGTTGAAGAACCCAAAACGTTAGCTAAACCGTTTGAGATACCTATTAATCCTAAAAATAAAAAAGATATATTTGGATTATCAAATAAAATTATTACAATTGTTGATAACAACAATGGAATATTCATATAAATCAAAATTTTTCTACTTGTAAATTTGTCTATTAAAAAACCTGAAATAAATAATGTTATTACTGATAAGGTTGAGTATGCCATGAATGACTTTGCTATAACAAATGGTCCCCAATCTTTTGAACTTAAAATAAACGATTGATAAACAAATATACCAGTTGTTATCCAAGGCATGGCCAACATGTTTGCACCTAAGATATAAAATCTATAATCTTTTAAAACCTCTGTACGTTTCCAACTTTTTATATTTAGATTATTTTTTTTCAAGTTTGCTAGTTTTCTCTCTAGATTCAAAATTTAATTTTTTTAATAATATGAATGAAGCTAATGGTAAAAATAAAATAATAACTATTGAAATAATTATCCAAATATATCTCCAATCAAGGAATGTTAATAAATATATCGTAAATACTGGTAAAATAAATTCTGCTGACGATAAACCAAACCAAATAGTACTCAATGCTTTTCCTCTTGATTTTGTGAAATATCTTGAGACTGTTGTTGTTGCTGTATGTGACATCATTCCTTGACCCGAAAATCTCATTAAAAATATTGCAAAAAATAAAAAAGTAACTGAAGAAATTTTTGAAAAGAAAAAACATGAAAACGACAAAAGAATAGTAACCAATGATGCAAATTTAAAAATATTTATTTCGTCTATTTTTTTACCTAACCAGATTAGGATAAAACTACTTAATAAGGTTGCAGATGCGTAAATTGAGCCAAATTGTCCATGTGATATAGAAAGTGCATCACGTATGTTTGAATTAAACAAACCTAAAAAAAAACTCTGTCCAAAACTCGAAAAAAATGTAAAAATAAATCCAAATATAATTACTTTTAAACTTAAACTTTTAAACATATTTTTTTATGACTTGTAAGGTTGCTTTCATTGGTCTTGGTGTAATGGGTTATCCAATGGCTGGATATATATCAAAAGCTGGGCATAATGTAACTGTTTATAATAGAACAGACTCAAAAGCAGATAAATGGTTAAATGAATATAAAGGATCTAAAGCAGATACACCTGCAAAAGCATCAGTTGATGCTGATTTTGTTTTTACATGTGTCGGAAATGATAATGATTTGTCTGAGGTTACAATTGGTAAAGATGGAATTTATAACACAATTAAAAAAGGTGCGGTGCATGTAGATAACACTACTGCTTCGGCAGAAATTGCTAGAAAATTATACAAATCATCTAAAGCACATGGTTGGGGTTTTTTAGATGCACCTGTATCAGGTGGCCAGGCAGGTGCAGAAAATGGTACACTAACAGTTATGATTGGTGGAGATCAGGCTGACTTTGATAAAGCAAAAGATAAAATTGATTGTTATAGCAAAAAAATGAAATTACTTGGTAAAGCAGGTTCTGGACAATTAGCTAAGATGGTTAATCAAATTTGTATTGCTGGTCTAGTACAAGGATTGTCCGAAGGAATTAATTTTGGAATGAAAGCTGGATTAAAAATGGAAGATGTTATCGAAGTTATTTCAAAAGGAGCTGCTCAATCTTGGCAAATGGATAATAGATTTAAAACTATGATTGATGATAAATTCGACTTTGGTTTTGCAGTCGATTGGATGAGAAAAGATTTAAAGATTGCAATGGATGAGGCTAAAAATAATGGTTCATTATTACCTGTCACAGAGCTAGTAGATAAATTTTATGGTGAAATTCAAGATATGGGTGGAAATCGTTGGGATACTTCAAGTTTAATTAAAAGATTTAGAAAATAATGTATGCAGCCGGCATACTATGAAAATTTAGACGAAATTCAAAATAAGTATTGGTCTATGCTCGACGATGCTGTGACTAACAGGGGCTCACCATTTAGAATTCCTGTTTTCATCTGTGGTCATCAAGATGAAGTCGATGGTAGAATTGTTGTATTGCGTAAATCTGATAGAAAAAATAACTTATTACAATTTCACACTGATCTTAGATCTCCAAAAGTAGATATTCTTAAAAAAAATAAAAATGCATCTCTAATTTTCTACGATAAAGAAGAAAAAATACAATTAAGAGTAAAAGTAGAATGTGAAGTTAATAATCAAAATTCTACAACAGAAGAATCTTGGAAAAAAACTCAACATATTAGTAGAAGGTGCTATTTAACTGATAGTCCTCCTGGAACTACGTCGGAAAAACCAACATCTGGTATGATATCTAAATTAGAAGATTTTGATTATACAATGGAGCAAAGTGAAGAAGGTTATAAAAATTTTACTGTAATTAAATGTAAAATTATATCTATTGAATGGCTTTATCTTGCGGCCAAAGGACATCGAAGAGCAAAATTTGATTTAGAAGCTAACAAAAATGCTTGGTTAGTTCCTTAATTTTTTTCTATATTTG
Organism: uncultured Pelagibacteraceae bacterium; assembly: GCA_902569615.1. Lineage (GTDB taxonomy): Bacteria > Pseudomonadota > Alphaproteobacteria > Pelagibacterales > Pelagibacteraceae > Pelagibacter. The sequence continues at coordinate 21,806 of CACFUX010000002.1, read as the reverse complement.
ATAGTTTCTTTCTTAATTTTGAGGATAAATTTTTAAACCATTCACTCTCTTTACCAGACTCAGGTAAAACTGCTCCATATTCTATCATTTGCGACGGTGGTAAATCTATAATATAAACCCATATTTGAGTTTCATCTAATTTTGACTCTTTTAATAAAACATTTTTTAATTCTGATATTAATTTATCTTTTATATTTTTAGGTCTTCCTGCTCTAATTTGACCAAGTAAAAATATAGATGACTCTTTTACTTTCTTGCCTCCCATAAAATGATTATTTTTTTTTGTTTTATTAAATATTACTTGAGCGAAATACGTATTTGCACCCGTAACAATATTATGAACTTTGGTAATTCCTTCTGCTAAATTTTTTTGTTGTTTTGAGGTAAAATTAAAGTTTGAGTTTGTTACTGTATAAGTTGGCATAATGATTAAAATATAGATTTTGAGTATTTTTTCCAATTGTCCTGATAATGCTTGGTATTTTCAAAAATTTCTTTTTTTTCTTCTTCTGTAACTTGTCTAATAACTTTTCCTGGAGATCCAACAACTAATGAGTTATCTGGTATTTCTTTATTTTCTGTAATCAAAGCTTTAGCGCCAATAATACAATTTTTTCCAATCTTCGCCTTGTTTAGAATTACTGCACCAATTCCGATTAAACTATTGTCCCCTATTGTACATCCGTGAAGCATAACCAAGTGTCCAACTGTTACATTTTTTCCAACTTTTAAAGGACATCCGGGATCAGTATGCAAAACACTACCATCTTGGATATTAGAACCTTCACCGATATGAATATTTTCAATATCTCCTCTTAAAACGGCATTAAACCAAATACTAGAATTCTTATCTAAAGTTACATCACCTATTATAGTTGCATTAGGAGCTACCCAATTTTCGCCCGAATTTTTTGGTTTTTTATTTTCCAAATCGTAAAACATATCTTATATAATACTTAACATGGCGCTAACAAAAACTCCAATATGTGATTTTGGGAAAAAAGCTGAAAATTTCCAATTAAAATCAACTGATAACAAAATAATTTCATTAAACGACATCAAAGGGGAAAATGGAACTTTAATAATGTTCATTTGTAATCATTGTCCTTATGTCAAAGCAGTTATCAAAGATATTGTTGAAGATACAAATAACTTAAATAATTTTGGAGTAAAATCAGTAGCCATAAGCTCAAATGATGTAAAAAATTATCCTGAAGACTCATTTGATAATATGATAAAATTTTCAGAAGAGAATAAATTTAAATTTCCATACCTAATTGATGAAACTCAAGAAGTTGCAAAAAATTATGATGCTGTATGTACTCCAGATTTTTTTGGTTACAATGAAAATTTAGAATTACAATACAGAGGGAGAATTAGGGAATTAAAGGATTTAAAACCAGTGAGAAGCGGAGAAAGTGAACTATTTAAAGCTATGAAACAAATTTCCGAAACCGGTAAAGGACCAGAAAATCAAATTCCAAGCATGGGTTGTAATATAAAGTGGTTAAATAATTAATGTATTTAATAGTTACTAGATCTTTTCCTCCAGAAATTGGCGGAATGCAAAACTTGATGTGGGGACTTACCTGCTCTTTAGCAAAATATAATTTAGTAAAAGTATTCGCCGACTTTCATGAAAATTATAAAGAGCATGATCAAAAAGTATCTTTTTCTATTGATAGAGTTGGTGGAATAAAGTTATTTAGAAAACATAGAAAATCTTATCTTGTTAATGAATTTATAAAAAAAAATAAAAATATAAATTGTATTATTGCCGATCATTGGAAAAGTTTAGAGCTAATAAAAACAGAAAAGAAAAAAATTTGTTTAATTCATTCAAAAGAAATAAACCATAAAAAAGGATCCTTTGCTAATAGAAGAGTTGTCAATTCATTTAAAAATGTTGATTTAGTAATATCAAATTCTGAATATACAAAAAATCTTGCAATAGAAATTGGTTTAGATCCAAAAAAAATTATTGTGATAAATCCTGGTATTTTTCCTACAAATAAAATTGATAAAAATTCATTAGATGAGGCTGAAAAAATTCTTAAGAATAAAAATCCCAGACTGGTAACAGTTTCAAGATTTGACAAAAGAAAAAACCATGAAAAAGTAATAATGGCTTTAAGAAATCTAAAACAAATTTATCCTAATATAGTTTATACATGCATTGGCTATGGTGAAGAGGAAGAAAATATTAAAAATTTATCGAAAGAACTTGATTTAAATGATCAAGTAGTATTTTTAAAAAACATCTCACATAATTTAAAAAACGCTTTAGTTGCAAAATCTAATGTATTTGTGATGCCTTCTATAATCCATAAAACTTCTGTTGAGGGTTTTGGAATAGCTTATATTGAAGCTGGACAGTTTGGAGTTCCTTCTCTTGGTGGTAAAGATGGTGGGGCATCTGATGCAATAAAACATAATGAAACTGGTATTATTTGCGATGGAAACAATTTAGATGATATCTATACTAGCTTAGATTCAATTTTAAAAAATAATTCATATTTAGAACTAGGAAAAAAAGCTAAAGAATACTCATTAAACTTTCATTGGGACAAGATTGTTAAAGAATATTTAAAAGTTTTATGATAAACTGATTCTATGATCGATAAATTTAATGGAATAATCTACTTAATAATTTTCTTAGTTCATTTTATTGGATTAGGTGTTTACGCTTTCCAGTTAATAATAGGAACAAAAAAATTTCGTGAAAAATTTCAAATAGATGAAACAGCATCTACTATGATTAGAATGTCTGGAGCTCTTTTTCTCGGCGCAGTCTTAATGGCAATTTACATTATGTTTGTTAGACCAGGAGGAGTTGAGGGAACATGGGCATTTTTTAACTTAGTTTTTGTACAAAACTTATGCATCTTTTTAGTAAATACCTATTCTATAAAGATTGATAAAACTGGAATAAAAAATGACTCAAACGAAGGTGTAATTGCACCATTAGTTTTTACAATTTTAAGTGCAATTCTTTGTTACGGATTAGCAGATAAAATTTATATTTAATTTAAATTAATTTTTTCCAAAACTTTGTTCGTAGTTAGTTTTGTTAAATCATTAACTTGAATTGCTTTAAAATTTTCTCTTTCAATACTAACTTTGTAAGCTGTAGTGTGAGATCCAAATAAAGTTAAACCTTTGGCTCCTAAATGTGCAGCCATATGTGCAGGACCTGTATCGTTTGCAATAACAAACGAACTATCTTTAATTAATGATGAAAGTTGAGAAATATCTAAAGCTTTTCCGTTATCTAAAATACATAACGCATTAATATCTTTTGACTCATTAATTTCTTTAGGCCCTGGTGCTACTACAATCTGAAACTGATCATTATATTGGCTTTTGATTTTTTCAATTAACTCATTGTAATAAGGCCACTTTTTTTGAGAAAGATGAGGTGAGCAAAATGGGAATAAGACAATATATTTTTCTAATTTATACTCTGATTTTATTTTAGATATATCCGTACAACTCCAAGAAAAATCAGGAAACATTGTATGTTTGATATTTATTTCTGAAGTTTGTAGTTGATGGTTAAATCTTTCCAGAACAGATTTTTTATCAAATTCTTCTTTTGTTTTGTCTTTTGGAATTGTTGTTTCAGATGACGACCACGTGTTAAAATTCGAATTTGGAAATAAAATTTTTTTATAAAAACTCGTTCTTGAAGAATTTTGTAAATCGTAAACCTTGGAAATTTTAAGTTGTTTTATTTTTCTCATCAAAAAATAAAGATAGATAAGATTAAATCTAGATAATCTCTTATCTAGGATTACATCTGCTATATGGGGATTTTTTTTAAATAAATCAAAATATGGCTTTGTTGTTAACAAATATATTTGATCATTATTATGGTTCTCAGATATATCTTGAATAGCACCACAAGCTTGGGCTATATCTCCTAAAGAACCATGTTTTATGATTAAAATATTAGACATATTTTTAACAACTTAACACACTATAAAATTTTATGAATAAAATTCTAGTTGAAGTATCGGTTGGTGAGCTTTTAGATAAGATTTCTATTTTAGAAATCAAGCAAGAAAAAATTAAAAATACTGAAAGTCTTAAATTTATTAAAGATGAATATAACATTTTAAAAGCTGAATTAGATAAAAATGTTAAAAATGATGAAAAATTAAAAAAACTTTTTAATTCACTTAAAGAAATTAATTCTAAGCTATGGATTATTGAAGATGATAAGAGAATGTGTGAAAAAAATAAAGATTTTGGGGAGAAATTTATAAAACTTTCTAGAGATGTTCATTTTTTAAATGATGATAGAGCTAAAATTAAACTAGAAATTAATAACCATACTGGCTCAAAAATAAAAGAAATAAAAGAATATACTGTTTATTGATACCTGTATTTTTTTTCCAAATATTTTATTAGGTTGTGAACTAAAAAAGTTATAAATAAATAAATACTTCCTGCTACTATAAAAACTTCGATTGGTCTAAAAGTTGTAGAAATTATAAACTTAGCAACACCTGTTATGTCTAAAAGAGTTACAGTACTTGCAAGAGAAGTTCCTTTTAACATTAATATTATTTCATTGCCATATGCTGGTAAAGATTGTTTAATTGCAATTGGAACTTGAACTTTTGTAAAAATATATATTTTATTTAACCCTAAACTTTTACCTGCTTCAATTAATCCTGGCTTAATTGTTTGAAATGCTGATCTTAAAATTTCAGAAGTATATGCTCCAGTATTTAACGAAAAAGCAATAATTGCGCACCAATATGGTTCTTTTAATACTACCCATAAAAACGTTGTTCTTAAGTACTCAATTTGTCCAAGACCAAAATAAATAATAAATATCTGAACTAGAAGTGGTGTTCCTCTAAAAATATAAGAGTATACATATGCAAAGCCACTTACTAATTTATTATTGTTTAATCGTAAAATTGCAAATAATAATCCCAAAATTAAACCAAAGAAAAGTGATGCAGATAAAAGTTTTAAAGTTACCACTGTAGCACTAAGTAATTTAGGGAAACTTGTTATTATTAATTCTAAATCCATCAATAACCTCTGCTATAGTTTTTTTCTAATCTATTAATTAATTTCATACTCAAATAAGTGAGCATCAGATATAAAAGTGCTGCGAAAGAATAAAAGAATAGAGGGTCTCTTGTTGAACCTGCTGCAATGTATGATTGTCTCATAATTTCTACTAATCCTGTAACCGAGATTAAAGAAGTATCTTTTAAAGTTATTTGCCAAACATTGCTTAGATTGGGTATTGCGAGCCTTAACATTTGAGGCATAATCACTTTAAAAAAGTAAACATATTTTTTTAACCCTAAAACATTACAAGCTTCAAACTGCCCTTTATCTATTGATTGGATAGCGCCTCTAAAGACTTCAGTTGAATAAGCACCAGAAATAATTCCAATTGAAATAGCTCCAGTTAAAAAAGCATTAATTTCGATATAATCATAATAACCAAAAATTTGTGCAACATACATTATTGCACCACTTCCACCAAAAAAGAAAAGATAAATAACTAAAAGTTCAGGAACCCCTCTAACAACAGTAGTGTAAAAATTAGCTATTAAATTTAAGATTTTATATTTTGAAAGTTTTAAAGGTGTAAAAATTAACGCAAATAAAAAACCAATTAGCATTGCTGTAATTGCAACAGCAATTGTCATGAGTGTAGCTATAAAAAGCTCGTCACCCCAACCTTTATCTCCGAATGATATTAAGTCCATAATAAAAGGCGGTTAATTTAAACCGCCTTTTAAAATTTAAATTTACATTGATGCGTCAAAGCCAAACCACTTAGTGGCAAGTTCGCTAATTTTTCCAGCTTCTCTTGCTTTATCAATAGCTGCATTGAAATCTTTAAGTAATTGGGCATCTCTTTTTCCAAGAGCAGAGTCTGAACCAAATTGTGCGTCTTGTCTTAAACCAACACCTACACCATTACCAAAATGTCCACCTGAAAAAGTTGGTCCAACTAACACAACATTTTTTCCAGATTTTTCAGCGTAATCAGTAAATGCTACAGCTGCAGCTAATGCTGCATCACATCTACCTGCTGCTAGATCTAGGTTTACTTCATCTTGAGTTTTGTAAGTTCTTACATCAACTGATCCTACATCGCCTGACTCTAAAAAGTTTTGGTGAATTGTTCCAGTCTGTGTACAAACAGTTTTACCAGCTAAAGCTCCTGTAATAGTTTTAAGAGCAGCCTTAACATCTTTTCCACCTAAAGATAAATTTATACCTTCTGGTGTATCCATTCCTTCAAGATCAGAACCTTTCATAACTGCAAGAGATGCAACTTCATCAGCATAACCTTGTGAAAAAGTTATAACTTTTTTTCTTTCATCAGTAATAGACATACCTGCCATAATAGCATCGTATTTTCTCATTCTTAAAGCTGGAATCATTCCATCCCAGTCTTGTTCAACGATTTGGCAATTTCTTTCCATGTAAATACATAGCCAGTTTGCAAGTTCAACTTCAAATCCGATTAGTTTTCCGTCTTCAGCTTTAGAGTTCCACGGAGGGTATGCACCTTCAGTTGCAATTCTAATTGTATCTGCTGATAGAGTTGAACTAAAAAGAAATATTGAAGCAAACATGCTTAATATAATTTTTTTCAATTTCATTGTTTTCCCCTATAATTAATATTAATTAAAATACATTATTCCACAAAATTTGAGATTAAAAAAGATAAAATTAGTGGTTAATTGATGAGTAAAAATTCCAAGAACTATCAAAGCTTGGGATATAAACTCTATCTAAAGTAGCATTTCCGAAGTTCTTGTTAAAAACTTTTAGCCAGTTATCAACTTGCTTTGGTTTCTTATCTTGGCTTCCTACTTGTGCAGTTATGACTCCATCAGGTTTTAAAATTCTTACTAATGAACTCATATTTTTTGCTGCAAGATCAATGCAGAATTGATCATCGTTTAAATCAATAAATATCTTGTCATAAGCATCATCTTCAACTTTTTTAATACTTTCAAAAGCGTCTCCCCAAACACATTTTACAGAATTTTTCTCAGTTGCATTTTTTCCAATAGAACCAATATGCTTTTTACAAACCTCAACAACTTCAGGATCTAATTCATACCAATCAATAAAACCGAAGCCTTTAGATATACACTCTCGTGCAACTCCTCCATCACCGCCACCAATAATTGCTGCTCTATCTTTACTTTTGTTTAATTTCAATGCAGAATTTACAAAGGTTCCACTATAAATATGCTCATCACTTTCTGCGACTTGTAAATCATTATCAATGAATAATGATTTTCCATATTCTACAAGATTAAGTATTTCAATATGTTGGCCAACTTTAGATGTAAAATCTTCTAGAACTTCTTTTACTAGATAATTTTTCTTTAATCCTTTCGTACTTGTTGTGTCATGATAAAAAGAAATTGTATCTCTGTTTAATTCTTTTTTAATTATCCTTTTGTGCTCTATTTCTTTTTTTATAACTTCTAAAGCAATTGAAGGGGATACTGTCCCACAAGTATAAAAATCAAAACTAATTATTTCTTTTTCTGGATAGGTATGAAAGCTAATATGGCTTTCTGCTAATAAAGCTACTAAGGTAAATCCTTGTGGTTCAAATTTATATTTAGCAATATTTAAAACCGTTACTTTTGCTTTATCTGCTATTTTATGAACTAAACCCTCAAAAAAAGAAGGATCATATTCTTTTTTTGTACCAATTATATCTAAGGTAACATGCTCCCCTACTTTAATCATATTATTACCCGCTTTTATAATTTTTTACTTTGTCTAAAATTTTTTCCATTTCTGCAAAAGAAAGAATCTTAGGTTTTCCTAACTTTAGAGCAATAACATATTGTTGGCAAATATTTTCTACTTCTTGTGCAAGTTCAAATGCTTGTTTCAAATTATACCCAAAGGCAACCTGACCGTGATTTGACATCAGGCATGCTTTTCTTTTTTCTAACGCATTAATTATATTTTGAGAAAGTTCTCTTGTTCCAAATGTTGCGTATTCTGCGCATTTTATATCATCCCCTCCTGCTAGAGCTATCATGTAGTGAAAAGCAGGTATTGGTTTTCCGTGAGATGATACAGCTGACGCGTGAGGAGAGTGTGTATGAACTATAGCATGCGCTGTTCTTTTATGTTTGTAAATATCTTGATGAAATCTCCATTCTGAAGATGGATTTTTTCCAGAATTATACCAAGAAAGAAAATCCTTCTCTTCACTTAATGATAGAAAAACTATGTCTTCTGGTTTTAATGTTTCATATTTTTTACCAGAAGGAGTTATAAAAAAACCTTCAACACCATTTTCTATTCCTCTAACAGAAATATTACCTGATCTTAATGGAGATAAGTTAGTAGTATTCAATTTTATTGAATACTCTATTACTTCTTGCCTTTCTTTTAGATTATTCATTTAAATAAATTTTTTAATCCTTTTTCTGATGCTTCGCATACTCCTTTTTCAGTGATTAAACCTGTTACATATTTTGCAGGTGTTACATCAAAAGCTAAGTTCATTGATTTACTTTTTTTTGGATATATTTGAATTTTTTTTACATTTCCTTTTTCGTCCAACCCTTCAATATGCGATAATTCTTCTGAGTTTCTTTCTTCTATTGGTATATCTTTGTAATTTTTAATATCCCAATCAATTGTTGAGCTAGGTAAAGCCACATAAAATGGGACATTGTTATCTTTGGCAGCTAAAGCTTTTAAATAAGTTCCAATTTTATTACAAACGTCTCCGTTGGCTAACGTTCTGTCCGTTCCAACAATGCACATATCAACTTCGCCTCTTTGCATTAAAATACCACCAGTATTATCTGCAATAATTGTATTTGGAACTCGTTCCTCGTTTAATTCATAAGAAGTTAAATTGGCTCCTTGATTTCTTGGTCTAGTTTCGTCAGCCCATACATGAACTGGTATACCTTTTTTATGAGCATGATAGATTGGAGAAGTTGCAGTTCCCCAATTAATTGTCGCAAGCCATCCAGCATTGCAATGGGTTAAAATATTTACTGTATCTTTTTTTTTGTTATAGATTTCTTCAATTATTTTAAGACCATTTAGTCCAATATTTTTGCAAAAATTAATATCTTCATCACAAATTTCCTTTGATTCTTTTAATGCTATTTCTAAAATTTTGTCACTATTAACACCTGATAATTTATTTAACATTCTATCAACTGCCCACTTTAAGTTTATTGCCGTTGGTCTTGAATTAATTAAATCTTCTGCGGATTTTTTTAAAAAAGATTGATCATTATTTTCAATAATCGATAAAACCAATCCATAGGCTGCAGTTGCACCTATTAAAGGCGCGCCTCTAACTTCCATAGTTTTTATAGCACTAATCGCATCTTTTACCGTTTTAAGATCTTTAATTATAAATTGATGTGGAAGTTTGGTTTGATCAATAATTTTTACAACATTGTTTTCAAACCATATTGTACGGTATTCTTTTCCTTCTATTTTCATTTAATTCTCTCAAGACTTTCCTTTGACCATGTTTTTTCCCTATCGTACATTTTGTCGTAGCAAATTGATTTATCTTTAATTTCTATCCATGGATCTTTATCTTTAACAAAAATGTGTGCTTGTGGTTCTATAGGATTTTCGAGGGTTTTAGTTCTAACTGCAATTCTTCCTTCAGAAACATTATATTTACAAAAAACATAAACCCCACAAATTTTACAAAAATAAGCATTTACACCTTTTCCACTACCTGTGGGTAATTCTGTAGAAGCAACGTCACCACTTGATTGAAATTCATATGGGAGAACCATTGTGTGGATGACAAATGAAGATCCTGTTGATTTTTTACAATCTTTACAATGACACGCTTGGGTAAATAAAGGCTCATTTATAATTTTGTATTTCACGTTTCCACAACTGCAAGATCCATTTAAAATAATTTTTTTATTCACTTATTTAAAGCTCTCCCAGCTATTGTTTTTAATTTATCTTTAGTCTTTTGAGTTCTTTTTTCAGGAGCAGTAATTATTGCTACATCTAAACAATTATTTGTAGGATCTTTTCGATCTATATGTTTTTCAAAATTTTCAATTAAATTTTTAATCATATTTTTTGCTTTAGCAGCATTTCCTAAAAGAATTTTTATAACTTGTTGAACATCTACATTTTCGTGATCAGGATGCCAACAATCATAATCTGTCACCATTGAAACAGATGCATATCTAATTTCAGCTTCTCTTGCTAATTTTGCTTCTGGCATGTTGGTCATACCAATAACATCTGCTTTCCACGATCTGTACAAATTTGACTCTGCTAATGTTGAAAATTGAGGTCCTTCCATAACAACGTAAGTACCACCTCTTTGATATTCTATATTTTCTTTTTTTATAGCCTCTTCACAAGCATTCATTAATCCATTCGATGTTGGATGAGCCATAGAAACGTGAGCTACTATTTCATCATCAAAAAAGGTTTTTTTTCTTGCAAAGGTTCTATCAATAAATTGATCAACTATAACAAATTTTCCTGGCGGTAAATCTTCTTTTAATGAACCAACTGCTGATACTGATACGATATCTGTTACGCCAAGTTGTTTTAGAGCATCTATATTGGCTCTAAAATTTATATTTGATGGATTTATAAAATGACCTCTTCCATGTCTTGGCAAAAAGTAAACTTCTTTATTTTTATAATTTGTTTTTAAGATTTGATCAGAAGGCTTTCCCCATGGCGTATTCATATCTAGCAGCTCTCTTTCTTTGAATTCCTCAACATCATACAAGCCGCTACCACCAATTATTGCTAATTTATTGTTTGCCATATTAAAAAAATAATTTATTTATTTATATATCGTAATTTATTATGGATTTAAAAGATTATATTAGATCAATTCAAGACTATCCAAAAAAAGGAATTCTTTTTAGAGACATAACAACATTAATTAAAAATGAAAAAGCCTTTAAAGAATGCATAGAGCAAATTGTAGAAAAAACTAAAAAATTCAAAATTGATAAAATTGCAGCTATTGAATCAAGAGGATTTGTTTTTGCATCAGCAGTTTCGTATTTAATTAACAAACCTTTTATTCTTTTAAGAAAAAAAAATAAACTGCCTGCTGAAACACATTCAGTTGATTTTCAACTCGAATATGGAACTGCAACTATTGAAGTTCATAAGGATTCGATTAGTGAAAATGACTCTGTTTTGATCATCGATGATTTAATTGCAACTGGAGGAACAGCAGAAGCTGCTGCAAAACTAGTTGAAATATCAAAAGGCTCTGTTTCAGGTTTTATCTTTGTTATAAATCTTTTTGATTTAGGTGGTTGCGAAAAACTATTAAAGTCTGGTTACAAAGTTGAAAATTTAATGGACTTCCCAGGACACTAATTTAAATGGAAAAATTAAGTAAATCCAAAAAAATATTTAATAAAATTTATCATTTCTTATTTATCGAAAGATTTAATAAAAAATTGAACTTTAATTTCCCTGAGAATTTTTTTAGATGGAATTTGATAGAGTATCTATGTAGCAGAAGAGTATTTAATAACTATCTTGAAATAGGTTGTGATAATGACGAATTATTTTCAAAGATAAAAATAAAAAATAAAATTGGTGTAGACCCTGTTAGTGGTGGAAATGTAAAGCTAACAAGTGATCAATTTTTTTTAAGTAATAATAAAAACTTTGATTTAGTTTTTATTGATGGGCTACATGAGTATCAACAAGTTAAAAAAGATATAATTAATTCATTAAAAAATTTAAATGATAATGGAATTGTTTTAGTACATGATTGTTTGCCTGACTCTATTTCAAAACAAGCAGTGCCTAGATACAGAATGAGCTGGAATGGAGATGTGTGGAAAGCAATAGTAGAACTGAGATCTTTGGAAAATGTAGAAATCTTTACTTGTGAAGTTGATCAAGGTATCGCAGTTATACAAAATAAAAAAAATACAGATAAATTAGAAATTGATAAAAATATTAAAGATCTAAAATTCAAAGATTTTTATAATAATCACAAAAAATATATGAGAATTATATCAAAAGAAGAATTTGAAAAAAAATTTATGTAATATTTTCAATTCTCATCCATGACTTTCTACTAAATATACTATTAATAATTCCAAGATATCTCATTTTATAAATCATTTTTTTTTCTTCATTAATAAAGAATGAAAAGAATAAATATTTGAAAATAGAAGACAATAAATTTGGAGTTACTCTAAATAAAGCAACTAAAAAACCGTAATGCTTTTTGTTATAAAAATATTTAGACCACATCCAATGCCAATTTCTTAAATATTCTATTTTTTGCGAAAATTTAGAATTAGCTGATGATGCACCCAAATGTTTAACTGAAGAATTTTTTATAATATAAATATTTTCACCAAGAGATTTGATTCTTTTGCATAAATCATTATTTTCTAAATATAAAAAAAAATTTTCGTCAAAATATTTATTTTTAAATTTTTTTTTATTAATAAGCATTGAAAACCCATCAAGATATTTAGCATTTAAAATATTTTTGTTAATATGATTTCCTTCAGAAATTTTATAGTTTGGATATTTTAAATTACTATTTTTTGGAGATATAATTGCAAAATCATCTATTTGATTTACAGCATTAATTAAATTTTTAAATGTACTTTTATTAAATCTAACATCGGGATTTAAAATATAAGCAAATTGTGTTTTGCTTTTTTTTAAACCAATATTATTTGCTGCACCCATTCCTATGTTATTGTTGAGTATTACTTTAATTTTTCTATTGTTTTTAAATTTATCTTTAATCTTAAAATTTTTGGAATTTTCTATAATTATAATTTTTGAATTTTTAGGTAGAGATTTTATACAAGCCTCAATCACACCGTCACTTTTATAACTTACAATAATAAAGGTTATGTTTTTAAGATTCAAAATCATTTAAATAAAGAACTATACTTAAACCATATATTATTGTAAAAAAAATTATGCAAAAAATTTTGGTTACTGGAGGCCTTGGTTTCATTGGTAGTAATCTAATTAAACAGCTTTTAGAAAAAAACTTTTATGTAATAAACGTCGATAAAGTAAGCTATGCCTCTAATTTTTATAATACAAAAGAGTATATATCGAATAAAAAATATAAATTTTTTAAATTAGATATTCAAAACAAAAAAAAATTAGAGAGAATTTTGTTTAAATTTAAACCTATTGGTATTTTTAATTTAGCGGCTGAAACACATGTAGATAGATCTATAGATGATCCGAAAAATTTTATAAGTTCTAATATTTTAGGTGTTTATAGTTTGCTCGAGGCATTCAAAAGCTACTATAAAAAAAATAAAAAAGTAAAATTGATTCATATTTCTACTGATGAAGTTTATGGAGACGTTTTAGCTGGAAGGTCAAAAGAAAGTGATGCTTACATACCCAGTTCCCCTTATTCTGCATCAAAAGCAGCATCGGATCATTTAGTATACTCATATGTTCGAACATATAAAATACCTGCAATAATTACTAACTGTTCAAATAATTATGGGCCCAGACAACATGGGGAAAAGTTAATACCAAAAATAATTTATAATATTTTAAATAATAAACCTCTTCCTATATATGGAAAAGGCAAAAATTCAAGAGAGTGGATATATGTTGATGATCATTGTGATGCTTTAATAAAAATTTTTAGAAAAGGAAAAATTGGAAATTTTTACAATATAGGATCAAATATTAACTTGAATAATATTTCAATCGTAAAAAAATTATTAAAGATCGCAAAAAAACATATTAAATTAGGAAATAAAGTAAAAATAAAATTCATACCAGATAGACCAGGTCATGATTTTAGGTATGCTATTAATAGCAATAAAATAAAAAAAGAAATTGGTTGGAAGTCTAAAACAAATTTAAATGTAGGTCTTAAAAAAACCTTAATTTGGTACAAAGATAATAAAAGTTATTTTTCTAAATTAAATAAAAAAGATATAGTAAAAAGATTAGGTAAGTTATGATTAATAAAGGAATTATATTAGCCGGAGGTAAAGGAACACGAATGAGTCCTTTAACAAAAGCAGTTAACAAACAACTTTTACCTATTTATGATAAGCCATTAATATTTTATCCACTATCAATATTAATGCTTGCTAAAATAAAAGATATTTTAATTGTAGTAAATAAGGGGCAATTAGAACAATATAAAAAAATACTACCTAATGGAAAAAGACTTGGAATTAAATTATCTTATGCTGAACAAGCAAAACCAAAAGGTTTGCCTGATGCATTTATATTAGGAGAAAAATTTATAAATAAGAAAAATGTTGCTCTTATTCTGGGAGATAATTTTTTTTACGGGCAATATTTGTCACAAAAATTAAAATCATGTGTAAAACTTAAATCTGGTGCAAAAATTTTACTACATAAGGTTGCTAAACCAGAAGCATATGGTGTAGCAAAAATTGATAAAAAAAATAAAGTGATTGGAATTAAAGAAAAGCCTAAAAATTTTTTTTCAGATTTGGCTATTACAGGATTATATTTTTTTGACAAAAAAGTGAGTGAATATGCAAAAAAACTTAAACCTTCAAGACGCGGTGAGCTAGAAATAACCGATCTTATTAAGAAATATCAATCATTAAAACAATTAAAAGCAGATTATATCGGTAGAGGAGGTGCTTGGTTAGATACTGGATCTATTGATGATTTTTATAAAACAAGTTCTTTTGTTTCAGCGATTGAAAATAGACAAGGATTTAAAATAGCGTGCTTGGAAGAAATTGCCTTAAATAATAGATGGATTTCCAAAAAGCACATTAAAGAGTCAATTAAGTTTTATGGTAAATGTAACTATTCAAATTATCTTAAAAAACTAATATCTTAAATGATTTTAAAAACAAAATTTAAAGATTTAGTTTTATTTCAAAATATATCTTTTAAGGATAAAAGAGGATATTTTAAAGAATTACTATTGGAAAAAAATTTAAAAAAAAAATTTCCATTTACAGTCATGTCCTTTTCAAAAAAAAATGTTATAAGGGGTTTGCATATTCAGCTTAAAAAACCTCAAGGAAAATTTGTAACTGTTCTTAAAGGAAGAATTTTTGATGTTGCTTTAGATTTAAGAAAAAATTCAAAAACATTTGGAAAAGTTTTTAAATGTATACTTAGTGAAAAAAACGGTAAATCAATTTTTATACCCCCTGGATTTGCCCATGGGTTTTGCTCATTAGATAAAGAAAATTATGTTATTTACAGTTGCACAAAATATAGACATGCAGGCAGTGAATCTTCAATAAGATATAATGATAAAAAATTAAAAATTAGTTGGCCGGTGAAAAAACCTATAATTTCAAAGAAAGATAAAAATGCGCAATCTTTTGAAAAATTTAAAAGAAAAATTAATTTGTGAAAAATAAAATTCTTATTACTGGTGGAGAAGGAAGATTCGCTCAAGTTTTAAAAAAAAAATCTAGAAATTTAAATTTATTTTTTGCAACAAAGAAACAGTGTAATATTCTTAATTTAAATTCTATTGAAAAAATTGTAAAAAAAATAAAACCAAAAATAATAATTCACTCCGCAGCGCTATCAAGACCAATGAAGATTCATGATACAAGTATTCAAAAAAGTATAGATTTAAATATTATTGGAACTTGTAACGTTACAAAAATATGCAAAAAATATAATATAAAATTAATTTATTTTTCTACAGGATATGTTTATCCAGGTTTAAAGGGGAACTATTCAGAATCAGATCCTGTTAAACCATTTAATAATTATGGTTTATCTAAACTCGGTGGCGAATGTGCAGTTAATATGTATAAGAACTCATTAATTTTAAGAATAACAATGACAGAAAAACCTTTTGTACATAAAAAAGGATATTCAAATCTTAAAAGTAACTTTATGTTTCATGAAGATTTAGTCAAAATTCTTCCAAAACTACTAAATAAAAAAGGTATAATAAATGTAGGTGGCAAATCTCAATCAGTTTATACATTTGCAAAAAAATATAATTCAAACGTCAGAAAAATAATTGCTAAAAAGAAGATTAATCAACCTTTAAATCAAACTATGAATTTAGCTAAACTTAAAAAAATTATTAGATAAAAATATTCATTTGGTAGCGGGAAGTGGGATCGAACCACTGACCTCGGGCTTATGAGTCCCGCGCTCTAACCAACTGAGCTACCCCGCCACTTATTTCTGTTGATTTATAATAGTTTTATATTTTGTTTCAATACTTATCCACAAGGTAGAATTCAATTGAAATAATGTTTTTCGTAGATAGTTTCATGATCGATGAGAATTGAAGAAGAATTAAAACTAGACTACTCTGACGTATTATTTAGGCCTAAGAGAAGCACCCTTAAAAGTAGAAAAGATGTAAACCTTCTTAGGACATATAGATTTAAGCACAGTAAAAATGAATGGTCAGGAATACCGATCATGGCAGCAAACATGGATGGTGTGGGTGAACTTGGTATTGCCGAAAAATTAAATGAATTCAAAATGATTACTTGTTTAACAAAACAGCATGACGTTAAAAAGTTAAAACAATTTAAAAAAATTAAATCTATGTATCAAAACATTGCGCTTAGTATTGGTATTAAAAAAGAGGATTTTGACAATCTAGATAAAATAATGAAAGAATTCAGTTTTTTTAAATTCATTTGTATAGATGTTGCAAATGGATATTCAGAGCATTTTACCAGTTTTATTAAATCAGTCAGAGATAAATTCCCAACTAAAACAATTATCGCAGGTAATGTTGTTACAGCAGATATGACTCAAGAATTGGTTTTAAGTGGAGCAGATATAGTAAAAGTAGGTATTGGTCCAGGGAGTGTTTGTACAACAAGAATTCAAACAGGTGTAGGCTACCCACAATTAAGTGCTGTGATTGAATGTGCTGATGCCGCTCATGGATTAGGAGCACATATAATTGCAGATGGCGGATGTACATGCCCAGGTGATGTAGCAAAAGGTTTTGGTGGTGGAGCAGATTTTGTTATGCTTGGTGGAATGTTGGCAGGTCATGATGAAGGTAAAGGCAAATTGGTAAAATCTAATGGATCAAAATTTATAGAGTTTTATGGTTCAAGTTCTGATGTTGCTAACAAAAAACATTATGGTGGATTATCAGATTATAGAAGCAGCGAAGGAAGAACGGTTAGAGTAAAATATAGAGGAAAAATAAATGATACCATTTTAAATATATTGGGCGGTGTTAGAAGTAGCTGTACATATGTAGGTGCTCCATCTCTAAAACAACTTAGTAAATGTACTACTTTTGTAAGAGTAAGCAATCAATTTAACGATACCTTTTCTAAATAAAAAGTTTATTTCAAAAAATATTTGCTATTTGTTTTTTTAAAAAATAATATTGGTAATGGAAAAACAAAATATAGATACATTAATTCCAACAAAAGTTCCCGAGGATAAAGTTTATACCGCATATTGTGATAATTATGACTCTATACATTATTTATTTGTCGAATTTCAATTTTCTTGGCTTCAACAAGCTTATGAGGCTTTAAAAGATTTAGATAAATATAATATCATAGTATATTTATATAAAGAGAATTTTGTTGGGCTTAATGAAATATTTAAAGTTAAATCTCTAAACCAATTTTATTTGAATCCTAGATTCAATTTAGAAAAAATTAATATAATACAAATCTCACAAGAACTTAGACTGTCTAAAGAAACTACAAGAAGAAAGATTTTAGAGTTAGTCGAAGATGGAATATTAATAAAGAATAAAAAATCTATTACTGTAACTTTAAAGGCAGGTCTTCTTCAAAAACCAGAAAATACAATAGGTTCATTCTCAAAAATTTTACAATATGTTTCATATTTATTAGTTAAAGAACAAAGTGTAAAAAATTACTATAAAAAAGATTTTTTTATTAAAAAAATTAAAGAAAGATTTACTCAAATTTTAGCAATCTTTTTAGATTATCAAATAAAATATCTTCTTACAAGAAAAGCACTAGTTAATAATGATATGGAAATGTTCTTTATTTTTGGAACCTTGCTTTATAACCAAATAATGTTTATGAAAAAATCTGATAAGAAATCTCACTATCAAAAAGAATGGATAGATCAAGTTTTAGAAGTTGGAGATAAAAAAGGAATAAATGCAATGTCAATTAGTGACCTTACAGGAATTCCCAGACCAACAGTAATTAGAAAGTTAAAAATATTATTAAAACAAAAAGATATATATAAAGATAAAAACAATCTTTATTATATTTTGCAAGGAAAAATATTTACTGATTTAAATAAACAAAGATTAATTAATATAAAAAACCTAAGTACTATAATTTCAAGAATTAATAATATTATTTTTTTCTCTTAAATTGAAACTATTACACCAGTAATAACTATTACTACTGCTACTAAACTAAAGAAAATTGTTGATTCTCTTTTTTCTTTTTTTTGTGCTGATCTAACTTTGTTTAGAAGAACGTTTATATCTACTCGTTTTTTTGAAGAAGCTTTTGATGAGTGAAGCTCACCTTCCAAATTTTGGGTCTCAACTGAGTTATTTGTTATTTGCTCTCCACTCATATAATCAATATTTAACCACATAATATAAAATTGAACAAGAAGTACTTGTCCAATTTGGGTTACAAATAAGAGCCTAGAACTATTCTAATTTACAAATTTTTGAAATCTTTTTTATTAAGAGGTTTGGTTAAAATTTCTGCATTATATTTTACTTTTTCTATTTCGATTTCTACTGACTTACTTTTAATTGTTTCTAAATCCTCATCAGTATTAATGTATCCAAAAGCCAAATTTTTATTAAAATTGAAAGAGTAGTTTGCAGAAGTAGTTCTTCCAGCAATTTTTCCATCAATATATATAGGTTCATCATGAAGCATCAGAGGTTCACCTGGTTTGCTTTGATTAAGAGTAAACATTAAAAATTTTTTTTTGTGTTTTGCATCTCTCAATTTAATTAAAGATTTTTTACCGATGAAATCTATATTTTTTTTATGACTAATTGCAAAATTTAATCCTGCCTCGTATTGATTTTCCTCTGGTGAAATATCATGTCCCCAGTGCAAAAAACCAGTTTCCATTCTCATGATATCCATTGCATGCATACCACAGTTACTTAATTTATATTTTTTTCCTTTTTCAAAAATTATATTATAAATTTTTTTTGCATCATCTTTTTTTACAAAAAGCTCATAACCAAGTTCACCCACATAAGATAATCTCTGTGCCCATAATTTAATACTATTAACAGTAATATATTTAGCAGTTCCAAATTTAAAATTTTCATTAGAATAATCATCATTGCTTAGTTCTTTCATTAAATCTCTGCTTTTGGGGCCAAACAAACCAAGAACACAAAAATTGTCAGTAACATCAATTAATTTTACTTCTTTAGATAAATGTTTGTTAATATGAAATTTATCGTGTTCTCTATTTGCAGCAGCTGTTATTACTCTAAAATAATTTTCATCTAAACAAACAACTGTCAAATCTGCTTCTATTCCACCGTCTTTATTTAACATTTGTGTATAAGTACATTTACCTGCTTCATTTTTAATATTTGCTGTACAAATTTTTTGAAGCTCTTCGTGTACTGTATTTCCTTTTAAGTCATATTTGGAAAAAGGTGTTAAATCAAATAAACCAACATTTTCTCTTGTATTTTTTGTTTCATATTTAGCTGACGGGAACCAGTTTTGATAATTGTAAGAATATTCATATTCTGCTTTTTCACCATCTAATGCAAACCACATTGGTCTTTCATAGCCACCTGAAACTCCAAAACATGCTCCGGCTTTTTTTAATTCTTCATGGTAAGGAACTAATTTTTGATTTCTTGATGTTTTATGTTGTTTAAATGGCCAATGCATTCCATAAAGATCTCCTAATGTTTCGGTAATTCTTTCTTTAATAAAATTGACTTCTGAATGAAAATTTTGAAATCTTTTAATATCGTAAATAAATAAATCTTCATTTATATGACCATTCATTATCCATTCAGCAGTAACTTTTCCAACACCTCCTCCACTTCCAATTCCAATACTATTTAATCCACAGCATGCAAATAAATTTTTTAAACCTGGTACTTCTCCCAAAAGGGTATTTGTATCTGGAGTAAACGACTCTGGTCCTGAAAAAAATTTTCTTATTCCTGCTTTTTCTAAAATTGGGACTCTTTTTAATGCTGCTTCTAAGAATGACTCAAAATGCTCAAAATTCTCAGGGAACTCACCATATGAAAAATCATCTGGAACTCTGTTTGTTTTATTGAAAGCTGGAATAGATTTTCCTTCAAATATTCCAATTAGCATTTTTCCTGCATCTTCTTTTAAATACAAACGGTCATCAAAATCTCTTAGAACTGGAATATTTTTGGGTATTTCATTAATTCCTTCTGTTATTACATAAAAATGTTCTGCAGGATATAAGGGAATGCTAAAACCTGTGTCTTCTCCTATTTGTCTGGACCACATTCCTGTTGCTAGAACTATATATTCACATTCAATAGTTTTTTCCATCAACTATTACTCCAAATACTTTTCCATTCTTTTTTAATATTTTTTCAACTGGAGATTTTTCAAATATTTTAACTCCTTCTTTTCTTGCTGCTTTTGCTAATAAATTTGTTACTCCTATCGGGTCAGCTTGACCATCTCCTGGCATGAAAATTCCACCTAAAATATTTTGCTCATTAATAATTGGGTATATTTTTTTAATTTGATCAATATTGAGTACCTCAACATTTACATCGTATAACTGTGCAGTGGTTGCTTGTCTTTTAAGTTCTTGCCATCTACCCTGTGTAGTTGCAATAGACAAAGCTCCATTTAGTTTAAGTCCACTTGAAAAATCTATTTCTTTCTCAAGTTTTTTATAAAGTTCTAGTGAATATTTTCTTATTTTTGTTATTCCTGCTGAAGGACCTAATTGGCTTACCAAACCAGCTGCATGCCAAGTTGTTCCTGAGGTTAATTGATCTCTTTCAAGTAAAATTGTATCTTTCCATCCAAATTTTGCTAAATGATATGCTGTTGAGCAGCCTGTAACACCTCCACCAATAACTACAACTTTTACACCGCCTGGCAGTTCTTTATTCATTTTTATTATTTTAATGCTTCTATAGGAGGAACAAAAGAGTGACCAAATACATCAGCAACTGCTTTGTAAGTTACCTGGCCTTTATAAACATTCAATCCTTCAAGGAAATTTTTGTCTTCTTTTAAAGCTTTTTGATATCCATTTGATGCAAGTCTATTTAAAAAAGGAAGAGTTGCTTTATTTAACGCAATAGTTGATGTTCTAGGAACTCCACCTGGCATATTTGCGACACAATAGTGAACAATATCATCAACAATATAAGTTGGGTCTGCATGCGTTGTTGGTTTGCTTGTCTCAACGCACCCTCCTTGATCTATTGCAACATCTACAATTACCGATCCTCTTTTCATTAATTTTAACATATCTTTTGTTACTAGTTTTGGAGCTTCGGCACCAGGTATCAAAACTCCACCGACTAAAAGATCAGCCTCAGAAATAAGTTTTTTTAAGTCTGTTTTATCACTTTGTTGGGGAATGATACTATCACCAAACATTTTTGTTAATTCTTTTAGTCTTGACTCAGATTTATCTACTACATGAACTTTTGCTTTCATTCCTGTTGCGATGATTGCTGCATTTTCACCAACAACTCCTCCACCAAGTATAACTACTGTCCCACCTTCAACACCTGGTGCACCTCCTAATAATAAACCTCTACCTTTTTGATTCTTCTCTAAACAATGTGCTCCTGCTTGAACAGACATTCTTCCTGCAACTGCACTCAT
>CACFUX010000001.1 GCA_902569615.1 uncultured Pelagibacteraceae bacterium | reverse complement strand
TTTACCATTTTTAAATTTAGGAATTATAGTTGTAGATGAAGAACATGATCAATCTTATAAACAAGATGAAGGAGTAATTTATAATGCAAGAGATATGGCAATCTCTCGAGCTTCATTCGAAAATATACCAGTTAATCTAGTGACTGCCGTTCCATCTCTTGAAACATTCGAAAATATTAAAAAAGGTAAATACTTTCTTTCAAGATTATATAAAAGATATTTGGATGCAAAACTTCCAAATCACGAGGTTATAGATTTAAATAAAAATAATCTTGAAAATAATTCATGGATTTCTGAAGTAATAATTAAAAAAGTTAAATATCATTTAAGTAAAAATGACCAAGTTCTTTTTTTTGTAAACAGAAGAGGATTTGCTCCGTATGCCCTTTGTAAAAAATGTTTAAAAGTTCATACCTGCCCAAATTGTACAATAAACCTAGTTTATCATAAAAAAAAAAATAATTTAATTTGTCACTATTGTGGTTATAAAACAAACTTGAATAGAAAATGTAATGATAATCAAAACTGTGAATACACATTTAGTGGACCCGGAGTAGAAAGAATTCATGAAGAAGTAAAAAAGATTTTTAAAGATAAACAAATTATTATTTTTTCAAGCGATACAATGAATAAAAAGTCTTCATCAGATATTTTAGAAAAAATAATTAATAATAAAATTCAAATTATGGTAGGTACTCAACTTATCTCAAAAGGATTTCACTTTCCAAATTTAAATTGTATAGTAGTTTTAGATATCGATTTAACTTTAAATGGATATGATTTAAGGGGTGCAGAAAAAAATTTACAATTATATCATCAATTGTCAGGAAGAGCTGGAAGAGCAGGAAAGCCCGCAACTGTATATTTTCAAACTTATAATATTAAATCTAATATGATATCTCAAATAACAAATATTAATCCTGATATATTTTTAGAAAAAGAGTTAGAAATAAGAAAAAAAAATAATCTTCCTCCATATGAAAGATTTATATCTATTATATTAAGTGGAAAAAACGAAAAAAAAATTGAAACATTTTCAAATAATTTAAAGAAAAAATTAGATAAAAATTTAAGTGCGAGAATACTAGGACCTGTTGTTGCTCCAATATTTAAAATAAATAAATATTTTAGATATAGAATTTTAATAAGGTCAAAAAAGTCAGATAAAATACAAAAAACTCTTTCTGAAATTTTAAATAACTTCAAAAATCAGAAAGAAATAAAACTAGCAGTTGATGTTGATCCAATAAGCTTTAATTAAGCCACTAAAATAAAGCTTTTTGATCAATGTGTCGCTTGAAGAGATTAATTTCATGTGTTAATTAATTTCAACTTTTATAAAACTTCATAATAAGGATACAAATTGAGTAACAAAAATAGTTTTTCCGAAGCATCTGCAAAGAGCTATTCCCAAGCACTCTATGAACTTGGATCCGAAGAAAAAAATTTAGAGAAGCTAGAGGGTGATGTCAATTCAATTATCAAACTTATTTCTCAAAGTGAAGATTTTAATTCTTTAATTAAAGACCCTACAAACAAACAAGAAGATCAATTGAATGTTATAAGTATTATTTTTGAAAAATTTAACTTAAATAAATTATTAAAAAAATTTTTAAATTTTTTGGTAATGAAAAGAAGATTTTTTTATGTTGAAAAAATTTTAAAAGATTTTATTAATATTTGTTCAAAAAACCGTGGTGAAATTTCTGCAAAATTAATTGTAGCTAAAGAGCTAAATGAAAATCAAATAATTAAAATAAAAAATGAGTTATCACAAAATTTTGGATCGAAAGTTAAACTAAATTATAACTATGATCCAGACTTAATAGGTGGATTAATTATGCAGGTAGAAAGTGTTATGATTGATACCTCTATTAAAAATAAATTACAAAAAATTGAAAATAAAATGATAGAGGCTTAATGGAAATAAATCCTTCAGAAGTAACAAAAATATTAAAAGAACAAATTAAAAAATTTGGTGACAAAGCAGAAGTTACTGAAGTTGGACAAGTTTTATCTGTTGGAGATGGAATAGCAAGAATATACGGTCTAGACAATGTTCAAGCAGGAGAGATGGTTGAATTTTCAGATGGCTCAAAAGGAATGGCCTTAAACTTAGAAAGTGACAACGTTGGTGTTGTAATTTTTGGTGACGATAGAGC
Organism: uncultured Pelagibacteraceae bacterium; assembly: GCA_902569615.1. Taxonomy (GTDB): domain Bacteria; phylum Pseudomonadota; class Alphaproteobacteria; order Pelagibacterales; family Pelagibacteraceae; genus Pelagibacter. The sequence continues at coordinate 78,156 of CACFUX010000001.1, read as the reverse complement.
CGTGAAGGAAGGCGATACAGTAAAAAGAACTGGTGCAATAGTAGATACTCCTGTTGGTAAAGAATTATTGGGAAGAGTTGTTGATGGATTAGGCAACCCAATAGATGGCAAAGGTGCTTTAGATAAAGGAATTAAAAGAAGTAGAGTTGAAGTAAAAGCTCCAGGTATAATTCCAAGAAAATCTGTAAATGAACCAATGCAATCAGGATTAAAATCTGTTGATAGTTTAGTCCCAATTGGCAGAGGACAAAGAGAACTAATTATTGGAGACAGACAAACAGGGAAAACTGCAGTTGCAATTGATACTATAATTAATCAGAAAAAAATTAATGAGTCGAATGATGAAAAACAAAAACTGTATTGTATATATGTAGCAATTGGTCAAAAAAGATCTACAGTAAGACAAATAGAAAAATCATTAGAAGAAGCTGGAGCAATGGAATATACAACAATAGTTGCTGCAACAGCTTCAGATGCAGCGCCACTTCAATTTTTAGCTCCCTATACTGGATGTGCTATGGGAGAATACTTTCGAGATAATGGAATGCATGCTTTGATTATTTATGACGATCTATCTAAGCAAGCAGTTGCATATAGACAAATGTCATTATTGCTAAGAAGACCTCCAGGAAGAGAAGCTTATCCTGGTGACGTTTTTTATTTACACAGCAGATTATTAGAAAGAGCAGCTAAACTAAGTGATGAGCATGGAGGTGGTTCTCTAACAGCACTTCCAATAATTGAAACACAAGGTGGCGATGTTTCTGCTTTTATTCCAACAAATGTAATCTCTATTACTGATGGACAAATATTTCTTGAAACAAATCTATTTAACCAAGGAATTAGGCCTGCGATAAACGTTGGTCTATCTGTATCAAGGGTTGGTTCATCAGCTCAAACAAAAGCGATGAAAAAAGTTTCTGGCTCAATGAAATTAGAACTAGCTCAATATAGAGAAATGGCAGCTTTTGCTCAATTTGGATCAGATTTAGACGCTTCTACTCAAAAACTGTTAAATCGAGGATCAAAGTTAACTGAACTTTTAAAACAAAAACAATATTCTCCAATGACAGTAGCAGAACAAGTAATTTCAGTTTTCTGTGGTGTTAAAGGATACTTAGATGATTTAGATTTAAAAGATATTTCTTCATTTGAGACAAAGATTATTGAAAAATGTAAATCTGAAAAACCAGAAATTTTGGAGTCAATCTCTAAATCTGGAAAGTTAGAAGAAGATACTGAAAATTTGTTAGTAGAAACTATTAAAGAACTTAAAAAGAATTTTAACTCTTAAAATATGGCTAGTTTAGACGATTTAAAAAAAAGAATTTCTAGTGTTAAATCTACACAAAAAATTACAAAAGCAATGAAAATGGTTGCTGCAGCAAAATTGAGAAGAGCACAAGAGAGTGCAGAAAAAGGAAGGCCTTACTCAGAAAAAATGAATAATATTATTCTCAATCTTTCGAGTGGTATATCTGATAAAGAAAATGCACCTAAGCTTCTTACGGGAACAGGTGAAGAAAAAATTCATTTATGCATTGTTATGACATCCGATAGAGGTTTGTGTGGAGGTTTTAATACAAATATTATTAAAAAAGCAAAACTTTTTTTCCAAAAAATTTTGAAAGAGAACAAAACGTTAAAAATTATAACTGTTGGATCAAAAGGTTATGACCAATTAAAGAGACAATACATGGAAAATATAATTGAAAAAATTTCATTTAAAGAGTCTAAAAATGTAAATTATTTTGATGCTGATAAAGTAGGAAAAATTATTATTGATAGATTTGAAAAAAAAGAATTTGATGTTTGTACAATATTTTATAATCAATTTAAAAATGTTATTACGCAAATACCACAAGAACAACAGGTTATACCATTAAAATCAAAGGAAGAAAAAGAAACTGATTTAAATAATTCTTATGAATTTGAGCCAGATGAAGATGAAATTCTAAGTAATTTGTTACCTAAAAATATTTCTACACAAATTTTTAAAGCAATGTTAGAAAATTCAGCAAGTGAACAAGGATCAAGAATGAGTGCTATGGACAACGCAACACGTAATGCAGGGGAAATGGTTGACAAACTTACGATTCAATATAACAGAAGTCGTCAAGCGGCCATTACAAAAGAATTAATTGAAATAATATCAGGAGCAGAAAGTTTATAATTATGAGAAAAGGAAAAATCACACAGATAATTGGAGCAGTAGTAGATGTAAAATTTGATGGAGAGTTGCCAGAAATTTTAACAGCATTAGAATGCAGCAATGCAGGCAATAGATTAGTTTTAGAAGTTGCACAACACCTTGGAGAATCAAGTGTAAGAACGATTGCTATGGATGCAACGGAAGGTTTAAAAAGAGGAGACGAAGTTACAGACACAGCTTCACCAATTAAAGTTCCTGTAGGGCCAGAGACATTGGGAAGGATTGTAAATGTTATAGGAGAACCAATTGATGAAAAAGGAGAAGTTAAAACTAAAGAAAGTTGGCCTATACATAGAGCTGCACCAGAATTTAACGATCAATCAACAGAAACTGAAATTTTAGTTACAGGAATTAAAGTAGTAGATTTGTTAGCACCTTATGCAAAAGGTGGTAAAATCGGTTTATTTGGAGGTGCAGGAGTTGGAAAAACGGTAATTATTATGGAATTGATAAATAATATTGCAAAAGCTCATGGAGGATTTTCTGTTTTTGCTGGAGTTGGTGAAAGAACAAGAGAAGGAAATGATCTGTATCACGAAATGATAGAATCAGGTGTAATTAAACCTGAGGGGCCTGGATCAAAAGCTGCATTGGTTTATGGTCAAATGAATGAACCTCCAGGAGCAAGATCACGTGTTGCGTTAACTGGATTAACTGTTGCAGAGTATTTTAGAGATCAAGAAGGTCAGGATGTTTTATTTTTCGTAGATAATATTTTTAGATTTACTCAAGCAGGATCTGAAGTATCAGCATTGTTAGGTAGAATACCTTCTGCAGTTGGATACCAACCAACTCTTGCAACTGACATGGGGAATTTACAAGAAAGAATTACTACAACAAATAAAGGTTCTATTACTTCAGTTCAAGCGATATATGTTCCAGCTGATGACTTGACAGATCCAGCACCTGCAACATCGTTTGCACACTTAGATGCAACAACAGTATTGTCTAGGCAGATTGCTGAATTAGGAATTTATCCTGCGGTAGATCCTCTTGACTCAACTTCAAGGATTCTTGATCCTAGAATTGTTGGTGATGAACATTATAGAGTAGCAAGGGAAGTTCAAAAAATTCTTCAAACATACAAATCATTACAAGATATTATTGCAATTTTAGGTATGGATGAATTATCTGAGGAAGATAAATTAATTGTTGCAAGAGCAAGAAAAATTCAGAGATTTTTATCCCAACCTTTTTTTGTTGCAGAAGTTTTTACTGGCTCACCAGGAAAATTGGTTGATCTAGAATCGACAATTAAAGGATTTGATGCAATCTGCAAAGGCGAATACGATCACTTGCCAGAAGCTGCATTTTATATGGTTGGTACAATAGAAGAAGCAATTGAAAAGGCCGAAAAAATGGCAAAAGATGTTGCATAATGAGTGAAGAATTTAAAATTGAGATAGTAAACCCAGAAAAATCATTTCTATTAAAAGAAGACGTTACCCAAGTAGTTGTGCCTGCATTTGAAGGAGAAATGGGGATATTAAAAGATCACATTTCTATTATTTCATTTTTAAAGCCCGGAATAGTAAAAGTTTATTCTAAATCTGAAGAAAATAATTATTTCTTAGAGGATGGCATAGTTGAATTTAAAGATAACAGCCTATCTATTTTGACTAGTTCAATCTATAATGTTTCTGATCTTGATAGAAATAAAATAGAACAAATACTTAAAGATACTGAAAAAGAGTCTGGCTTAGATAATATAGATGACCAGAAAAGATATTTAATTGATCAAAAAATTGAAGTTTTAAAATCTTTGCAACTAAATTAGTATTTTTTTTACTTCTTCCTGAATTTTTTTATAAACATTAAGTTTAAATTTAACTACTGTTTCAGTAATTTTATTTATTTCAATCCATTTCCAATCCAAAAACTCTGGATGAGCAGTATTTAAATTGATTTCGCTATCTTTCCCATTAAACTTCATTAAAAACCACTTCTGTTTTTGTCCTCTATATCTACCTTTCCAAATAATTCCAAGTAGATGATCAGGTAATTCGTAAATAGTCATATCATCTATTTCTTTTATTAATTCTACACTTTGAATACTTGTTTCCTCTTTTAATTCTCTAAATGCAGCAGATAAATAATCTTCATTTTCGTCAACACCACCCTGAGGCATTTGCCAAAAATTCTTTGGATTATCAATTCTTTTTGCAACAAATATTTTATTTTCTTTATTTAATACAACTACCCCCACGCCTTTTCTCAAAGGTAATTTTGAAAAATTTTTTTTCATTTATTTTTAGCCGTTAAGCAATTTTACAGCAAAGTTTAATTGATTATCAGTTTCTGTATTAATTCTAAATTCTTCAGAATTTTCTACAATTTCAATATCTGGTGTTATTCCAGTGCCAGAAATTGATTCTCCAGAAGGTAAATAATATTTAGAAATAGTTAATCTTATTGCTCCCTTATTTTTTAAAGGTATAATTGACTGAACTGATCCTTTTCCATATGAATTTTCTCCAATTACAATTGCTCTTTTATGGTCTTTGAGAGCACCCGCTACAATTTCAGATGCAGACGCAGATCCATTGTTAATTAAAACTATTAAAGTTTCTCCATCAATTAAATCTCCTTTTTTTGCAAAATATTTTCTATTTTCGTAAGATTTCCTACTTTTTGTAGATACAATTTCACCATTGTCTAAAAAAAAATCTGATATTTTAACTGCTTGTGAAAGAAGGCCACCAGGATTGTTTCTTAAATCAAGAACATATTTTTTTACTTCATTTTTTTTGAATTCTTTAATTTTACTTCTTATTTGAGAAGAGCTATTTTCATTAAAAGAAGTTAATCTTATATATCCAATATTATTATCAATTATTTTTGACTTAACAGATTTAACTTCAATAACTTCTCTCGTAATTTCAAAAATTAACGCTTTTTTTACTCCTTTTCTTCTAACTGTTATTTCTAATTTTGTTCCAATTGGACCCCTCATAAGCTCTACTGCTTCAGATAAGGTTTTCCCCTGAACCTGTACTCCATTTATTTTTACAATATAGTCACCGGCTTTTACTCCTTCTTTTTCTGCTGGGGAATTATCCATAGGAGTTATAACTTTAACAACACCAAATTCCATACTAACTTCTATCCCTAAGCCTCCAAACTCACCACTTGTTTCAGTTTCCATTTCTTTAAATATTTCTGGAGACATATACGCTGAATAAGGGTCTAAAGATTGCAAAACACCATTGATCGCAGCATCCAAGGCATCACTTTGATTTACTTCTTCAACATAGTCCTTTTTAATTTTTTCTAAAACTTCTCCAAATAAATCTATTTTGTCATAGATATCTTCATCATTTGCAGCAAAACTTAATTTAGAAGAAATGAAAAAAAATATTAATATAAGTGTAAGTATAAATTTTTTATTCATATAATAATTTTTTCTTTAGGGATTAATTCTGACCACATTTTTTCTAGTTCATAAAATTTTCTTTTTTCTGGATTAAATATATGTACTATTAAATCTATTCCATCAATTAGTTTCCAATCATTGCTATCTTGACCTTCTATCTTACAATTTCTAACACCATTATTTTTAAACTTTTCCAAAACTTGTTCAGATAATGCTTGAATATGCCTTGATGAATTTCCACTTGCTATAATCATATGATCTGCCATTGAAGATTTATTTTTAAGGTCTATGGACACAATATCTTCGGCTTTATTCGAATCTAAAGTTTTTATAATTATGTTTTTTAGATTCGATATTTTATCCATTAGTTAACAAATTTTATCAAATTTTTCTTAATTTAGAAGACGAAATATTTATTTTTTTAAATTTTACAAACTCTAATCCATTATTATTAAGTGTTTTAAAAGCTAAAGATTTAAGTGATTTTGACTTATAGTTTGTTCTGTCGAAAACTAATATATTACATTTTGATGAAATTATTTTCCATTTATGCCATTTGTGAAATGAAATTAAGTTATCAGCTCCCATCAAAAAATATATTTCAGATTTTTTATTTTTTTTCTTAACATAATTTATAAGATCAATAGTTTTATTAGATCTTATTTTATCTTCATAAAATGCAACTGATATAAAATTATATTTTTTTGTTATTTTTTTTGCGAAACTGATTCTTTTTTTAACACTAAATAGGCTTTTCAATTTAAATGGATTTTTTTTTGTAACTACCCAAATTACCTTATTAATTTTAAATTTTTTTTTAGCCTCTAAAGAAATTTTAATATGACCTCTATGAGAAGGATCAAATGATCCACCAAGAATTCCTATTTTTTTATTTTTATTTATTTTCAATTTAATTTCTTACTTGTCCTTTTCCTAGAACTTCATATTTGTATGAAACTAATTGATTTAAACCAACTGGACCTCTAGGTGGAAGTTTATTTGTTGATATTCCAACTTCACCTCCAAATCCAAACTCACCACCATCAGCAAACTGAGTTGAAGTGTTATGCATTGCAATTGAACTTTTTATATTTTTTAAAAAGATATTTGCACTTTTTTTATTTTTTGTAATTATGCTATCAGTGTGCATTGTTCCATATTTATTAATATGATTAATAGCTTCTAAAATATTACTCACTGTTTTAACAGATACTTTTGCTGACAAATATTCAGTTGACCAATTTTTTTTATTGGCTAATTTAGACTTACCGTGAAAGTTTTTTCTAATAAAGTTATCTCCAAATATCTCACAATTATTTTTTTCTAAATTACCAAGAACAGGATTACAAAATTTTTTTATTATTTTTTTATGCATCAATATTGTTTCTGTTGCTCCGCATATACTTGTATTTCTTAACTTTGCATTATGAATAATTTTTATAGCCATATTTAGATCGGCATCTTTATCTATATATGTATGACAAATTCCTTCTAAATGTCCGATTATTGGAACTGATGACAGATCCTGAACTTTTTTGACTAATCCTTTGCCCCCTCTTGGAATAATAATATCTATAAATTTTTCCATTCTAGACAACATAAAATTTACTGATTTTCTATTTTTATTTTTAACAATTTGTACATAGTTTTGATCAACATTATTTGATTTTAATGCATACCTAAATAAATTTGCAATTGTTATATTTGAATTATAAGCCTCAGATCCTCCTCTTAAAATAACAACATTCCCTGATTTAAAACATAAACTTGATACATCAGATGTAACATTAGGTCTACTTTCGTAAATTATTCCAATAACACCAATTGGTGTAGAAATTTTTTTTATAAATAATCCATTTGGCCTTTTCCATTTATCAATCGTTCTATCTACTGGATCACTTAATTTAATTATTCTATTAATTGAGGCTTGTATTCCCTCTAATTTTTTTTCGTTTAATTTAAGCCTTTCAATTAGATTTTCCTTAAGACCATTTTTCTTTGCAAAATTAATATCTTTGTTATTTTCTTTAATAATTATTTTTTTATTTTTATTAATTAATTGTAGAAATTTATTTAAAACTTTATTTTTAATTTTACTATCAATCTTTATTTTTGAAGCTTTTTTTGCATTTACTCCTAATTTTATTAAATCTTTAGACATTTATATTTCCACCATATCATCTTTATGAACTACTTCCGATTTTGAAATATAACCTAAAAGCTCACTAATTTTGTTTGAATGTTGTCCTTGAATTTTATGAATTTCATCTGAAGAAAATGAACTTAAGCCTCTTGCATATTCCTTCAAATTTTTATCTAATATTTTTATATGGTCACCTTTAGTGAAATTTCCATTAACTTTTTTAATTCCAGCCGCTAATAAGCTTTTACCTTTCTTTAAAGCAATGATAGCTCCATCATCGATTATTAAATCTCCTTTAGGGGATATAGAACTAATAATCCATTTTTTTCTTGCATCTAATTTTGAAACTTTAGGTAAAAACCATGTACATTTATTTTTTTCTGCAATTTGTTTAATTGGTCTTTCCAAAAGACCATTTGCAATTACCATTAAGCATCCAGAAAGTTGACAAATTTTTGCAGCCTCAATTTTGGTTTTCATACCTCCAGTTCCATGCTCACTAATACTTTTAGTAGCTACTCTTTCTATATTAGAGTCTATAGTTTTTATCTCTTTAATTAATTTTGAGTTTTTAAATATTTTTGGATTCTGAGTGTATAATCCATCAACATCAGAAAGCAAAACTAAGCAATCAGCCCCTGAAATTTGAGCAACTCTTGATGCTAATCTATCATTGTCTCCATATTTTATTTCAGTAGTAGCTATACTATCATTTTCATTTACTACTGGAATAAATCCTAATTCAAATAAATTTTCTAGAGTTCTTTTGGCATTTATTGCCCTTCTTCTTTTTTCAGTATCTTCCAAAGTTAATAAAATTTGTGAAAGATTAATTTTTTTTGAACTAAATGTCTTATTTAAAAGATTCATTAACTCAATCTGACCTATAGAAGCTATGGCCTGGCTTTTATCAATCTTTAATCTTTGTTTACTTAGATTTAATTTTTTACAACCTAAAGCTATTGCACCTGAGCAAACTAAAATTACATTTTTTTTTTGTTTTAGTAAATCATTGATATCTTTTGTGAATTCACTAAGCCATTTTTTTCTTATTTTTTTGTCTTTATCAATTAATATTGAAGATCCTATTTTTATAACAATTGTTTTTGATTTTTTAAGATACATACTTAGTTAATTTTGATTTTATTTTTGAAATTGATTTTTTATCTAAAGTAGAAATAGTAACCAATTCTACTTTATATCTTTTTAAAAAATCATATTTAATTTTTTTTACCTCTTTCTCTTCTAGAAGATCAGTTTTATTTAATACAACAATTTCATCTTTTTTCAGCAAATCCTTACTGTAGTTTTTTAACTCTTTTCTAACTTGACTGTATGCTTCTTTTAAGTTTTCTTCTGTAATATCAATCATGTGTAGTAGAGATTTACATCTTTCAATATGTTTAAGGAATTTTATTCCTAATCCTATGCCTTCATGAGCTCCTTCAATTAAACCTGGAATATCTGCTAAAGTTATTTCTTTATCATCATAAACTGCTACCCCAAGATTTGGATTTAAAGTTGTAAATTTATAATTTGCAATTTTTGGTCTTGCGCTAGTTATTGCAGCTAACAAACTTGATTTTCCTGCATTTGGTAAACCTATTATTCCTATATCCGCAATAGTCTTTAATTGGAGCCATATCCAAAATTCTTCACCTTTAGTTCCTTTAGTAAATTTTTTTGGTGCTCTATTTGTTGAAGATTTAAATTTAGTATTTCCAAATCCTCCCTTACCTCCAATTGCTACTACAAATTCTTCATTCTCTTTTTTAAAATCGAAAATTAAAGTTTTATTATCCTCTTCAAATACCTGAGTGCCAACTGGAACTTTAAGATATAAAGTTTTTCCTCCTTTACCTGTTTGATTTTTTCCTTTTCCATCACCACCTCTCTCAGATTTAAAATGTTGCTGATATCTAAAATCAATTAAAGTGTTTAGATTTCTTTCTGATTTTAAAATTATAGAGCCTCCTTTGCCACCATCGCCTCCATCAGGTCCACCAAATTCAATAAATTTTTCTCTTCTAAAGCTAGGCGATCCTGAACCGCCATCACCAGCTTTAATAAATATTTTTACTTGATCTAAAAATTTCATAATACAACCTCTTTGATTATTAAGTTGTATTTATTAATTGGGTTTTACAGAAACAAATGTTCTATCAGATTTAGTTTTCTTAAATTCTACTTTGCCTTCTACTTTTGCAAATATAGAATGATCCTTACCGATACCAACGTGTTCCCCTGGAAAAATTTTTGTACCTCTTTGTCTTACAATTATATTACCTGGTACAACATATTGACCACCGTATTTCTTTACTCCAAGTCTACGACCAGCACTATCACGTCCGTTTCTTGATGATCCACCTGCTTTTTTTGTTGCCATAATTAAATCTTACTTTTTTCTTCTTTTATTTTTTTTGTTTCTTTTTTTTCTACTTTTTTTTCTTCAGAAAGAATAGCTCCATCTTTGGAAAAAATTTTTTTTATTTTAATTAAGGAATATTGTTGTCTATGTCCATTTTTTCTTCTGGAATTTTGTCTTCTTCTTTTCTTAAATATTAAAATTGTTCTATTTTTACTATTTTTTATTAGTTCTGCCTCCACTTTTGCACCCTTAACAAGCGGAGAACCAACTTCTAATGTTTTATCATCTCCGTATGCAAGAATTTCATTAAATTCAATTTTACTTTCAGCCTTACCATCTTTAAGTTTTTCGATTTTTAATATATCGCTAGCTTTAACTTTGTATTGTTTTCCACCTGTTTGTATTACTGCAAAAGACATTTTGAATCCTTAATTTTTATAAGAGGAAATATAGTTCTAGACTTTTTTTAGTCAAGTTCAATAAGTTAAAAATTATCCTTTAAATCTCTTAATTTTGAAAAATCTTCTAAATTTTTCGCTCTTAAAAAAATATTACAAGCCAATTCTTCCTCAATTGTAGATGGGATTGTAGGTATATTTTTTTTTAGTTTTTCCTTAATTTCAAAAATTTTTTTTTCTAAAGACTTGTTATTTTTTTCATATGTTAAACAAAATTCTGAATTTTTTAGAGTATATTCATGCCCACAATAAATTTTTGTATCTGAAGGAAGATTTTTTATTTTATTTAAAGAATTGAACATTTGTTCATATGTTCCTTCAAATATTCTTCCACAACCAAGTGAAAATAATGTATCTCCAGTAAATACCATTTTATATTTTGGAAAATAAAAACAAATATGACCTGATGTGTGCCCAGGAATATGGAAGATTTTTGTCTCAAAATCTTCATTTACCCAAGTCTCATTGTCTTCCACAAGTATATCTATTTCAGGAATTCTATCTTTATCTTTTTTAAATCCAATAATTTTTGATTTATATTTTTTTTTTAACTCAATATTCCCACCAACATGATCATAGTGATGATGAGTATTTAATATAAACTTTAAATTAATATTTTTTTTTTCAATAAGATCTATAATTGGCCTAGATTCACTTGGGTCAACTACGCATGCATTTTGATTTGTTTCATTTATAAGCAAATATGAATAGTTGTCTTGTAGACATTTAATAATTTCAACTTTCATATTATTTTTCTATAACAAATATACCCAATTGCGAGAACAAATTATTATAATTTAAATTTGTGCTGTTAATTTTAATATTTTTTTTGTTACAATAATTAACAAAATCTTTAATAGTGCACATATGAAGATTTGGCGTGTTATACCATTCATTAGGTAAATTTTTTGTTATTGGCATTGTACCTTGAAATAGCAAATGTATTCTTACTTTCCAATATCCAAAATTTGGTATTGTAACAATAGCTTTTTTACCAACCCTTAATAATTCATTAATTACATTTTCAGGATCTAGAAATGCCTGAAGAGTTTGGCTTAGAATAACATAGTCAAAAGATGATAATGGAAACTGTTTTAAATCTTTTTCAGCATCTCCTTCAATAACAGTTAAACCTTTTTCAATACATTTTTGTACATTTGATTTTGATATTTCCAAACCTCTAATATCGCTTGTAATATTTTCAGTAATATATTTCATTAATTCACCATCTCCACAGCCAACGTCCAAAACTTTTGAGTTTTCTTTAATCAAGTTAGCTATTATGTTAAATTCTTTTTTCATTTATTTTTTTGTATGATGTATTTAAAAAATTTTTAACCGTATTTAAAAAATCAGGAACATCTAATAGAAATGAATCGTGGCCTTTGTCAGATGTTATTTCTGCAAATCCTACATCTTTACCAAGTGAATTTAATGCAATTACTATTTCACGATTTTCAGATGTTGGGTATAACCAATCAGAAGTAAAAGATATAATAAAAAATTTTGTATTAGATTTTTCAAATGCTTTTGAAAGATTCCCATTAAATTGTTTTGTTAGATCAAAATAATCCATGGCTCTTGTAATATATAAATAGCTGTTAGCATCAAATCTATCAACAAAAACTGATCCTTGGTATCTTAAGTAACTCTCAATTTGAAAGTCTGCATCAAAGCCAAATTTTAAATCATCCCTTTCTTGTAACTTTCTTCCAAATTTTTCTTGCAAACCTTTTTTTGATAAATATGTAATATGAGCAGCCATTCTAGCCACTGCTAGCCCCTTATTAGGTGATTTATTTTCCTGATAAAACCCATTTGACCAATTATGATCTGCCATAATAGATTGTCTTCCTAGCTCGTTTAGTGCAATATTTTGTGCAGAATGACTAGCTGTACACGCTATAGGTATGGCAGTGAAAGATTTATCTGGAAAGTTAGATACAAACTGTAATACCTGCATTCCACCCATTGATCCACCAACAACTGAAAATAGTTTTTCAATTTTAAAAAATTCTAGTAAATGATATTGTGCGTTAACCATATCATTAATAGTTATAACTGGAAATTCTGTTCCAAAACTTTTATTTGTTTTTTTGTTAATATTACTTGGACCGTAAGAACCCATACATCCACCTATAACATTTGCACAAATTACAAAGTATTTTTTAGTATCTATAGCTTTATTAGGTCCTACTGCATAACTCCACCAACCTTCTTTATTAGTTATCGGATTTATACCTGAGGCAAACTGATCTCCAGTAAGAGCATGAAAAGCTAAAATTGCATTATCTTTTTTTTCATTAAGTTCTCCATATGTTTCGTAAGCAAGAGGAAAATTAGATATAGTTTTTCCACAATCAAGCTTTAATGGTTTATTAATAATTAACTTTTTTACCTTGTTTAAGTTGTTCATTTTTATATTTTTTGAATTGTGAGGTAAAAAAACTTATTTAGCGGTTTTTTTAAAGCGCTCGCAATTCAGTTAAATCAGCGCATAAATTATTTACAGGATACTTTTGTATATGTCAATTTTTAATAAAAAATTAAATATTTTATGTAAATAAGTAATTTTTTATCTATAAAGATACAAAATATTGTAAATTATGACTTCGCCTAATTTTAGAAAAATAAACATTGCTGCCTACAAGCCTGGAAAATCTTTTTTAAAAAAAAGGAAAAATGTGATTAAGCTTTCAGCGAATGAATCAGCTCTAGGGATGAGCTCTAAAGCTTTAAAAATTCTTAAAAGTAAAAAATTAAAAATATCAAAATATCCAGATGGCAAAGCAAATGAGTTAAGAAAACAAATTTCAATAAAATTTAATTGTCAATTTAATAAAATTATATGTGGCTCCGGATCAGATGAAGTAATACAAATGATTTGTCAACTTTTTTTAAGACCAAGAGATGAAGTAATTGTTCCAAAGTTTAGTTTTTTAATGTACAGAATATATGCATCAATTGTAGGAGCTAAAGTAGTATTTTCTAAAGAAAATAATTTTAAAGTTTCTACTAAGGATATTATTAAAAAAGTTAACAAAAAAACTAAAATTGTTTTTATTGCAAATCCAAATAATCCAACTGGAACATATTTAGAAAAAAATGAATTAATTAATTTAAGAAAAAAACTGAATAAAAAAATATTACTAGTCATCGACGATGCATACGATGAATATATGAAAGATAAAAATTATTCCTCAGGTCTAAAAATTTTTAAAAATAAAAAAAATGTTTTTATTTTAAGAACATTTTCAAAAATATATGGTTTAGCATCACTAAGGGTAGGATGGGGATATGGAGACAAAAAAATAATTGATGCTTTAAATAAAATTAAACCACCTTTCAATGTGAATAAAATTGCACAATTTTGTGCAATAGAGTCTTTAAAAGATAATAAATTTATTTCTAAATCTATAAATCATAATTTATTTTGGGGAAAAAAAATTAAAAGTAAATTAGAAAAATTTAATATTTTTAGCAATAAAGTAAGTGGAAATTTTCTTTTATTAAATTTTGATAAATGTAAATTAAATGCAAATAATGTTGAAAAAAAATTACAAAAAAAAGGTTTAATTTTAAGAGAAACTAAAACTTATGGAATAAATAATTGTTTAAGGTTAACGATAGGTAACAGTTTTGAAAATAAATTATTTTTAAAAAGTATGGAGACAATATTTAAAAATGTTTAATAAAGTATTAATTATTGGTTGTGGCTTAATAGGTTCATCTATATTACGAGCTATAATTAGTAAAAAATTATCGAAAAAAATTTTTATATCGGAAAAATCAAAATCAAATATTTCTAAAATAAAAAAAATTAAATCTAATTACACATTTATAAAAAATATAAATAGTGAAATATCTGATTGTGATTTAGTTATTATATGTACACCTATGAACCAATACAAAAATATAATTCAAAAATTAAATCAAAGATTAAAAAAAGGTAGTCTAATTACAGATGTAAGCTCAACAAAGCAGAATGTAATTAAATTAAAAAATAAAATTCTTAATAAAAAATTAATTTGGATATCTAGTCATCCTATAGCAGGATCAGAAGTTAGTGGCCCAGAATATGGGGATAAAAATCTTTTTTTAAATAAATGGAGTGTAATTATTAGAGAAAAAAAACAAAATTCAAAAAAAATTAATTTATTAAAAAAATTTTGGAAAAAAATTGGTTCTAAAGTAATTTTAATGGACTCAGTTAATCATGATAAAATTTTTTCTATCACAAGTCATTTACCCCATTTGATTGCATACAATTTAATTAAAACAGCACAAGATTCTCAAAAAATTCAAAAAAAAAATCTAATTAAATACAGCGCTGGAGGATTGAGAGATTTTTCAAGAATAGCTGCATCAAATGAAATTATGTGGAGAGATATATTTTTTAACAATGATAATATAATTAAAGCAATAAATCTATTTAATAAAAATTTAAACTCTTTTAAAAAATTGATTCAAAATAAAAATAATAAAAAACTTTTGTTAAGATTATCTAACTCTAAAAAAGTAAGAAAACAAATTCTTCAATTAAAACAAGATATAGCAAAACCAGATTTTGGAAGATAATAATTTATATTCTACAAATTTTTTTAACTTTTAAATTTGCTGTTTTCTCTATTCTTTTTATTGTTTCTTTAATTTTCATAATAACAACTTTTTTCTTTGGACCATATGCATGAATTAATTCTTTTGAATTAATACAAATTGCTACATGACCTTTCCAAAAAATAACATCTCCTGGTTTATATTTTTTTTTATTTTTATAACCTTTTTTAAATTTTATTTGATCAATTGTATCTCTCGGAAAAAATTTATTATTAAATTTATAAAATATCTGAACAAGAGCAGAGCAATCAATTCCTCTATGAGTTTTGCCTCCCCATTTATATTTGCAATTTAAATATGATTTAAAAGTTTTTACAAAATTTTTTTCTTTTTTATTTAATAGAACTATATCTTTTTGTTTAATCCATTTATTTTTTTTAAACATAACATAATTTTTATGTCTCTTTAAAATCTCAATTTCACTTGAAAATGGTAAAAAACTATTTGATTTATATATTTTAGTTTTTAAGACTTTTACTTTATGTGTTGGATTAGTTTTAGTAACAAATTTTTTTTTTTTAATATATCCGTAGTATTTATCATAATACGTTTTTATTTTTAAAAAATTTTTTATTTTTTTTAAAACTTTAAATCTTTCACCATAAATAATTTGTGAGCTTACTTTAGAGTTAATCGAAGGTTTTTCGTATATATTTATACAGGGATATATTGAGTAATAATTATTTTGCACCGATTTTTATTTTATTTTTAATTAACCATAAGCAAATTAGAGAAGGTATCACCATCATAGTTGTTAAAACAAAAAATGTTCCCCAATCTCCATTTAGCCAATCAACAAGAGCTCCAGATGATGAAGCAAGTGTTGTTCTTCCAGCTGTTCCTATAGATGCAAGTAATGCATATTGAGTTGCAGTATAAGCTCTATCAACCAATAAAGAAATAAAAGCAACAAAAGCTACAGTTGCAAATGCTGCAGTAATATCATCAGCTATCACAGCAACCGCAAATAAAAGTTCTGATTTTCCTGTCCAAGCTAAAAATGCAAATAAAAGATTAGTTAGAGCCATTAAACCACCAGCAAAGAACATTGTTTTAATTGTTCCTGCTCTCATCGCCATTATTCCACCCAGCAATGTAAAAACTACTGTAGTAATCCAACCAAGACCTTTTGAATAAATAGCAATTTGGCCTTTAGAAAAACCAATTTCTTTATAAAAAACAATAGACATTCTTCCAAGAAATGCCTCACCAATCTTAAATAAAAAAACAAAACCTAATATTCCTAAAGCAATAGAAAATCCATTTTTTTTAAAAAAACTAATTATTGGTCCACCAATAGTACCACTTATGTAAGCAATAAAATTAGATAATATATTATTTGAACCAAGTTTACCTTGTATTATTCTATCAGTTTCCCTTTGTTTTTTTTGTCTATCAGTTTCTGTTGGCTCATGAACAAACATTAAACCAATATTCATTAAAATTATTATTAAACCCAAAACTAAAAAGGTAGTTTGCCAGTATTCAGTAATACCCATATTTTCAAAAAATTCTGCAACAAATAGAGAAATTACTCCTCCTAATTTATAGCCTGTCCACCATCCAACTACTGCCATAGCAGCACCTGCTGCCATAGACTTTCCTTCATTTTCATTAATTTGTTCAATCCTTAAAGCATCAACTGTTATATCTTGTGTAGCGGATGCTATCGCAATAATTAATCCAACAGTAATTAATAAAGCTAAATTTTGTGTTGGATTTATAAAACTCCAAATTAATAAGCTTAGCAAAATTATTATTTGCATTAAAACTATCCAACCTCTTCTATGACCTAGTTTTTTTGTTAAAAATGGTATTTGAATTCTATCTACTATTGGAGCCCATAAATAATTAAATGCGTATACGCCAAATATTAAGCCAGCCCATCCTATTGTTGATCTGCTTAATCCTTCTTCTTTTAACCAAAGGCTTAAACTGCTTGCAATTAATACCCAAGGAAAACCACTTATAGCTCCAAGAAGTAAAATTCTTAGCATTCTAACATCTTTGTAAACAATGAGAGTATCTAGCCAGCTTTGTTTTTTTTGTGTCATTAATACTTTCTCCAAAAAGATGGAATAAACAAAACTAATATAGCAAATAATTCAAGTCTACCCAATATCATACCAAGACTTAATGCCCATTTAGATAGGTTAGAAAGTGAAGAAAAATTTCCAGTAGGTCCTATTATTTCTCCTAATCCTGGACCTACGTTTGAAATAGAAGTTGCAGCACCTGATATTGAAGTAATAAAGTCTAAACCTGTTAAGGATAATATTGCAGTTAAAAAGAAAAAAATAACAATATAAAGAAATATAAAAGAGATTACTGAAGTCATAAATTTATCATCAATATTATTTTTATCATATTTTATTACAAATATTCCTCTTGGATAAATTATTTGTTTAAGTTGTTTAGCTAAAAAATGATAAAGTAATTGAATTCTAAAAATTTTAATTCCACATGCTGTAGATCCTGCGCATCCACCAATGAACATTAATATTAAAAAGAATATTAAAGGAAAATCCCCCCATTGATCAAAATCTTTTGTTACATATCCAGTACCTGTTAAAATCGAAATTACATTAAAAGATACTGATCTAATGCTAATTTCTAAAAAACTTTGATTTAAAAATACTAAATAAATAAATAGAATTATTATTGAAATTATTATTACTTTAAAAAAAGTTTTTATTTGTGTATCGGATAATAATATTTTTCTGTCACCATTAAGAAATTTGATATATGCAATAAAAGGTATGCTACCTAATAAAATAAATATCATTGATGTAGTTTCGATTAAAACACTATCAAAATGACCAATAGATTCATTGTAATTTGAAAAACCTCCTGTAGCGATAGTTGTCATTGAATGTGTTAAACTATCAAAAAAATTCATTCCAAACAGTTTATAAAATACAGCACATAAAATAGTTAAAACAGAATATATAGAAATTAATCTTAAACTTATCTCTTTAGATTTTGGTAATATTTTTTCAGCTGTATCGTTACTTGATATTTTAAATAATTGCATACCTCCAACATTCATTATTGGCATTAGAGTAATAGCCATTAAAATAATTCCTATTCCCCCTAGCCACTGGAGTATAGCGCGCCATAACAAAATACTTTTTGGAGCGATATCTAGATTTACTATTACAGTTGATCCAGTTGTTGTAATTCCTGACATACTTTCAAAAAAAGCATCAGTTATTCCAAGATTTAAATTTGAAAATATAAAAGGCAAAGATCCAAATAAAGCAATACTAATCCATGATAAAGCTGTTAATAAAAATGCTTGTGGAAGATTAAGTTTTTTATCATGGTCTAAATTAGAAAGAGAAAATAACACACCAAAAATAATTGTGATTATTCCAGAACTTATAAAAGATGAGTCTAATTCATTGTAAATAAATTGAATAATTACGGGTATAATCATTGCTAAGCCCAAAATTACCTGTAATAGCCCAAGCGTGAAAAAAACGGTTTTATAATTCGACATTTTGATTGGACATTATTTTATGGTAAATAAATTTCAACTCTATAAGAATTATTAAAACCATGAATTTACGAGTTATTTTGAATTAAATTGTGATCGATAAAGTTAACATAGAAAAAACTAGTGCTTGGCCATTTGTAGAAGCCAAAAAAATTATTAGAGAAAGAAAAAAATACATAGAAAAAAAAGGTAAAATAATTTTACAAACAGGATATGGCCCGAGTGGACTTCCCCATATCGGAACTTTTGGTGAAGTAGCCAGAACCACAATGGTTGTAAACGCTCTAAATCAATTAACAGATCTACCTAAAGAAATAATTACATTTTCAGATGATATGGATGGATTAAGGAAAGTTCCTGAAAATATTCCAAATAAAAGTATTTTAGAAAACAATCTACATAAACCTTTAACAATTATTCCAGATCCTTTTAAAAAATTTAATAGCTTTGGAGAGCATAATAATGAAATGTTAAAGAAATTTTTAGATAATTTTAAATTTAATTATACATTTAAAAGTTCATCTGAATTGTATAAATCGGGTTTTTTCAATGAATCATTAAAATTAATTTTAAAAAAATATAAAGATATTATGAATATTATTATTCCTACTTTAGGTAAAGAAAGACAAAAAACTTACTCACCATTTTTACCAATTTGCCCAGAGTCTGGCGTAGTTTTAGAAATTCCAGTTTTAGAAATAGATGAAAAAAATTCAAAAATTATTTTTGATAACTTTGGAAAAAAATTAGAAACAAGTATCATAGACGGTAATTGTAAACTCCAATGGAAAGTAGATTGGGCTATGAGATGGTATGCTTTAGATATAGACTTTGAAATGTATGGAAAAGATTTAATTGAAAGTGCTATCTTATCTACAAAAATTATAAAAATTTTAGGAAAAACTAATCCATCTGGTTTTGCATATGAATTATTTTTAGATGAAAAAGGTGAAAAAATATCAAAATCAAAAGGAAATGGAATTACAATCGATCAATGGTTAGAATATGCATCCCCTGAAAGTTTATCTTTATTTATGTATCAAAATCCTAAAAGAGCAAAAAAATTATATAAAGAGATTGTCCCCAAAGCAGTTGATGAATATTTAGATTTTATAGAAAAAGGGAAAAATCAAAATGAATTACAAAAACTTTTAAATCCTGTCTGGCACGTTCATAATGGAAAAATTCCAGAAGAAAATATAATTATGACATTTTCCATGCTTCTTAACTTGGTTGAAGCTAGCAATGCGGACTCAAAAGAACTTTTATGGAAATTTGTAAAAAAATATAAAAAAAATATTACAACAAATGATCATCCAATATTTGATAAACTAATTGAGTATGCAATTAAATATTTTAAAGATGTAATTAAAAAAAATAAAAAATATAGAAAACCAAATAGTAAAGAAAAAATTGCTCTTACTGCATTAGTTGAGATTTTAGATAAATGTTCTGATGATATGCAACCAGAGGAAATTCAAACTGAAATTTATACAGTTGGAAAAGAAAATGGATATAAGGAAAATTTGAGAGATTGGTTCAAGTTGATTTATGAGGTAGTATTTGGAGATGAAAATGGACCAAGAATGGGTTTTTTTATTAGTTTTTTTGGCGTTAAAGAAACTCAAAAATTGATAAAAGAAAAAATTGAATGATGTTTTCAAAAATTAGATCATTAATATTTAAATTAGATCCCGAAATAGCGCATGATTTTGCAATAAAAGCCTTAAAATTTAATATCATTTCCCAAAATAAAATAAAAAACAAATCTATTGAAACAGTAATTTTTGGTAAAACAATTCCAAACCCAATCGGTATAGCAGCTGGTTTTGACAAAGATGCTGAAGTATATAATTCTTTATTTAAATTAGGATTTGGGTTTGTTGAAGTTGGAACTGTCACCCCACTTAATCAATATGGGAATCCAAAGCCTAGAATATTTCGTCTTGAAGAAGATAAGGCACTAATAAATAGGCTGGGATTTAATAACTCAGGTTCTGAAAAAGTTAGATCTAGAATTATTTCTAATATACCTAAAGGATTATTTGGAATAAATATAGGACCAAATAAAGATACTGCAGATAGATATGAAGATTTTTTAATTGGACTTCGTAAATTTTGTGAACTAGCAGACTATTTAACTATAAATATTTCCTCTCCAAATACAGAAAATCTAAGAAATTTTCATAACGAAAATGAACTAGATGAACTGCTAGGAACAATTAATCAAGAAAAAAAAATATTAAAAACTTCAGTTCCTATAGTTGTAAAGATTTCGCCAGACATTGAAGAAAAAAATATTAATATAATTTGTGATTTACTTTTGAAGCATAACGTTAAAGCAATAATAATTTCTAATACAACTGATAGAAATAGGCAAAATCTAATCAATATAAATAAGTTAGAAAAAGGAGGTTTGTCTGGGAAACCATTAGAAGAAAAATCTAATTCATTAATTAATAAATTTTTTAAAGTTTTAAAAAAAGAAATAAAAATTATAGGAGTAGGAGGAGTTGATTCAGGTCAAAGTGCTTATGAAAAAATAATTAATGGAGCTAGTGCAATTCAGCTTTATACAGGGATGATTTATGAAGGTCCAGGTATAGTTTCAAAAATAAGTGAAGAATTAATAAAAATTTTAGATAAAGAAGGAGTAAAAAATATATCTGATATTGTTGGTCATAAAAATTGAACTTGACTGATAACTTTATAACACCTATACAATCATAAATTTTATGTCTAAAAAATGTGAACTCACTGGAAAAATTCCTCTTAAAGGTCATAAAGTTAGTCATGCTAACAATAAGACTAAAAGAAGATTTTTACCTAATCTAAAAAAAGTAAGATTTAAGAGTGAAATTCTAAATAAAAGTTTAAGACTAACAGTATCAAATGCGGGTGTAAGATCAGTTGATAAAAAAGGAAGTTTTGATCAATTTATTAAATTAGCCAAAGCAAAAAACTTATCTTTTAGACTAAAAAAACTAAAAAAAACTTTAGCATCTAAATCCAATTAATGAATAGTATATTTTTAATACTTTCATTTTTAATGGGAGTAGTTGTTTTAATATCTAATTATTTAGTTCAATTTCCAGTTCATTATTTTGGTTTAAATGAAATATTAACATATGGAGCATTTAGCTATCCAATAGCATTTTTGATCACAGATCTTGCTAATAGATCATATGGAAAAATAAAAGCTAGGAAAATTGTATATATAGGATTTAGTATTGGAATTACTTTCACAATTTTATTTTCTACTAATTTTGGTGATTTAATTTCAATAAGAGTTGCTATTGGTTCAGGTACTGCTTTTATAGTAGCCCAATTACTTGATGTTCAAATTTTTGACCAGCTAAGAAAAAAAAAGTGGTTTATTGCACCATTAACATCATCTTTGATTGGCTCTACTGTCGATACTTTTTTATTCTTTTCAATATCTTTTTATGCAACAGGAATACCATGGTTTACTCTATCATTAGGAGATTTGGCAGTTAAAGTACTAGTTGCGTTAGTTATGTTAATTCCATTTAGAATATTGCTTGGAACAGTTAAGGCAGTTTAATATTTATTTATATAAAAACTTGTAGGATAAAATTTTATAGGCCAGTTTAGCAACTAAAAAGTTGTAAGAATTAAATCCTTTTATTGGTGCCAGTTCATTTATATCTGCACCAACAATATTTGAGTTTTTTATAGCTATCTTTATTATTTCTAAGGTTTCATCCCAAAAAATACCACCAGGTTCGGGGGTTCCAGTTGCAGGCATAATACTTGAGTCAAATCCATCTACATCAAAAGTTAAATATACTGTTTTATTTTTAATCATTTTTTTAAATTTATTTAAATTCCATTTTTTCTTATCTTTTGCCCAAAAAATATTAATTCTAGAGGAATTTTTTCTTAAATAAGGCATTTCACTTTGTGAAATATTTCTAATACCAAAAGATATCACTGAAACATTTTTATAATCTAAACATCTCTTTATTGCTGATGCATGTGAGAATTTTTCTCCATTGTAGCTTTCTCTTAAATCAGCATGTGCATCAAAGTGCAACAAGCATAATTTTTTATATCTTTTTGTGAATGGAGCTATACAACCAGGTGTTATTGAATGTTCACCACCAAGAGTTAATGGAAAAATTTTTTTATTTAAAATTTCCCCATTTATTTTTGAAATTTTATCTAATGCTTTATTTATATTTTTATCTATTTTAAAAGGTTTTAATGTTTTAATTCCAATCTTTTTATAGGGTTCACAATTTAACTCTTCATCAAATAATTCAACTTGATGTGAAGCTTTAATAATTTCTTTAGGACCATTTCTGGTTCCTCCACCATAGCTTACAGTTTTTTCTAAACCAAACGGAACAACTATTGCTTTCTCTTTAATTTTAAATTTGTTATCGATTCCAAGAAAACCCTGTTTATTAGATAAATAATTCATTTTATCCAAATATTTTTGAAAAATTTTTTCTTGTTCTATTTTTCCATTCGCCATTATGATAAACATCACTAGCAATTAAAGGAAGAACACTAGTTGCTTCTGCAAATACCATTTGTTCTTTGGTTACATCAACTTTCCCCCAAGAACTAGCTTCTTTAAGTGTAGAACTACTGCAAGCGCCATCTCTTGAGTCGGCAACAGTTATTTGAACTGCATACTTGTGCATATCCACTTCTTTTCCTAAAAGCTCAGCGCAGATAACTGTATCCTGAATGAAGTTTTTTGGAACTCCTCCACCGATCATAAATAATCCCGATCCTTTTGATTGAATTTTAATTTCAGTTAATTCTCGAAATTCCCTTATACTGTCAATCGTTATACATTTTTTTGGATTTTTTTCTTGATGCATTACCAACCCAAATCCTGCACTTGAATCAGTAAAAGCAGGGCAAAAAATAGGTACATTATTATCATATGCAGTTTCAATTAATGAACCTTTCTTTTTTGCATTATCTTTTAAATACTTTCCTATTTCAAAAATAAATTCTCTAGATGTATAGCTTCTCGGTTCAAGCTTATCAGCTATATCACATATTGTTTTGTCACACATTTGAAGCTCATCCTCATCTATGTAAGTATCGTATATTCTATCAATATAATTTTTTCTTAGTTCTCCATCATCCTGAAATTGTGAGCCTTGATAATGCTTAAATCCTAGAGCCTCAAAGAAATCCATATCAATAATAGAAGCTCCAGTAGCAACAATAGCATCAACCATATTATATTTAATCATATCTCTGTAGATATTCATACATCCTGCCGCAGAAGTTGATCCAGCTAAAGTTAAAAAAATTGTACATTCTTTATCTTTAATCATGTCATTAAATATACTAGCTGCATTCGCAGTTTCTCTAGATACAAAAGACATTTTTTTCATTGATTGAATTATTTTTCTTGAATCAAAAGAAGTTATGTCAATATGTTCAACTGGTGAATTAAGAAAGTCTTTTTTGCTATTATGACCTAAAATCTTTTTATTTGACATTTAAGCAACAAGAAATTTTTTTTCAATTTCTTTGTTATACATAGTCATTATTGGACTATCTTCGACTTCAAATATTTCATTTGAATAAAGGCCGTTAAAATTTGTTCTAAAAGTTAAACCATATGCACCAAGCTGACCAAGCTCTATATAATCATTTTCTTTAATATTATTTGGTAGAATAAATGGGCCTTTCATATAATCCATACTGTCACAAGTTGGACCATAAAAATCAAAAGATGTTAGTTTTTTTGAAATAATTCTTCCATTTGTGATTAATTTAGATGGATAAACAATATTTGGAAAACCTGCATCAAATAATGTTCCATAAGTTCCATCATTTATATAAAGTTTTTGTTTTTTTCTTAAGTTCACTTTAACTATTGTTGATCCACTTTCAGCAACTATTGCTCTTCCTGGTTCACAGATTATTTCTGGTAGTTTTTCTAGTTTTAAATTTGCGAGTGCATTTTTAATTTCTTCAAAATAAAGATCAATAGACTGAGGAACTAAATCTGGATAAATTGTAGGAAATCCACCTCCAACATTTATAAAATTTGGCATTATTTTTGTCTTTTTTATTATATTGCCAATTTCTTCAATTCCTTTCGAATAAGATATAGGATGCATACACTGTGATCCTACATGAAAACTTAATCCGATTTTTTTAGCATATTGCTTCGTTAATCTCAGCAGTCCAACTGCCTCAGAAGGTAAAGCTCCAAATTTTTTAGATAAATCTATTTCAGCATGTTCGTTTGAAACTGCAACTCTTACAAATAATTCAAGATCTTTGGCGTGGTTTGTACTTTCTATAATCTTAATCAACTCGTCTTTTGAATCTAGTGAAAAAGTCCTAACTCCATAATTAAAGTATGCTTCTTTGATACTTTCTCTGCTTTTAATGGTATGCATGTAAGAACATTTAACTGATTTATCTAAATTTTTAATATTCTTAATTTCATTAATTGATGCGACATCAAAGTTATCAATTCCACTTTCAACTATTGTTTTTAATACTGTTGGATTAGGATTTGTTTTTACTGCGTAAAGAACTTTTCCTGGAAATTTATTTTTAAAAAATTTTGATGCCAATTGTATAGATTTCTTTCTAATACAATATACTGGTTCGTTCGGTTTCAGTTGATTAACCAATTCTTCAACTGTTTTAAATTTTTGCATATATCCCCTAAAAAAAATTTAACAAAAAAAAGATGCATATTAGCTATGCAATCTTATAAATTCAGCATTTATGGGATATGATCGGCAATGTAAAGTAAATAATGCTATTGAAATTATAAAAATAGTTTCCATATAAAGCCTATAATGAGAACTCAGAATGTTAAAAATATCAATGAATTTGAGGATAAATCACTACTAATAGTTGATGATGACAATCCATTCAGGGAAAGATTGGCAAGAGCCATGGAGAAAAAAGGTTTTGAAGTTTCTCAAGCAGAGGGTGTAAAAAAAGGCTTAGAAAGTGTTCAAAATAAAAAACCAGCATTTGCAGTTGTTGATTTAAGATTGGGCGATGGGAATGGACTTGAGGTTGTAAAACAAATTCAAAGCACAAACTCAAAAAGCAGGGTAGTAATGTTGACAGGATATGGAAATATTCCTACAGCCGTTGCGGCAATTAAAGAAGGAGCCATAGATTACTTGGCAAAACCAGCTGATGCAGATGATGTTGAAAGAGCACTATTAGCTGATCCAAACAAAAAAGCTGCTCCACCAGAAAATCCAATGTCAGCTGATAGAGTAAAATGGGAACATATACATCGTGTATTTGAGCTATGTAACAGGAATGTTTCAGAAACTGCAAGAAGACTTAAAATGCATAGAAGAACTCTACAAAGAATTCTTTCTAAAAGATCACCTAAATAAATTTTTTTAACTTTATAATTTTTTTAGCCAATAAAGCTAAAATAGAAATTTTTAGTAATTCCGCTAGTAAAAAAGGTGTTGCTCCCAACTGAATTATTGGTTTATCCCAACCGATTAAACTTCCTAACCACAGAATACCCATAAAATAAATTATAGAGACAGATACTAATAATTTAAAAAAATTAATTATAATATTTCCATTAAAATTAAAATAACCTGCTAGAGAAGTCGCAAATAAAAAACCAATTAAATATCCCATAGTTGGACCAGTAAAATAAATAATTCCTACTCCTTTTTCTGGTGAATTAGAAAAAACTGGCATTCCTAAAAGTCCTTCTAGCAAATATAAACTCACTGTTGCTAAGCCAATTTTATATCCAAATGACATTCCCAAAAAAAGTACAACGAAAGTTTGCATCGTCATTGGAACTGGATAAAAAGGTATTTTTATTTTCGCAGATATAGTTAAGAGAAGTGAACCTGCAAATATTATTAAAATATATTTCAATATTTTAGAATTTTGAGATTTAACTACTTCCATAAAATCATTCTACTACTGTTAAGTTAAATTATCTAGTTTTTTGTTAATCTTATAAATACATCTTCCAAATCACCATCATCTGTAGAAATATCTGATATTTTAACATTTTGTTCGTTTATAAATTTTATTATTTCATCAATACCAATAGAACTTTTTTCATATGACAAAACAAGCTCATTAACTTCATTAGATAAAATGTTTGTAGATTTTAAGGAATTATTATTAATATTAACTTTTGTATTTACTTTAAATTTTACAATTTTTGTCTGAATTCTGTTTAATAAATTTTTTGTTGTATCTAGGGCAACTAAATCACCTTTATTTAAAATTCCAATCCGGTCACACATTTGTTCAGCTTCATTTAAATAGTGAGTAGTAAGTATTATTGTTACACCCTGTTTATTTAGTAGTTTTACATTGTCCCAAAGATTACTTCTTAATTCAACATCAACCCCAGCAGTTGGTTCATCTAAAATAATTATTGGTGGTTTGTGTACTAGTGCTTTGGCTACCAGTAAACGTCTTTTCATTCCACCTGACAAAGACCTAGTATAGCTTTTAGCTTGCTTTTCTAAAGATACAAGTTTCAAAATGGTGTCTGTAATTCTATCTTTTTTTTTGATTCCATACATTCCAGCCTGTAATTCTAAAATATTTCTTGGTGTAAAAAATGGATCTATATTTACTTCCTGAGGAACTATGCCAATCGATGCTCTAACTTGTCTAGGATTTTTGTCTATATCAAAGCCCCAGACATTTATCTCGCCAGAGGTCTTAATAGTTGTGCCTGCCAAAATATTTATAAAGGTACTTTTACCAGCACCATTTGGTCCAAGTAATCCGAATATTTCTCCCTCATTCACTTCTAAGTTTAAATTATTAATTGCCTTTATAGATTTTGAACTATTTTTTGAATAAATTTTATTTAAATTCTTTACATATAAAACATTTTTTTTGTTCATTATTCATTATACATTTATAACATAACCATAAATTAATATAACATTATTTTATGAATAAAATAAAAAATTCAGATCACTTTTATCTTATCGATGGTTCTGGATATATCTTTAGAGCTTATTATGCTCTTCCTCCTTTAACAAGAAAATCTGATGGACTACCTACCGGCGCTGTTAGTGGTTTTTGCAACATGCTATTTAAATTGTTAGAAGATTCTAAATCAAATGAAAACAAAGATAAACCAACTCATTTTGCAGTAATTTTTGATTCTGCAAGAAAAAATTTTAGAAATGAGATTTATAGAGATTATAAAGGCAACAGATCTGACGCACCAGATGATTTAATACCCCAGTTTGATTTTATTAGAAAATCAGTAAAAGCATTTAATTTACCTTCA
Source organism: uncultured Pelagibacteraceae bacterium (assembly GCA_902569615.1). Taxonomy (GTDB): domain Bacteria; phylum Pseudomonadota; class Alphaproteobacteria; order Pelagibacterales; family Pelagibacteraceae; genus Pelagibacter. Next base: position 50,212 of record CACFUX010000001.1, on the reverse strand, counting down.
GTTGAATTAATAAATTATGAAGCGGATGATCTAATTGCAACCTACTCTGAACAAATTTTAAAGGCTGGAGCCAAGGTTACAATAGTCTCGTCAGATAAGGATCTTATGCAACTTTACAAAAAAAATATCCGTATTTATGATCCAATGAAAAATAAATTTATTTCAAATGATGATGTAAATAATAAATTTGGTGTTAGTCCAGATAAGGTGATTGACGTACAATCTCTTGCTGGAGATAGTAGCGATAATGTTCCTGGGGTTCCAGGTATAGGAGTAAAAACAGCTGCTGAACTTATAAATCAATATGGCAATCTAGAAAATCTTTTAAAAAATACAAACAAAATTAAACAAAATAAAAGAAGAGAGACCTTGATCCAAAATCAAGATAAAGCAATTATAAGCAAAAAATTGGTTACTCTTAAGAAAGATGTGCCAGTCAAAGATAAAATTTCAGAGTTTGAATTAAAAGAAATAGATAAAAAAAAATTATATGAATTTCTTAGAGAAATGGAGTTTAATAGATTGTTAAGTTCGGTTATTTCAACATATGGAGATATAGAATTTTCAAATAAAGAAAAATCTATTAATAATCAAAATAAAATCCAAAAAATTTCTAATAAAAACTATGAATTAATACAAAATGTAGAAGATATAAATAAATGGTTAAATGAAGCCGAAGAAAACGGAGAGATAGCAGTTGATACAGAAACTAGTTCTCTAGACCCTCACCAAGCAAAACTAATAGGAATTTCTTTTTCAACGAAAATTGGCAGAGCTTGCTATATTCCAGTTGGTCATACAAAAGCTAAGAATATTGATGAAACAAAAGTAATAAAAAAAATTAAACCAATATTAGAGGACAAAAGTATTAAGAAGATAGGACAAAATATTAAATTTGATTACATTATATTATATCATAGAGGCATAAAAATGACTTCGATGGAAGATACAATGTTGATGTCTTATGTTTTGGATGCGGGAAAAAATAGACATAATATGGATACTTTATCAGAAATTCATTTAGATCATAAAACAATATCTTTCAAAGATGTTGTTGGAACAGGGAAAAAGCAAATAAATTTTGGTGAGGTAGAAATCAATTTAGCAAAAAACTATGCTGCTGAAGATTCTGATATAACTTATAGGTTATACAAAATTTTTGCTAAAAACTTAAAATTAGAAAAATTATTAAATATTTATGAAATTTTTGAAAAGCCACTTATTGAAATCTTAGCCTTGATGGAAATTTATGGTGTTAAAGTAGATCAAAAATTTCTTCAACTTCTTTCAAATAAATTTGAAAAAAAAACATATCAATTAGAAAAAGAAATTTATAAAATTACAAAAAAAGAATTTAAAATTGGATCTACAAAACAATTGGGTGAAGTAATGTATAATGAAATGAAAATTTCATCGTTAAAAAAAACAAAAAAAGGTAGTTTTGCTACAAGTGCACAAGTTTTAGAAGATCTTGCTTTTAAAGGACACAAATTGCCAAAACTTGTTTTAGACTGGAGACAAGTAACCAAGCTCAAAAATACTTATTCAGATTCTCTGCAAGAACATATCAATCCAGTAACTAAAAGAGTTCACACCTCATTTTTATTAGCAGCAACAACCACTGGAAGACTAGCTTCAAGCGATCCAAATTTACAAAATATCCCAATTAAATCAGATGATGGAAAAGAAATTAGAAGAGCTTTTATTGCTGAAAAAAATAATAAACTCATTTCAGCTGATTACAACCAGATTGAAATGAGAATTTTAGCAGACTTGGCTGATGTAAAAGAGTTAAAAAAAGCATTTAAAAACAAAGAAGACATTCATTCACTAACAGCAAGCCAAGTTTTTAATACTAATATAAAACAAGTTAATTCAGACATGAGAAGAAAAGCTAAAGCTATAAATTTTGGAATAATATACGGTATTTCTCAATATGGTTTGGCAAAACAGATTGGAGTTTCAAACAATGAGGCTGAAGAATTTTTAAATTCTTATTTTTTAAAATTCCCAGAAATAAAATCTTACATGGAAGATACAATTAAATTTTGTAGAAAAAGTGGATACGTCAGCAACATATTTGGTAGAAGAACTCATATAACTGGAATAAATGATAAAAATTTTAATATTAGAAATTTTCAGGAAAGGGCCGCAATTAATGCACCAATACAAGGGTCAGCTTCGGAAATAATGAGAATGGCAATGATAAGAGTAAGTAAAAAATTAGGTGAAATTAATGATTTAAATTGTAAAATATTGTTGCAAATTCATGATGAATTAATTTTTGAAGTAAACAAAGACCATATAAAAAAATATTCAAATATTATTCAGGAAGAAATGATTAGTGTTAAAGATAGCGATCTACACTCTTTTTCGATACCTTTACTAGTAGATATTAATTCAGGAGAAAATTGGGGAGATCTTCATTAATCATGATATATTGCCCAAATTAGAACAATTTAGTATTTTCTAATTAATTATGAGAGAAACAATTGCATTAATTGATGATGATAGAAATATATTAACAAGTTTAAGTATTGCTTTAGAAAAGGAAGGTTTTAATGTTCAAACTTATTTAGATGGTGAGAGCGCTTTAATAGGCCTTACCAGAACTCCTCCTGACCTAGCTGTTATTGATATAAAAATGCCAAAGATGGATGGAGAAGAACTTTTAAAAAAATTAAGAAAAAAAACTTCTTTGCCAGTAATTTTTTTAACATCCAAAGATGATGAAATTGATGAGTTGCTTGGACTTAAATTAGGAGCAGATGATTTTATAAAAAAGTCAGGTGGATTTTCTATTAAAGTACTTATCGAAAGAATAAGGCTTCAATTAAGAAAAAAGAATCCAGGCAATATAGAAGATACAAAGAATATTATAACTCATGGTAAATTAAAATTAGACCCATCTCAGCTAGAATGTGAATGGAGCGGAAAGCAGTTACCAGATAAACTTACAACTACTGAATTTTTAATAGTTCAAGAACTAGCAAAAAGACCAGGTATAATTAAAGAGAGATCAACATTGATGGACATTGCCTATAGAGAAGATACTGATATTGAAGATAGAACCATAGATAGTCATGTAAAAAGAATAAGAAAAAAATTTAAAAAAGTTGATAGTGAATTTTCTGCGATTGAGACAAGATATGGTAGTGGTTATCGTTGGAATGTAAGTTAATGTTAAGCAATTTTCTAAAAAATATACCAATACTTAAAAAATTTTTGTTTATAAATCTTTTAGTTTTTATAATTTTTGGAAGTCTAACGGCAATATACTTAAAGGGGATTCAACCAAATTTAATAAATAAAAAAACATCAAACCATATTAAAATTATAAATAATACTATTGACCACATCAAAAGACTAAAAATAAAATTTAATAAAGATGATATAAGAAAATTTCTTTTTTCAACGAGATTTCTTTTTCAAAATTTAGATAGAGTAATGATATTTAATAATGATTTTGAGCTGATTGGAGATACTGATACACTTGATTTAGATCCAAGATCATTTAGTCAAAGGTTAAATATTATAGAAATGGATATTGAGGGTGAAAATGAAATTTTAGAAAAAAAAGAAATTAAAAAACAAAAAAAAAATCAATCAAAAACTTTATCTGAAATTATTGTAGATTATTCAAAATCATCTAATATTGGGACACCCTATTCTTTTACAGAAGAAAGTTACGAGCAATTTTTATTAATTACTGTCAAAAGCGTTAATGATGGAGAAAAAAATATCGGCTACTTAGTAATTAGTGAAAAAGCCAATGATATTAGAAATGCAATTAATGAAAGAAAAGTATTTGTTTTTAGAACAGCTTTGCTTGTTGTAATAGTAATTTTAATTTTTTCACTAGTTCTAAATAGATATTTTTTAAAACCAATTAAAACTTTGGTAAATTTTACACGATCAATTAAAGAAAAAAACAAAGAAACTATAAATATTCAAGTTGTTAAAAATAGAGATGATGAAATTGGAATTCTTTCTAATTCTATTGATGAAATGACAAATGAACTAAATAAAAGAATTAGTGCAGCTGAAAACTTTTCAACTGATTTAGTTCATGAAATAAGGAATCCTCTTGCATCTTTAAAAAGTGCGTCTGAAATTATTTCTGAAACTACAGATAAAACTCAAAGAGAAAAACTTGTAAAAATTTTACTTCATGATGTTTCAAGAATTGAAAGGTTAATAACCGATTATTCACAAATGCTTAAAGATGAAGTTGCAATAACAAATGAACAAATGAAAAAAATTGATTTAAAACTTATAGCTACATCTGTAGTTGATGATTTTAATAGCATTCATAACTCGAAAAGTAGAATAAAAATTCAATTAGATTTAAATGGATCAATCGATTATAAAATTAATGGTATTGAAAACAGGATTGAACAAATAATTGCAAATTTATTGGATAATTCAATTTCATTTAGCAAAGAAAATCAAACAATAAAAGTTATACTTTCAAAAAATAAAAAAGATAAAAAAATTATTTTAAGTGTTGTCGATGAAGGAGAAGGATTTAAAGAAAATGATACTAGTAAAATTTTTAAAAGATTCTACAGCAATAGACCCGAAATATTTGGAGAACATTCTGGACTAGGATTAAATATCGTTAAAAATCTTGTAGAATTACACAATGGTCAAATTTTAGCTTCAAATAATATAGGAAAAAAAGGTGCTAATATTGAAATAATTTTTCCTACAGCTACATGATTACTAGTTGCTAAAATTTTATAAAGTCGCTATAAGGCCAATCTCATGACAGATTACAAAGTAAAAGATATAAACCTAGCAGAATTTGGCAGAAAAGAAATTTCACTAGCTGAAACTGAAATGCCAGGTTTAATGGCATTAAGAAAAGAATATAAAGGTAAAAATCCACTTAAAGGAGCAAGGATTTTAGGATGTCTTCACATGACAATTCAAACAGCGGTTCTTATTGAAACACTTGTAGATCTAGGAGCTGAGGTAAGATGGTCTTCATGTAATATTTTTTCAACTCAAGATCATGCAGCAGCAGCTATTGCAAAGGTAGGCATTCCAGTTTTTGCATGGAAAGGTGAGACTGAGGATGAATATTGGTGGTGTGTTAAACAAACAATTGAAGGAAAGAAAGATTGGAAACCAAATATGATTCTTGATGACGGTGGTGACTTAACTGCGCTTATGCATAAAGATTATAAAGATTTACTAAAAGATATTAAAGGATTGTCTGAAGAAACAACAACAGGGGTACTTGCACTTAAAAAGATGGAATCTCAAGGAACACTATTAGTTCCAGCTATTAATGTAAATGACTCGGTTACAAAATCTAAATTTGATAATTTGTATGGTTGCAGAGAAAGTTTGGTGGATGGAATAAAAAGAGCAACTGATGTAATGATGTCAGGGAAAGTCGCAATCGTTGCAGGATTTGGTGATGTTGGGAAAGGAAGCGCTGCTTCATTGAGGCAGAGTGGAGCAAGAGTAATGGTTACTGAAACTGATCCAATATGTGCACTACAAGCTGCAATGGAAGGTTATGAAGTAGTTCTTATGGATGAAATGATTAAAGAGGCAGATATAGTTGTTACAGCCACAGGAAACAAAGACATAGTAACAGCAGATCATATGAGAGAAATGAAAGATAGAGCTATACTTTGTAATATTGGACATTTCGATAATGAAATTCAAGTTGAGGCTTTGAAAAATTATAAATGGGATGAAATTAAGCCACAAGTTCATGAAATAACATTACCAAGCAATAAAAGAATAATATTACTTGCCGAAGGAAGATTGGTTAACTTAGGATGTGCTACTGGACATCCAAGTTTTGTAATGAGCGCTTCGTTTACTAACCAGGTGACAGCTCAGATAGAGCTATGGAATAATTCTGATAAGTATGAAAAAAAAGTTTACGTTTTGCCAAAACATCTAGATGAAAAAGTTGCTAGATTACACTTAGAAAAAGTAGGTGCTAAACTTACGAAAATGTCTAAAGACCAGGCAGATTATATCAGTGTAACACCTGATGGACCTTATAAACCAGATGCTTATCGCTACTAAAAGTAGCAAGATTGATATTAGTTTAGAAAAAAATACAGAACTTATTTCTAAAAAATTTTCAAATTTTATTAAAAGAGGTGATATTATTTTTTTCTATGGTGAAATAGGCGTAGGCAAAACAACTTTCATAAAATATTTAATTAATAGTTTACAAACTAAAAAAAAACTTAAACTAACAGAAGTTCCGAGTCCAACATTTAATATTGTAAATGAATATAAAATTGATGAAATTATTGTAAATCATTATGATTTATTTAAAGTTAAAGACCCAAAAGAGCTATTCAATATTGGAATATTTGAGGATAATAAAGAAATAGTTACTTTTGTCGAATGGCCTGAAATAATTTTTAATAAACCTAAAAAAATAATCGAATTATATTTTAGTTATGAAGATGATTTTAAACGAAGAAATTTAGAAATATTTTCTGAATATAGAAAAGAAATAATTAATGAATTTAAGTAAATTGAAATTGTTATCTGGGGATGCTTCTTTTAGAAAATTTTATAGAAGAAAAAATATAATTATTGTACTAAGCAAAAAAGATACTAGAAAAAATTTATTAATATATGATGCTATTAATAAAATTTTAATAAAGAATAAAATTAAAGCACCAAAGTTAATTAGTCAAAATTATAAATCAAAATATATCGAAATAGAAGATTTTGGCAACCTCACAGCTTATAAAGAATTAAAAAAGAAAAATAAAAAAAAATTATTTTATTATAAAAAAATAATTAAACTATTAAATTTGTTACAAAAAATAAAAACTAATAAAATAAAAACATTTCTTGGTTCAAATTACTTTGTGCCAAAATATTCAAAAAAAATTCTTCTCAATGAGACTAAACTATTTTTAGAATGGTATATTCCTAAAAAAATTAAAAAAAATAATCAAAATTTCTTAAAAAAGAAACTGCTTTTAATTTTTAAAAAATTAATCAATAAGATTAAATTTAGAAATAAAACATTTGTTCACAGAGATTTCCATCTTTCTAACTTAATGATTAAAAATAAAAATTTGTGCATTATAGATAACCAGGATGCTGTTTTTGGTAATATGGCATATGATCTTGCTTCATTAATAGACGATGTGAGACTCAAAACTAGCATGAGTCTTAAAAAAAGTATTTTTGAAGAATATATTAAAACTAATAAAAAAATAAATGTTGTAAATTTTAAAAATGACTTCGATATATTGTCAGTTTTAAGAAATTTAAAAATAATTGGTATTTTTACAAGATTATCAATTAGAGATAATAAAAATGATTATTTAAAATTAATACCTTATGCATGGAAATTAATTGAACTAAGAACAGAAAATAATAAGAAATTTATAGAGCTAAAAAATATTTTAGATAAGTACTTTTCAAAAAAAGAAAGATGTTAATATGAAAATTAATACTGCATTAATCCTATGTGCTGGTTTTGGAAAACGTTTAAATCCAATTACTTTAAAAATTCCAAAACCTCTAATCAAAATTAATGAAATTACTTTGTTAGAAAATTCAATAAATTTTTTAGAAAAATTGGAAATAAAAAATATAAAAATTAATACTTTTTACCTTCATAAAAAAATTAGTGATTTTCTATTAAATTATAAATCAAATGCAAAAATTGAAATTTTAAACGACGGTGATGAAATTTTAGATACAGGAGGCGGTATTATGAATCTAATAAACAAATCAAATGAAAAAAATTTTATTGTTTTAAATCCTGATACTTTGTGGGGTGATAACTATTTAGATATTACAATTAATATGATCAACTATTATTTTGAAAATAAAATTAAAAATTTATTAATGATTGTTAATAAAGAAAAAAGCTTTGACCAAAGAATGAAAGGTGATTTTTCTTTAAGTAATGAACTACTTTTAAGAAATAAAGAAAATAATTTTATATATACTGGTCTGCAAATTATTAATAAAAGTTTGTTTGAAAACAAAAAAGTGATGCCATTTTCAATTACTAAAATTTGGGATAATGCAATAAAAAATAAAATGTTGTATGGTTTTGAAAGTAAAGAGGCTTTTATTCATTTAACTGATTTGGAAATATACAATAAATTAGCTAAAAATAATTAAATCTCTAGCTCTTTTTTTATCTAAATACTTAGCCTCTTTAGCTTTTTTATTATTATCAAATTTAATTATCAAAGGATTACCTGTTGGAATTTCTAGTTTTGAAATTTTTTCATTATTAATATTAAACAAATATTTACATAAAGCTCTTATTGAATTTCCATGCGCAGCAATAATTATATTTTTATTTAATTTATCCAAAATATTTTTCTCAAAATAAGGAACAACTCTTTGATAAGTATCTTTTAAAGACTCAGTATCAGGAATTTTATCTTTTGGTATATTTTTATAAATTTCCATATTTATAGGATGGTAGGGATTATTTTTATTTAATGGTTCTGGTCTAATATCCCAAGATCTTCTGAATTCTAAAACTTTATCTTCTCCTAAAGTTTTTTTCATTTCATCTTTGTTCAAACCAGTTAAAGCACCATAATGTCTTTCATTTAGCTCCCAAGCCTTAACTATTTTATCATTTTTGATTCTTAAGGTATTTAATATTAAGTTAAGAGTTTCTATAGCTCTTTTTTGATAAGAACAAAAAAAGTGATCTAAATTTATATTAAGTTCTTTAATAAGCTCACCAGATTTACAAGCTTCTAATTTTCCGTTTGCTGTTAACTCTACATCTACCCATCCAGTGAATTTTTTTTCTAAATTCCATTCACTTTGTCCATGACGTACTAAAAATAAATGACTCATACTTTAAATTTAAATATAAGATAAATTAACAAATGACAAAAATAATATTTCATATTTCAAACATTATATTTGTATTTTTATATATTTATCCAGGAAGTTTACTAGGTTTTTTAATTTATAATGATTTTTCAAAGCAACCCCAAATATCAACTGATTTTATAGTTTCAGCAAACCATTTGTATGCTTTTGTTCTGTTATCTTTATTGGGTTTGATAAGCTATTTCAAAAATTTAAAAAAAATCATTTTATACTTAATTATAATCTCTATAATTCTTGAATTATTTCATTTGTTTATTCCAAACAGATCATTTCAATTTTCTGACTTGTTTGGTAATATTGCTGGAGTTTTAATATCTATTTTTATATTAATTTTATTTAATTTTTGGAGAAAAAAATGAGTTCATTTGATGAAAGAGAAAAAAGCTTTGAGAAAAAATTTGCACATGATCAAGAGCTTCAATTTAAAGTAAGTGCTAGAAGAAATAAATATTTAGGTGAATGGGCATCTAAGATTTTGGGTTATGATCAAAGCAAAGAAAAAGAATATATTCAATCTGTAATAAAAGCAGATTTTGCTGAAGCAGGCGATGAAGATGTTTTTAGAAAAATAAAATATGATTTAAAAGATTATAATATTTCTGATGAAGATATTAGAAAAAAAATGGATGAGCTTAATGAAAAAGCAAAATCAGATTTTAAATAGTATTTTCATCATTATATTTTTATTTACTTCTGGATGTTCTTCAATTCCTAAAAATACTGCTGATGGATGCTCAATATTTTCTGAAAGATATTTTTGGTATAAGCATGTTAAAAAAACAGAAAAAAAGTGGGGAACACCAGTTCATTTACAGTTAGCTTTTATAAAAATGGAGTCTGATTTTGATTGGCTTGCAAAACCAAAAAGATTAAAATTATTCAAGGTTATACCTTACAAAAGGCCTTCAAGTTCTTTTGGTTATTCTCAAGCTGTTAAAGGTACTTGGGAGCAATACAAAAAAGAAAATAATAAACCTTTAGCTACCAGAGCTAGATTTAAAGATAGTGTTGATTTTATTGGTTGGTATACAAATAAAACTTCAAAAATCTTAAAAATATCAAAGGATGATGTTTTTAGACAATATATTGCTTATCATGAAGGTTGGGGAAATTATAAAAATTATAAAAATAATAATAAAGTTATTTTGATTGCAAAAAAAGTACAAAACCAATCTTCAAAATATAAAAATCAACTTTCTAATTGTCAGAAAGTATTAAGTACTAATAAATATATTATTTTTTAACGAAGTTCTTTTTTTAGTTCTATATCAACTGCATCTATTCTTTTTGTATTTTTTGCTAAAGATAAATACATAGTAGGAGTTACATATAAAGTAAAGAATGTAGAAATTATCATTCCTCCTAAAATTGTGGCACCAACCGCTAATCTAGATCCTTCTCCAGCTCCTGGACCAATATTTCCAATGACAAGTGGCAACATTGCTATCATGGTACTTAAAGATGTCATAATAATAGGTCTAAATCTTATATTACATGCTTCTTTGACCGCTGTTTCTATATTTTTTCCTGTTGTTCTGATTTGATTAGCATAGTCAACTATTAGTATACTATTCTTAGTGGATATTCCTATAAGTATAATTAGTGCAATTTGAGAGAAGATATTTACTGAACTATTTAAAAATAAAATAAAAACTAAACCACCAAAAATCGCAAGAGGTACAGTAAGTATAATTATAAATGGATGAATAAATGAATTAAAAGTAGCTGCCATCACTAGATAAGCAGTTAATAATGCTAAAGCAAAAATGATGAATAGCTCATTACTTGTTTCTTTTACTTCTTCAGATTTTCCTTTCCAGGTAATTTGACTTTTTGGAGATACTTCACCCATTGTATTTTCTAAAAATTTAATCGCCTCTGAAAGAGTATAGTTTTCTGAAATATTTGCTGAAATTGTAACTGCTCGCTGTCTATTATATCTTGCTAATTCTTTAGCTGATCCTTCTTCTTTAAAATCTACGAGGTTTACTAAAGATATAAGCTTTCCTGAAGTATCTGATCTGACAAAAATTTTTGATATTCCATCCTTATTTCTTCTATCTGATAAGTATTGTTGTAAAATTATTGGGTACTCCTTACCCAATCTATTAAATGTTGTTACTCTTTTTCCTCCATATAGAGTTTCCAAGCTTTTTCCAATATTTTCAGTTGAAACACCTAAGTCTTTAGCCTTGCTTTTATTTATAACAAGTTTTACTTCAGGTTTGTTTCTAGAATAATCGGATTCTAATCTAGATAAATTTTTATTTCTTCTAAGTTTTCTAATTACTTGATTTTGTATATTTTCTAATTCTTCATATGTACTTCCATAAATAACCATTTGTACTGGCTTATTATAACTAGAAACCCTAATTGATTGTGGAGATATTGGAAAAGCTACAGCTTGAGGTACAGTTACAATTTTTCCAATTGCTTGCCTCATTACAGTTTTAGAATCTTGTTTTCTATTTTTCCAGTGATCTAGCAAAGCAATAATTATAAAACTGTTATATGAAGTAGCTGAGCTTCCAAATCCGGGAACTCTCATGATAAAACGTGAGTATGGGCTATCTTCAGCCTGCAATAATGGAATAAGTCTTTTTTCAATAACTTGAGCTTTTTCTTGAGTATATTCAAATGAACTTCCTTCATCTGTAAAACCAATAACAAGATATGCTCCTCTATCTTCCATTGGTAGTAGTTCTTTTTTTGAAAAATTAAATAATAAAACAGAAGCTATGATTATAAATAAAATAAATATAGATATTATCTTAGTTTTATTAACTATCACGTTCAATGTCTCTTGATAAAATTTTGAAAAACCTAAGAAAAATTTTTCAAATTTCTGTATTATAAAATTTTTATTTTTTTTTCTATCTAAAAATTTACTTGCGAGCATCGGCGACAAAGTAAGTGCCACAAAAGAAGATATTACAATTGAAAATGATAGAGCAATTGCTGTTTCTCTGAAAAGTTTACCCGAAATACCTTCAATAAATATTAAAGGTAAAAATACCGCTACCAGTATTAATGTAGTTGCGATAATTGCAAATGTTATTTGTTTAGAGCCTTTATAAGCTGCAACAAGTGGATTTTCTCCATTTTCAATTCTTCTATAAATAGCATCAGTCATGATTACTGAGTCATCAGTAATAATTCCAATTGCAAGTATAAAGCTTAAAAGAACAAAAATATTAATTGATAGTCCAAATATATAAATTCCAAGGAAGGAAGCTATTAGGCTAACCGGCAAAGCTATTGCAGGAACAATTACTGCCTTCAAATTTCCTAAAAATAAATAAATTATTAATACAACTAATACAAAAGCAATTATTAAAGTTTTATAAACTTCATTTATAGCGGCTCCAATATAAGTTGCTCTATTGAATGAAATTTCCAATTCCAGACCCTCAGGTAATGTTTTTTTTACTTCTACAATTTTTTTTTTTATTTCATTAGAAAGTTCTACTGTAGAAGCACCACTTTTAGCATAGATACCAATCCCGACTGTTTTTAAATTTAGTTTATTCTTGCTTTGAGCTTTAAATAAAGTTTTTTCTGATACAGGGCCAAATTCTATATTTGCTACATCTGATAAAACTACTACTTTTTTATTTGTTTTTTTTATTGGCAGCAATTTTATATTTTCAATACTATTATAAGATTTATCTAAGTTTAAAGTTAGATCGATATTATTTGCTTCTAGAGTTCCTGCTGGCAATCTAATATTTTCTCCTCGAAGCGCTCTTTCTACTTCTTGAACAGTTAAGTCATTTGCAGCTAATTTAATTGGATCTACCCATACCCTAACACTTAGTTCTCTTAATCCCCCAACCAGAATTCTTCCAACATTTTTAACACTTGAAAATGTATCAACTAAATACCTCTCCGCATAATCACCAAGCTCTAAATCACTCCAGGTAGATGATGAAAGACCTAACCACATTGTCGTAGTAAAACCTGCGGCTTGTTTAAGAATTTGTGGTGGATCGGATTCAGAAGGTAAATTATCAACAACTCTAGCGACTCGTTCTCTTATGTCATTAGCTGCATTATCTAAATCAATACTAGTATCAAATTCAATTTTTATAGTGCTTCTTCCATTTTGAGATTTTGAATCAATATTTTTTATCCCTTCAGCTCCTCCTATGACATCTTCTAAAACCTGCGTTACCTCTTGATCTATTATAGGAGCAGAAGCAGATTTATACTCAACTTGTACCTGAACCACTGGAGGCTGTATTCCGGAGGGAAGTTCTCTTACCGGTAATTTCCAAAAAACAAAAAGCCCAAATACAATTAAAATTAAAGACATAACCCATGAAACAACAGGTCTTCTAATACTTAAATCAGTTATAAACATTTAATTTTTGATTGGTTTAATTTTACTTCTTGGGTAAACTTTCTTTAATCCTTCTGCAACAATTACATCTCCAATGTTAAGACCAGATATAACTTCTATGCTACCTTCACTTCTTAAACCAACTTTTATTTCAGTTTTATTTACCACATTATCTTTTGATACTTTGTATACGTAGGCCTTTTCTCCTTCCATCATTACGCTTGTATCTGGAATACTGAGTGAGTTTCTTAAATTAAACTTTACGCTCACTTCTAGAAGAGAACCTGATATTAATTCTAAATTATTATTATTAATTTTAATTCTTGTTAATAAACTTCTAGTTTCAGCATTTATTCTACTAGAAACAAAGTTTACTTCCCCATTAAATATTTTATTTTTGTAGCTAGATACCCTGACTTCTATTGGTAAACCTTTTTTCATAACTGCAGAGTAATTTTCAGGAATTTTAATATCAGAAAAAATAATTGAGTTGTCATCTAAAGTTATAATAAATGTACTATTAGAAACAAATATATCTTCTGTTAAGCCAGTGTATCCTAATACACCACTAAAGGGAGCTACAATATTTCCACTTTTTAAATTAATAATTACATCACCTTTTTTTACATAGTTATTATTTAATTTTAAGTCTCCTATTAAATCTTCTCTCTTTATTCTAAAAGATTTGGTTTTATTTGAGACTGCAGTTCCAAATGTTTCAATTTTTTCTGAAAATTCTTTATCAATTACTTCGGTAACCATAATACCTGGAGGAGGTCTTTTTCCAAATTTCTTTTGAAAATGTTTTCCAATCATAGTCCTCGCAACAATCACAGAAGCAATTATTAAGAAAAAAATAATTATTATTGATATTATTTTTGTTGATCTTTTCATAATTTAATTTTTACCGTATTCAGCCCAAGAACCATCGTAAATGGTTGGCATATATTTATTGTTTATTAGAGAATATGCAAGTGCCAAAACAGAAGCAGTTACTCCAGATCCGCAAGAAAAAACAACATCTGGTGTCATTTCTTCACCCAAAGTATTTTTAAATATTTTTATTATTTCTTTTTGATTTTTAAACGTATTATCATCATTTAATAATTCTCTGAAAGGAATACATGATGAATTAGGTATTGAACCACTCCTTAAACCTTTTCTAGGCTCTTCTACTTTTCCTTCAAATCTATCCCGGCTTCTTGCATCAATAACTCTGAATTTTTTTTCTTTAATATTTATATTTATTTGAGATTTATTAATTACTAAATTTTTAATTTCTGATGAAATATATTTAGTATTTTTTATTTCTAAAATTTTTTTAGTTGTTTGCTTTTTCTCTAAATTCCATTTTTTTAAACCACCATCCAGAACATGAACTAAATTTCTATCGTGACCAAAATATAAAAAATTGTACCAACATCTACACGAACTTAAGACATCTGAATTATCATAGATTACTATTCTATCTTTATTTGTGATACCCATTTTTGATACAATTTTTTCCCACTCGTAACTCTTAACAAGCATATGAGGCAAGTCAGTATTTAAATCTGAATTTTTATCTAAGTCAAAAAATAATGAGTTTTCTATATGTGAATCCAAATATTCTTTATAAGGGTCCCTATTAACATTTGGCATGTGCCAGGAACAATCAATTATTTTCAAACTACTATTATTTTTTTCAACCCAATCAGTACTTACAAGCGACATAATTAAATTATTTTTCTAAGTATTTTTGATGATATTCTTCAGCTTTACAATAGTTTTTTAAATATGATAATTTTGTAACTACCCTTCCAGATAACTTTTTATTATTTTCTTCAATAGTTTTTTCAGCAATTTTTTTCTGATCTTCATTTACATAAAATATCTCACTTCTATATTGAGTGCCTATGTCAGGTCCTTGAGAATTTAAAGTCGTTGGATCGTGAATATTAAAAAAATAATTTAATATTTCTTCATAAGAAATTTTTGAAGGTTCAAATTCTAATTTAACAACTTCAGCATGGTTGGTATTTCCCGAACAAACTTGTTCATATGTAGTTGTTTCGGTATTTCCTCCACAATAACCAACCTCAGTTTTTAAAATTCCTTCAAGTTTGCTAAACTTGATTTCTGGTCCCCAAAAACATCCTAGTGCTAATACTGCTATTTCCATTGATTATTGTTTTAATTTAACTAAAGTTATTCTTATGCTTTCCAAAAATCAATTAGGCTTTTTGTACATGTTTATCTCTGTTTGTGCATTTTCACTAATGGATTTAATTGTAAAATGGTCAGATTCATACCCTTTAGGCCAGGTATTATTTTTTAGAGGTTTTTTTGGTATGGTAATTTATTTTTTTTTAATTCCTAAAGATAGAATTAAAAACTTCTACTATACTAAAAGGCCTGGTTTGCATCTTTTAAGATGTTCATCTGGTTTAATAGCTTTAATTGCAATATTTATAGCTTTAAGAAATTTACCTTTAGCAACAGTAGTAAGTATTTCGTTTGCTGCACCAATTTTCACTACAATATTTTCAATTTTTTTACTTAGTGAGAAAGTTGGATTATATAGATGGCTTGCTGTGCTTGTAGGATTTATTGGTATTATAATTATTACAGAACCTGGATTAACAAATTTTAATTTATACTTTATTTTTCCAATAATTTTTTGTTTGGGGTTATCTTATGTAGCTATTGCTATAAGACAATTATCAACCACTGAACCTGTATGGTTAATCTCTTTAAATTTTTCAGCTATGATAACTTTAGCAAGTTTTTTTACAATACCATATGGTTGGATAATGCCAGATTTTAGAGATTTTATTTTATTATCTCTAATAGGAGTATTTGGTGGTGTCGCAAATTTATGGTTAAGTCAATCATATAAATTTTCGGAGGTTTCTCTAGTAACTCCATTAAAATATCTAGCCTTAGTTTTTGCGATTATTTTTGGTTATTTTATATGGGATGAAATACCAACTATTAAAACATTGTTCGGAGCTTTATTGGTTATAATATCCTCTATAGTTATTTTTAGAAGAGAAATTTCCCTAAAAAAAGAATTTTCAATTTCAAGAAATGAGTAATTCCCCAAAATATTGGAATAGAGCAAAAAACTATTTATCAAAAAAAGATAAAGTAATGAAGATTTTAATAAAAAAATATAATGAAAAAACTTTAACAAGTAGAAAAGATATTTTTTTTTCACTTTGTAAAAGCATAATTGGTCAACAAATAAGCGTTGCTGCAGCAAATTCAGTATTTAAAAAATTTAAAAAAACATGCAAGGGAAAAATTAATCCAAACACTGTAAAAAAAATTACTAACCAAAAACTTAAAAGATGCGGTTTAAGTAGACAAAAAGTCAAGGGTATAAAAGAACTTTCAATTAAATTTTCAAATAAATCATTTAATCCCAAACTTATTAATAAAATGAATGACGAAGAAGCAATTATTTATCTTTCAACTCTTAGACAAATTGGAAGATGGTCAGCTGAAATGATATTGCTTTTCACCTTTAACAGAGAAAATATATGGCCTATTCAAGACATAGGGCTACTAAGAGCTATATCAAATAATTATAAAAAAAAATATTTACCACCAAAAAAATTTATAAAATATTTAGGAAAAAAGTTTTCTCCGTATTGTTCAGTAGCAACTTGGTATTTATGGAGGAGTATCGATGATGAACCTATTCAATATTAATTAGATTTTATTTAATCTAGCCATTGTTCATATTTATTCTTATTTTTCCTCAAATATTCAGGCAGTTTTTCAAATTCATATTTTATTAATTTATTTCCACTTCCGATTTTATTTAATCTTTTATCTAAAGATAAATCATAAATTGCTTGTTTATTTTTAATAATTTTCTCTATTTGATCTGTAGTTAAAGGATTTTCGTCAAATTCCCAATGATGAAGATAAGATTTTAGTTTATGTTCAATTTCACTTGCAGTTTTTAAATTTGTGAAATGCCATCCACCTTCATCAATAAATTTTATACTATTGTATTTTTTATCTGAAAATAAAATATCAAATCTAAATTTTGAGTATTTTCTATCTTTGACGTTTCTTAACCATTGTGGTGAAAGTAAATTTTTTTTTCTACAACCTTTTGTTCCAGTCCAAACCATATTGGGTAACTTTAAATCAAATTTGTAATAAAACATATCTTGCCTAAACATAAATATTTTTTCGTTAATTTTTGTAAAATCTATCAAATTAAGATTTGGTATTTCATCCACATCAGAAATAAGAATTATGTCATCGACATCTGCATTATCTAGCCCAACTTGTATATGATTTCTTTGTCCATTCTCTCTTCTTAAAGCATTCATTATATATTTATACGATTTGATTTTTTCACTATCTTTATCAAGTATTTCTTCAATATCTTGGTGATTTTCATCATAAACTTTATAAATTATTTTACTTTTAAATTTTTCAAATTTTTTGGGATTAAATTTTAATTCTCTTTTTTCACCTTTATGGGTGTAAATACTTTCAACTATTACAAAATAATCTACATATTGGTCTAAAAAATTTAGTCTTAAGTCTAAAACTACTTCTTCATCAAAATACATGAAACAATCAAAAATTTTCATAGTTCTATTTTATAATTTCTTCTAATCTAAACATAGCAATTTTTTTTACTTGATTTTTAGCTTCTAGAAATTCTTTTTCCAAATTGTTGTTAATTCTTTCTTTAAAAATATTTAAAATTTCAGTTTTTTTTTTGCCTTTTACTGCAATTATAAAAGGGAAATTGAATTTTTTTTTATAATCAATGTTTAATTTTTTAAATTCATTAAATTCTTTTGGAGTACATTCTTTTAAGTTAGCTTTAGTTTGTTCAGATTCTGAATTTGAAGTTAATTTTTTTTCTATTGCAAGTTCTGGATGCAAGTTAAGAATTTTTAAAATTGTTTCTTTATTACTGTTATCATAAACTTCTAATATCTTTGAAGTAAATGATTCTAAACTATCATAAGGTTTTAGATCAAAAACTTTCTCACTTATCCATTTTGATTTCTCAAATATATTTCCAAAAATTGTTAAAAATTCAGATTTATCAAGATTATTAATTTTTTTAATATCAATCATTTTGAAAATTTATTTTAGTTGTTATTTATTAATTACTCAATATTGTATATAAATATTTTATCATATGACAAAATTAACTACTCATGTTTTAGACATATATTCGGGTAAACCAGGCGCTGGAATAAAGATAGAATTATATTATCTAAACTATAATAAAAAAGAAAAAAAAAATACTTTAATATTAAACCAAGATGGAAGAACTGATAAACCTTTGCTTGAAGGCAAAGATTTTTTGAATGGAAAATATGAGTTAATTTTTTTTATAGGTGATTATTTTAAAAATGTATCAAAATCAGATGAGTTACCTTTTTTAGATGATGTTATTATTAGGTTTGGAATTTCGAATTCAAAAGAACATTATCACGTTCCTTTACTCGTTTCTCCATGGAGTTATTCTACATATAGAGGTTCTTAGGTGAGCACTAATAAAGTTCAGTTTATTTATGAAAATAAATTAATAGAATTAGAAAATCCTGATCCGAACCAAACTATTCTTAATTTTATTAGAGATGAATTAAAAAAAACTGGAACAAAAGAGGGTTGTGCCGAAGGTGGATGTGGAGCTTGTACGATAGTTCTAGGAGAATTAGAAAATAAAAAAATTAAATATAAAGCAATAAATTCTTGCATATCTTTCATTCCTGCTTTACATGGAAAACAACTAATAGTTGTTGAGAACTTAGTTTCAAAAAATGGTTCTTATCATCCTGTCCAAGAAGCAATGGCCAAATATCATGCATCTCAATGTGGATTTTGTACCCCAGGTTTTGTCATGTCTATTTTTGCGATGTCAAAAAACAAAAAAAATAATAACGATGATGATATTAAAGATGCAATATCTGGAAATTTATGTAGATGCACTGGATATAGACCCATAATCGATGCAGCGAAAAATATAAAAAAAAAATACTCTGATGAATTTTATAAAAATAGTCAAAAAACTATAAATCTCTTAAAAAAAATTCACTCTAAAAGTATAACTATTAAGAATAAAAATAAAAAATATTTTGCACCAAAAACAATAGATGAATTAAAAACAGTAATTAAAAAAAATCCAGATTCCGATTTTTTAAGTGGTGGTACCGATTTATCATTAAAAGTTACTAAGGAAAGACAAGAGATAAAAAAAATTATTAATTTAAATAATATAAAAGAGCTTAATTTTATTAAAATAAAAAATAACGAAATTATTTTTGGTTCCGCCACTCCTCTTATAGATGTTGAAAAATTTATTTTAAAATATTATCCAGACTTTAATCGTATATTAAGAAGGTATGGCTCTGTTCAAATAAGAAATGTTGGGACAATAGGAGGAAATATAGCCACAGCCTCACCAATAGGAGATACTTTGCCTTTACTTTTATCTTTAAATGCAAAAATAATAATTCAAACCAAAAATAGTAATAAGCAAATTTTTCTTAACAATTTTTTCATCAAATATAGAAAAACAAAATTAAAAAAAGGTGAGTTTATAAAATCTATTATTATTCCTATTTATAAAAACCATAATTTCAAGGCTTATAAAATATCGAAAAGATTTGATGATGATATCTCATCTGTTTGTGCTTCTTTCAACTTTAGAATTAAAGATCAAAGAATTGAAGATGTAGCTATTGCTTACGGAGGTATGGCAGAAATACCAAAAAGAGCAAAGAATTGTGAGAATTTTTTAAAAAATTCAAAATTTTCAGAGGATATATTTCAAGAAGCAAAAAATTTATTAAAAAAGGATTTCAAACCTATTTCTGATATGAGGGCATCAAAAAATTATAGATTAGAAGTAGCTGAAAATTTATTAGTAAAATTTTTTATAGAAACCAAAACAAAAAAGTTATTCAGAGTTTATCAATGAAAAATAGTGATAATTATATAAGCGAAATAAGACCCCATGACAGTGCGTATAAGCATGTCAGTGGCGCAGCAGAATACACTGATGATATAAAGGAGCCATATGATACTCTTTATGGAGCAATAGGTTGGAGCAAAAAGGCTTTCGCAAAAATAAAAAAAATTGATTTAAGTGAAGTAATTAATAGTGAGGGCGTAGTTACAGTTATTAACTATTTAGATATACCAGGTCGAAACGATGTCGGGCCAGTCTTTGATGGTGACCCAATTTTTGTAAAAAATAAAGTTGAGTTTTATGGACAACCAATATTTGCGGTTGCAGCAACTAGTATTGAACTAGCAAGAAAAGCGGTCCTAAAAGCTAAAATAAATTATTCAGAATATAAACCAATTGTAACTCTTAAAGATTCTTTAAATAAAAAAAATTTACTTTTTGATGTAAGAAAAATTAATAAAGGAAATGCTCAAAAAAAAATTTTGAGATCAAAACATATTTTAAAAGGAAACTTTACTACTGGTAGCCAAGAGCATTTTTATTTAGAAGGCCAGGTTGCATTTGTAATCCCTAAAGAGGATAATGAAATGACAGTTTATAGCTCTACTCAACATCCATCTGAAACCCAACAGCTAATTGCAAAAATGCTTAATCAAAAAAGTAATTCCATTACAGTTCTTGTTAGAAGAATAGGCGGAGGTTTTGGTGGTAAAGAAACAAATTTTATGACTGCAGCTATATGCTCTCTTTTAGCTTATAAAACAAAGAAGCCAGTTAAACTTAGATTAGATAGAGATGATGATATTATTTTAACTGGTAAGCGTCATGAATTTTTTTCAGATTATGAAGTCGGGTTTGATGACAAAGGAACTATTCAAGGACTTAAAGTAAAATTAGCTTCTAAATGTGGTATGTCACCAGATTTATCTTATGCAATAAATGAGCGTGCGTTACTACACATTGATAACGCATATTTTTTATCAGATTTACAAGTAGACAATTACCTTTGTAAAACCAATACATCGACATCTACAGCTTTTAGAGGTTTTGGTGGTAATCAAGGTATGATGGCTATTGAAAATATAATAGACAATATATCTCGATTTTTAAATAAGGATCCTTTGGACGTAAGAAAAAATAATTTTTATAAAAAAAATAAAAAAAATACTACCCATTATGGGATGAAAATCGAAGATAATATAATTAATGAGTTATTTGAAAAGTTGGCAAGGGATTCAAAATATTTAAAAAGAAAAAACGAGATTAAAAAATTTAATTTTAAAAATAAAATAAAAAAAAAGGGAATAGCAATAACACCTGTAAAATTTGGAATATCTTTTACAACAATACATTTAAATCAAGCAGGTGCTTTAGTTCATATTTATACTGATGGAAGTGTTTATTTAAATCATGGGGGTATAGAGATGGGTCAAGGTACCCATACAAAAATTGCTCAGGTTGTAGCAAACTCATTGGGATTGCCATATGAAAAGATAAAAATCTCATCAACAAATACTGCGAAGGTACCAAATACTTCTGCAAGCGCCGCTTCTTCAACTACTGACTTAAATGCAGCTGCTGCACTTAATGCTACTGTTAAGATAAAAAAAAATTTAGAAAAATTTATTAAAGAAAAATATAATATTTTTAGTAAAGAAGAGCCAATATATAAAAATGAGTCTATTATATTTGGAAATAGATCTTTTGAATTTAAAAAAATCGTAATGGATGCATACTTAAATCGTATTTCACTTTCATCAACAGGTTTTTATTCAACTCCAAAAATAAAGTTTAATAAAAAAAAATTTACCGGAAGACCATTTTATTATTTTTGTTATGGAGCTGCAGTTTCAGAAGTTACAATTGATACTTTAACAGGTGAAAATATTTTAGAAAGAGTTGATATATTACATGATGCAGGCAATGCAATAAATCCAGCAATTGAATTTGGTCAGATTGAGGGAGGATTCGTACAAGGCCAAGGGTGGTTAACTATGGAAGAGGTTAAATGGAATGATAATGGAAAAATAACTACTTTTTCTCCTTCGACTTATAAAATTCCAGCAGTAAATGACATTCCTAAAAAATTTAATGTGGAAATTTATAAAGAAGGAAAAAACGTTGAAGATGTTGTTAACAAATCCAAAACAACTGGAGAGCCACCTCTGATGCTTGCAATGAGTGTTTTTTTTGCGATTAAAGATGCGATATCATCTGTATCAAATTATAAAAAAATACCAAAATTAGACGCCCCAGCTACAGCTGAAAATATATTATTAAGTATTAAAGCAATTAAAAAAAATTAGAATGATTAAAAAAAATCCATTCATGATAAGAGCTATTGAGCTTTCAATTGAAAGTGCGAAAACTAAGGGAGGACCGTTTGGAAGCGTTATTGTAAAAAATAATAAGATTGTTGCGGAAGGCTCTAATAAAGTAACTATGAACAACGATCCAACTGCGCATGGAGAAATTGTTGCAATTAGAGACGCATGCCAAAAACTGAATACTTTTAATCTTTCAGGATGTGATTTGTATTCAAGCTGTGAACCATGTCCAATGTGCTTATCTGCAATATATTGGTCTCGAATTGAAAATGTTTTTTATGCAAACACCAGAATAGACGCAAAGGCCATAGATTTTGATGATTCATTTATTTATTCTGAAATTAATAAAGATTTAGAAAATAGAAAAATAAAGATGTATCAAATGCATAGAGATGAAGCTTTAGAGGCATTTAAAATTTGGGAAAAAAAAGAAGATAAAATTAAATATTAATGGAAGTTTTATCTTATTCAATGAAATGGTTAGAACTCGTTTTAAGATGGGGCCATGTATTATTTGCAATATTATGGGTAGGGAATAGCTTTTTATTTAATTATTTAGACAATAAATTAAATAAAAATATTTCTAGAAGAGATATAGATGCAGAAGGATATTTGATGCATTCTGGTTATTATTATAAGTTAACAAGATTAAAAAGCTCTCCCCCAGTTAATTATTTAAGAAGTTTAGTTATTTTCAAATGGCAGAGTTATCTGACATTTATTACAGGAATTTTATTACTTGCAGTTATTTATTACTACAGACCTGAAATATTAATGGTAGATAAAAAAATTTTAAATATGCTTCCTTCAACTGCGATAATAATTTCTATTCTTTCTTTAGTTACTTCTTGGTTTGTTTATGATTTTTTATGTAAATCAAGTCTAATTAAAAATAATTTTTTATTTGTATCAACAATTTTCGTTTTACTAACGTTATTATCATATGGATTTACTCAAATTTATGGTCCAAAATTTGCATTTTTAAGTGTGGGTTTAGTTATAGGTACTAATATGTTTGGAAATGTATTTACTGTTATTATTCCAAATCAATTAAATATAATTAATAGCAGCAAAAGAAATAAAAAATTTGATCAAAGTTTATCTCTAGCCGCAAAACAAAGATCTATACATAATAATTATTCAACATTTTTAGTCTTGTTTATAATGTTATCTGGCCACTATAGCTTTATAGTCTATAATAAATATAATTGGTTAATATTGTGCGCTTTTGCAGTAATCTCAGTTCTAGCTAGACATTATTTCAACTTAAGAGGCAGAAACATTCATAGGTTGTATATTTTAATAACATCGATTGTACTTTTAATTTTACTTGCAGTTTTAATTTTAATTTTTAAAAATTAATATTATATAAAGTTATGTCAGAAAAATTAATTGTAAGTTGGGATCAATATAATGAAACAGTTGAAAAACTTGCAATTCAAATTCATGAAAGTGGATATAAGCCATCAATTTTAATTGGTATAATGCGAGGAGGAGCACCTATGATAGATGTTTTAAGCAGAGTATTTAAATTAAAGTGTGCTTACTTGGCTGTTGAATCTTATAGTGGAAAAGGTGTAGAGGATGAACAAGGAGATATAGTTTTTTCAAGAGAAATGAGTTCAATTGCTCCAAATATGGGTGGTAAAATTTTACTTTGTGACGATTTATCAGATACAGGAATTACATTTAACAAAAGTGTAGACTGGCTGAGGTCTTATGAACCAATTAAAGGTAAAATTGAAGATATTAAAACTGCTACACTTTGGAAAAAGAAAAAATCAACTTTTGAGCCTGATTTTTGTGCAGTAAAATTAGAAGCTAATCCTTGGATAGTCCAGCCATTTGAAGTTTACGAAGAAATAAGGATTGAAGATATAAAGAAAAAACACCAAAAATAAAAAGGGCGACCCTTAAGCCGCCCTAAATTAAACTTTTTACTTTTTTAAGCTACAATAAAACTAATTAAACTTAATACAGCAATTACCCATATTGCTGGACTAGTTTCGTTAAATTTTCCAGTACAAATCTTAATTGCAGCATATGAAACAAATGCCAACGCTATTCCATTTGAAATAGAATAAGTAAATGGCATTGCTATCATCGCAAGAACTGCAGGACCAGCTTCAGCAGCATCATCCCAGCTAATATCTGTAATATTTCTTACAAATAAAGTTGCAATATAGATTAGAGCAGCAGCATCAACTTCTTTTGGAAGAGATGTTGCAAGCGGACTGAAAAATAAACATAACAAGAAACCAATTCCAATAACAAGTGAAGTCATTCCTGTTCTTCCGCCAACTTTTACTCCAGCAGCACTTTCAACGTATGTAGTTACTGTTGAAGTACCCATTACAGCACCTGCAACAGTTGATACACTGTCTGATAGCATTGCTTTATCGATGTCCTTAATTTTTCCATCAGGACCAACTTTTCCAGCAACGTTTGCAACACTAGTTAGTGTTCCAGCAGTATCAAAAAAGTCAATAAAAAATAATGTAAAAATTATTGTTACCATCGATGCGCTTAGTGCAGCACCCAAATCAAATGACATCAGATGTGTCATTGGTGGTGGAGAAGAAACAATACCGTTGAATTGTCCTAATCCAGTTACCCAAGCTATTGCACTAAATACAATTATTCCAATGATTATATTTCCTTTGATTTTAAATTTTTCCATTACAATCATAGAAACAAATGCAGCAGCACCTAATAAAGTCAAAGGATTAGAAACATCACCAAGTTGCACAAGTGTAACTGGGTTGTCTGCAGTCAATCCCATAAGTTCAAAACCTATAATTGCAAGGAACAAACCTATACCTGCTCCGATTCCAAGTTTTAAACTTTTTGGAATAGAGTTTATTAACCATGCTCTTATTGGCGTTAATGAAATTATTAAGAAGACTACACCTGCAACCAAAACAGCTCCAAGCGCTTCTGCTGGCGTATATTTCATACCTAAACAAACACCATAAGCGATAAAAGCATTTATCCCCATTCCTGGCGCAAGTCCAACAGGCCAAGTTTTAGCGTAAAATGCAGCAATAAAACATGCTAAAGCTGCCGCTAAAGCTGTTGCTGTAAAAACACCACCAAAATCAAACCCACCGTCTGCAAGTATGACAGGATTCAAAAACATTATGTAAGCCATTGTCAAGAACGTCGATACACCTGCAGTGACTTCTGTTTTAAAATCTGTCTTATGTTTTTTATAGTTAAAGTAATTATCTAACATTAGACCTCCGTTTTTCGGTACAATATTTGATTCTATTTAAAAAATCTTAAGTAAGAATTCAAAAATGCTTGATTTTGTTACTAATTAAAGATTATTTACAACTTGAAAGTTAATCTTTTGACACAATTCATTGTTATATTTTTTTGTATGAAAATTAGATTCGTTTTATTTTTATTTTCAATTTTTTTGTTTTTGGCTGGTTGTCAGACTATAAAAAATAAATCCGATGAAGTTGCAGAAAAAGAGAATGAGAGATTTGGACAATTTGTTGGAAAACAAGTTAACGAATTAAAACTTGAATTAGGGGCCCCAACAGAAGATTTTATAAATGATTTAGGAAATGAAACTCTTGTTTATAAAACAAAAAAATATGGAATTCCGTGTGAAAGAAAATTTGAAATTAATACTAGTGGGACTATTGTAGGATTTACTTCTAGTGGATGTATTTAATTATTTATATAGCACTTGTGGGGATTATCCCCACAAGCAAGATTTAGTACTTATTTAATTTCAATAAGTTTTTTCTTTTTATACTCAGGTACAATTCTTTCACAAGCTATCGTCAAAAGACCATCTTTTAGTTCTGCGCCACCTACTTTTACATCATCTGCAATTGTAAACGATCTAGCAAAATGTCTTTGAGAAATACCTTTGTGAATAATTTCTCCATCTTCACTTTTGTCCTCAGACTTATCAACTTGTTTTGTTTTTACAGTTAATAAATTGTCTTCAAACTCAACTTCTACATCCCTTTTACTAAAACCAGCAAGAGCAACCTCTATAGAGTAGTTATCCTTTCCAGTTTTTCTTATGTTGTATGGAGGGTAGTTTGACTGCATAGTCATATGCCCATTGCCCAACATACTTTCAAATTGGTCGAACATATCGTCAAAACCAATTGAAAAAGGTCTTAGAGAGTTAAATATAGATAAATCCTTACTTGTCATAATATCCTCCTTTGTTAAAGCAAGTTTATTTATAAAAGCCCCATTAGGCGACTTTCAAAATTATATAGTTACTAATTTTAAATTTTCAATATCGGGAATTTAGATTTTAGAGGATATTTTAATTGCGAATGCATAATCTAGGGCAATTTCTTCTATAGCGCCATCTCTTCCAGATTTTCCACCATGACCAGCATTCATTTCAGTTTTCAATAGTAATAAATTGTTATCAGTTTTAAACTCTCTTAATTTTGCAGTAAATTTTGTTGGTTCATCAAATAAAACTCTATTATCGCTTAAACTTGTTGTTATTAAAATATGAGGATAGTCCATTTTTTTTATATTATTATAAGGGGCATAAGAAAAAATATAGTCAAAATGATCTTTATTTTCTTTTGCATTTCCAAATTCATCAAATTCCCCAACCGTCAAAGGCAAAGAATGATCTAAATTTGTAGTTAAAGAGTCTACAAATGGAACTGCCATTATAATCCCTAAAAATAGTTCAGGTTCTTGATTAACTACAGCCCCCATTAACAGTCCTCCAGCAGAGCCTCCCATTCCAATTATTTTACCTTTAGAGGTGTATTTTTTTCCAATTAAATATTTACCTACAGCAATATAATCCTCGAAGGTATTTTTTTTATTCAAAAGTTTTCCTTCTTTCCACCACTTCATTCCTCTTTCCATTCCGCCTCTTATATGCGCTGTTACCCAAATTATATCTCTATCAATTAAACTTAATCTTGTTGATGAGAAACCTGGTGACATGGAACTTCCATAAGAACCATATCCATACAATAATAAATTTGCAGATCCATCAATTTTAGTTTTCTTATGTCTTGTTATTGTTAATGGAACCATTCTTCCATCATGAGAACGACATTCTAATCTTTCAACAATATAATCATCGGGATTATGACCAGAAGGAATTTCTTGTTCTTTTACTAATTTTTTATCTTTAGTTTTCAAATTATATAAGTACACCCTTCCTGGTGTTTTGGGAGAGGAATAAGATAAATAAACTAAATCAGTATTTTTGTCTTTTTGAGTAGAAGATATTCCAGGAACTATAACTTTTTCATCAGTAAAAATTAATTCTTCTTCTATATTTTTTTTTAGATCTTTTACAAATAATTTCCCTAGCGCGTTAGAAATTTCAGATCTAATCATCCAATTATTTAAAAAAGACAGTCCACCAATTAAAACTTCATCTTTTGCTGGTATATATTCTTCCCATTTTTGTTCTGACAAATTTCTACATCTGTCAATTTTAAAGTCTTCCGCATTTTCATTAGTGTGATTGTAAAAATAGCCATCCCAAGAATTTACAGAATAAATTATTCCTCTTTTTCTCTCTTTAATTAATTTTGGTTTAGGATTTTCTTCATGTACTCCAAAATAATATTGTTCAGATGTATTATGGTCTGATGTTGTAATAAAAAAATATTTATCATCTGCGCTTAAACCAATACCCACAGTGAATGCTTCACTTTTTTCTTCAAATATTAATTCATCATCTTTGACAGGAGTTCCTAATTTATGTCTATAAATTGTTCTCGGCCTATGAAACTTATCTAATTTTGAATAAAAAATATATTTATCATCTAAACTAAAAGTTATTGCTCCACTTGTTTCATCTATTTTTTCAGTAATTAATTCATTTGAAGAAATATCTCTTATATAAATTGAATAGTATTCTGAACCTTTTAAATCTAGAGAGTAACCTAAATATTTATCATTATAGCTAACTTCTAAATCTCCAACACCAAAGTATTCTGTATTTAATTTTTCTTTTTCCTTATCTCCATCCCATATTTCTTCAACTTCATTTGTTCCAATTTTTTTTCTTAGCTTAATAGAATAGTTTCCTTTGGTTGTTGTTTTTGTCCAATATTCATAATGGGTATCTTTATAAGGTAGAGTTTCATCATCTAATTTAATTCTTCCTTTTATTTCTTTAAATAGCTGTTTTTGAATATCCGCTGTGTCTTTCAGATGATATTCAGTATAAGCATTTTCTTCTTCCAAATAGTTCCTAACTTGAGGAACCAATTTTGAACTATCTCTTAAAACCTCAAGAATATTTGATTGATGTACCCAGCTATAATTATCTTCCCAATTGACATTGTGACAAGATTTTAATTCGGGTTTTTTTTCTAATTGTGGTATTTTCATAAAAAATCTAAATATATGAATATTCTTATTTATGCACTTATTATTTTAGTCGTTAGTTATATTTTGCTAAGACTAATTGCAAGTGCTTCAGCAAAAAAAATTTCAAAAACTGTGCGACTTATTATTTTTATAGCATCCGTATTATTAGCCTTGTTATTTGCATTAGGAGGAAGATTTTTATTTTCTATTCCTTTAATTCTTATGAGCCTTGGAATAATTAAACTTAAAGGTTTAACGTTATATCAATTGATTGGCTTATTCAGACTGATTCAAACTTTAAGAAACTCAGGAAGATTTTCGTTTAAAAATAATAATTATAATAATTCATCAACTTTATCTATTGATGAGGCTTACAAAATATTGAATTTAGATAAAAGTAAAAAAATTACAAAAGAAGATGTCCAAAAAGCTCATGCAAAAATTCAAAAAAAAATTCATCCAGATATTTCTCCAGAGACTTCTAGATTATCAGCTATGGTTAATGAAGCGAAAGATGTAGTTTTAAAAGATTTAGTTTAATTAATAATTTCTTGAAATTTTTTAAATATTTTTTCAGGGTTAATTTTTTCTTTTCCGTTTGTACTGTGTGTTACAGTAACTTCTCCATCAGGTATAATTGGATACATATTTGGACTATAACTTGCATACATCAAAGGTGCATCAGAAATAAGAACAATTGTAGGAATATCTAATGCAGCAGATAAATGACTAAAGCTTGAGTCATTACATACAGCAAGATTACAATTTTTAATTATAGGAAGAGAGTCTTTAATATTAATTTTATCTAAAGGTATACATTTTTGTTTAAATTCAGAATTTAAAATTTCATTTAAAATACTTTGTTCTTCTTCGTTAGTACCTGTAGCTAAAAAATACTTACAATCATAATTTTTATTTGCCATTTTCATAAAGCTTAAGAATTTTTTTGCAGGTATTCTTTTTGTTGGTCCAGATCCTCCAATTCCTAAAAGTATATTGATTTGATCTGGCTTTATCATATATTTTTCCTTTGCACTTTCTATTAATGAATTTTTCAAGTCAATTTTTGGTTGACTTTTTACATCCATGTCTAATTCTTTTTTTATAAAATTTTTAGCTGCATTAATTAAGTGCTGGTTTTTTTTTTGAAATAATGGATATTGAAATATTTTTTTTATACCAGCTACTTTACAAATTAGATAAAATCTTAAAGATGAGTTAAAAATAAAAACTTTTTCAAAATTATATTTTTTCAATTCATTAGCAAGATTTAATGAACCAAAAATTCCATCATGATGGCTACTATTTTTATTTCTTTCAAGTATTAAAATTTTTTCTATATATTGATTTTCTTCTAAATATTCTAAAGCCTTAGAGTTTTCTTTTACTAAAATACTTATTGGAGTATTAAACTTTTTTGATATCGCTTCTATAAAAGGTAAAAAAATTACCATATCTCCAATTCCCATTCGGTTTTGAATTGCCAATATTTTCATTTTAATACTTTATAATCTTTACTATATTTTTTTTTTATATAAATTTTATTTATGAACAAAATTAAAGGCATTTATGCGGCTACATTATCAATTTTGAATGAAGATTTATCTTTAAACATCCAAAAAACCATTTCTCATGCTGAAAATATAATAAACCAAGGGTGCCATGGAGTAGCATTTTTTGGAAGTACCGGACAGGCACAATTAATACCGGTTAGTGAAAAAATTAATTTATTAAATTCAATTTCTACAAACAAGAATAAGGATAAGTTTATAATTGGTACGGGTTTAAATTCGTTAGTTGAAACAATAAACTTAATGAAAATTGCTGTATCATTAAATTTTAAGAAATTCTTAATTATGCCTCCAGCTTATTACAAATATACAGATAAAGAAGTGTTTAACTTTTATTCAAAAATTATTGAAAGAGTTCCAGATGCAGAAATCATTTTATATAACTTTGAAAAATTGAGTGGTTATAAATTTAGTGTAAGTTGTGTAGAGGATTTAAATAAAAAATTTCCTAAACAAATAATTGGAGTTAAAGATAGTTCATATAACTTATTTGAAAATTTAAAAATTGATAACTTTTCAATATTTCCTGGATCAGAAAATAAATTGCTCAAAGGACTTGAATTAGGATGTGATGGAATAATAACAGCAACATGTAATATGACTGCAACTTTAACAAGAAAAGTTTATGATGATTTTGTTCAAAATAAAAATCAAAGTGTAAATGAAAAACTTTGTCAAGTTAGAAGTATTTTTGATAGATATAATTTAATATCTGCTATTCATTCTTTAATGGCAGAAACAGATAAATCTTATTGCAATATCTTGCCTCCTCTAAGCCTTCTTAATAATAAAGACCATCAAAAATTAATTGAAGATTTTAAAAAAATAGATTTTAATTATAAAAATTAAAAAAAATAACTTAAATGAAATTATTGGATTTTTTAAGAAAATTAATAAAAGATGACGGGTTTGAATTTTTAGACGCAAACAACAAATCTTATATAATTGGAAAACCAAAAAAAGAAAAACCAATAAAACTTAAAATTTTAGATAAATCATTACATTGGAAACTTTTGATAAATCCAGACTTATACTTTGGAGAAGGATATATGAATGGATCAATTGTAATTGAAAATGGTTCATTGACTGAATTTTTAGATATTGCATTAAAAAATGTTGGCAGAGATCCAACCAACGGAATAACAAATATTCTAGCGAGATTTAGAAGAGTTTATAGATATATAACAAACTTTAATTTAATCGGAAAATCAAAAGAAAATGTCGCTCATCATTATGATATATCAGAAAAGTTTTATGATTTATTTTTAGATGAGAAAAGACAATACTCATGTGCTTATTTTAAAAAATGAAGATGATACTTTAGAAGTAGCTCAAAATAATAAAATAGATCATATAATAAAAAAATTAAATCTTAAACCTAATCAAAAAGTCTTAGATATAGGATGTGGCTGGGGAACTCTAGCTATAGATATTGCAAAAAAAACTCAGTGTGAGGTTGTTGGAATTACTCTATCCGAAAACCAATTGGAATATTCAAAGCAAAAAGCTAAAGAAATGAATTTGGAAAATCAAGTTGAGTTTAGACTTTCAGATTATAGGCAGTTAAATGAAAAATTTGATCGAGTTGTGAGTGTTGGAATGTTTGAACATGTAGGAAGAAAATTTTATAAAACATATTTTAATAAAGTTTTTGATTTTTTAAATGAGGATGGAGTAGCATTAATTCACACAATCGGATCTATAAATCCACCAAGAGGACCACAGCCATGGATAACAAAGTATATATTTCCAGGAGGCTATACACCGAGTTTAAGTGAAGTTGCATTGCCTATTGAAAAATCAGGTCTAATTATATCTGACTTAGAAGTGCTGAGAACTCATTACCAGCACACACTAAGAAATTGGAAAGATAGGTTTATGTCTAAAAAAAATGAGGTTTTAGAAATGTTTGATGAAAAGTTTTTTAGAATGTGGGAATTTTACTTAGTAGGATGTGAAATGGCGTTTAAATGGAGTGATCAGGTTGTATTTCAATTTCAATTAACAAAAAAACTTAAAGCAACTCCGATAACAAGAGACTATATTTATTAATTGTTTATTGATAAATCATAAACAATCTAAATGAAAAAAAAGAAAAAAAAAATTATCAAAAAAAAGGTAAATAAAAAACCATTAAAAAGAAAATATAAGAAAAAAATAAGGAAGAAAAATTTAGTTAAAAAATCTAAATTTTTAAAGAAAAAAAATTACAGCAAAAAACCTAAAAAGAGTTTTGTACTAAATATAATTAGATTTCAGGAAAAATTAAAACCAAAATTCAAAATTAAAATAGATATTTTTAATTTGGACAGAGCAATTCAGGGATTTTTCCAAAAAGTAGATAATAAAATCCAAGAATTTAAAAAATTAAGATTAGAAGAAAAGCAAAGATTAAAAGTTGAGGAATTTGAAAAAAAAGAGAAAGAAAAAAAAGACAGAGAAGAGCAGAAAAAGATTCAAGAAAATTTAATTTTAAAACTTAAAGAAAAAGAATTAAAGGAAGAAAAAAAGTTAGAAAAAGAAAGAAATAGAGATTTAAAAAAATTTTTAAGACAAGAACAAGCAATTTTAAGAAAAGAACAAGCTGAGAGACAAAAAAGATTTTTACAAGAAATTAAAATTGAACAGCAAATAGAAAAATTTAGAATTAGAGAGATTAAGGAATTAGAAAAATTAGAAAAAATTTCATTAAAAGAAAAGAGAGATGATTATTCAGGTCTTCAAGAAAGAATAGATAAACTAAAGCATAAATATCAATTAATAAGAGATCAAAAAATTAGAGAAAGGGTTGAGGCTCTTGGAGTTCAAGTACAGGAAGGAGATGATAGAGAAACATTATTACTTAAAGAAAAAAATTATACATTAGCGAGACAAAAAATTGAGAATGCCTTAGAAAGTTTTTACAGAAGTGCAAATAGTCTTGTTTTTCAACTTAACAAAAGGCATATCACAAGACATATGTCTATTTTTAGATGTATTGATAAAAGATTTGAAAATGGAGAGGTTTATATTAAATGGGACGAGGCACCAGAAGATGAATGGTTAATTCTAATTTACATTAAAGACAATTCTCCAGATAAAGGAATTATTATTGAAGATAAATCAAATCCAGAAAAAAATATTTCAAATGAATATAAGCCTGCTGAAATATTTAAAGCATCTGACATGATGGTGGACTCACTTACACAATTATTAGAAAAAGAAAGATCAAGTAAAGATAATCAGTAATTATTGATTAACAAAAATAGATACTCCACGTTGATTTATATTAACATCATAGTTTTGAGTATCAGGAGGAAAGGCCCTTTGACTGCAATCTAAACGGTCACATTTTCTGCAAGAAACACCAATCTTAGATTCACTTTTTTCATCATTTAAATTTAAACCATCTGCGTAAACAAAATCTTTAGCATATTTAATTTGGCATCCTAAACCAATAGAGAGCAAACCTTTTTCCTCTCCATACTTAGAAATTCCTTTTTCTACAGTTCTTGCAATACAAACATATTTCTCTCCATCAGTCATTCTGCTTACAGCAGCACTGATCTTTCCAGGATTAGAAAAGCTACTATACACATTCCATTTAGGACAAGCTCCACTTAGTCTGGGTAATTCAATACCAGAAAGAGAAAATCTTTTTGAAACATTTCCACTTCGATCGACTCTTATCATGTGAAGAGGAATACCACGCAAATTAGGATCTGGGCTGTTCAGGCAAGTAACTCTATGGCAGACTTGTTCAAAAGAAACAGCAAAAGTTGATTGTAAAAGTTCTAGGTCATATCTATGTTTTTTTACACATTCATGAAAAAAAATTTCATATGGCATAATTATTGCTGCACCTGCATAGTTAAGAAGAGCAACCTTGGTGACTTTCCTACTTGCTTCTGAAGGAAAAGAAAATTCATCCAAATACTCCTCTATGA
Organism: uncultured Pelagibacteraceae bacterium; assembly: GCA_902569615.1. GTDB lineage: Bacteria > Pseudomonadota > Alphaproteobacteria > Pelagibacterales > Pelagibacteraceae > Pelagibacter. Next base: position 15,896 of record CACFUX010000001.1, on the reverse strand, counting down.
TATCATCAGCTTCTAATTGAGCAACTAATGCAGCAGTAAATAATTTTTTAGTTTCTATATTTAATAAATCAGATAAGTGAAACTCTTTTTTCTCAGGAAAAAAAATTTTAGAAAAAGGCTTTTTTTCTTCGGGCAAAATATCTTTTACTATTATTTGATGCTTTTCTTTTAAATAACTGCAAAGTGACAAATATCTAGTTCTATTATTCATTTTAACTTTTTCATAAACTGCTGTTGCAAATATTTCTATTTTTGGAAAATAATTTTCAAATTTTTGAATAAAGTCTGATACAATCTCACCAGGGAAAGTTGTTCCACCTTCATATATTTTTTTTTCAATATTTTGTCCTAATTCATGTTCTTTATTTTTATGATCAATTCCTAATTTAACTAAGGCTTTTGCAATTTTAGGGTTTAGTCTAACAATTTCTTGAACTTCATCGGTACGAATATCTAAGTCTTCCAATAAAGATATTTTTACAACTTCTTGAGTTCTAGTCTCAAGATCAGGGTCAGTTCTTTTTGTTAAATCTTGATTTTGGAGCTCTAATAAATCTTGAATTCTTAACAATAAATCTCCATCAGGTTTTCTTTGGTTTGACTCTATTAAAGAAAGGTACGCAGGTGTTATGCCTAAGTCCTTTGCAAGATTTACTGCTTTAATATTTTTGTTCTGTCTTTTAGCCCTTATTATTTGGCCGTAATTATATAATTTTCTCATTTTTACTATTTGTTAATATTTAGTTAAAATTTAGTTAATATTTTAATCAATTTATCAAATAATATCAATAAAATACTTTACTTGTTAATATTTAGTTAATATTATTATTTTATGAGTAATTTAAATAATCCTGAAGATAGAACAAAGCCTTCTAACTGTGTTTCATATCATGATGACATATGTTTTGTGGACCAAGAACATATTCAAAATGATAAGGATTAATTAAATAATTCATATTCAAATCTTACTCTAAAAAAGATGCAAAAGTAATGTCCAATTCGAATGTTTCATACGATTTAAAAAGATTTTCAGGAATTAAAAGAGATTATACCGAAGAAGAAGTTGAGAGATTACGAGGTTCTATAAAAATAAATTATACAATGTGTGAACTTCAATCAAAAAAATTATGGAGATTGTTGAATACAGAACCTTATATAAACACTCTAGGTTCATTGTCAGGTAATCATTCTGTTCAACATGCTAAAGCTGGATTAAAAGCTATTTACGTTAGCGGATGGCAAGTCGCAGCAGATGCAAATACAGCTGGTGAAATGTATCCTGATCAATCATTGTATCCTTTTGACAGTGCTCCCAGACTTGTAGAGTCTATAAATAACGCTCTTATAAGAGCTGATCAGATTCAGCATATGGAATTGAAAGATGGAGATATAAAAAGCGAACAAAAAGTTGATTATATGTTGCCAATTATTGCTGATGGAGAAGCAGGATTTGGTGGACCATTGAATGTTTTTGAATTAACAAAAAAATTTATTAAGGCAGGAGCAGCAGGGGTACATTTTGAAGATCAGTTAGCAAGTGAAAAAAAATGTGGTCATATGGGTGGAAAAGTACTTGTACCAACATCCACCGCTGTTAGAAATCTTAAGGCTGCAAGATTAGCGGCGGACATTGCTGAAGTACCTTTAATTATACTTGCTCGAACAGATGCTAATGCAGCAAAATTAATTACAAATGATTTTGATGAAAATGATAAACCGTTTCTAACTGGCGAAAGATCACCAGAGGGTTTTTATTATGTTAAGAATGGAATAGACCAAGCAATTTCTAGAGGTTTAGCATATGCACCTTATGCAGACTTGATTTGGTGCGAAACTGCTACACCTAACTTAGAAGAAGCAAAAAAGTTTGCTGACGCAATTCATAAAAAATTTCCAGGAAAAATATTAGCATACAATTGTTCTCCTTCTTTTAACTGGAAAAAACATTTATCAGATAAAGAAATTTCTACTTTTCAACAAAAAATTTCAGAGATGGGTTATAAATTTCAATTTATAACACTTGCAGGCTTTCATACTCAAAATATTGCTGTTTTTGAACTAGCAGAAAATTATAGAAAAGAAGGAATGTCTGCTTACTCTAAAATTCAAGAACAAGAATTTAAAAAAGAAAAAGATGGTTATACAAGTGTAAAACATCAAAGAGAAGTTGGAACTTCGTATTTTGATGCTGTTTCGAATACCATTAGTTCAGGAAAAAGCTCAACAACTGCTATGGATGGTTCTACTGAGTCTGAGCAGTTTTAATTAGATTTTATTTTTTGAATTTGATCCCAAGCTGAATTAATTGCCCTCATTTTATTTTTACTTTCATCAATTACTTCTTGAGGAACTCCTTTGCTAAGTAATAAATCAGGATGATTTTCTTTACTTAATCTAAGATAATTTTTTCTAATAGCTTGTATATCATCATCAGGCTTACTTTCTAAAACTACATAAGGATTAAGTTTATCAGATCCTTTTCTACTTTCCCTAATACTATTGAACTGAACTTGAGTTAAACCAAATATTTTTGCAATATTTTCAATCATATCTAATTCTGCAGAACTCACTTTTCCATCAGACTCAGCAATGTAAAAAAGAATATTTATTACCTCTTCAAGAACATTAATATTTCCTTGGTAAAATTGAGCAATTTGTTTAGCATAAGGCTCATAACCAGTACTTTCATCTTTAGCCCTATTAAAGATTTTACCAACTTCGTTTATTTCATTTTCTGGGATTTTTAATTTATCTTTAACCGCTATTAATTCTTCACGACTTACTTGACCGTCCGCTTTACTTAATTTTGCTGAAAGAACTATAAGTGATAAAGCAAAAATACGCTGTGATTGTGCTGAAGCTCTAAATCCTTGATTTGTTCTAGATCTAGAAATTTTTCCACCAAGAAGGGAACCCAAAAGCATTCCAAATGGACCTCCTAAAGAGAAACCTATCATTCCCCCAATTAAACTTCCCCAGATAGACATATGATTTAATTTAAATATAATTTAAATTTAAAATGTTCTCAACAACTTTAGTTTTATTAATATTATATCTTATATATCGCTGGGCAGTTGCATGGATCAATTATTATAATCGACTTGATAAAAGACTTGGCCTTTCAATATGGAGATATAGCTATGATTACCACGTAATTGGTAAAAGAGACTTATCTTTTTTAGATGATAAAGAATTTGTTTTACTTAGAAGAAAAAAAAATAGAGCAGTCACGTTTATGTATTTCATTTTCTTTCTTTCTTTTATAGTTTTTATGTCTTTTATGAATCAACTGCTTCTAAGAATATTAAATTAAAAAATATAATTTATTCGTAATTTTTTAATCTATATTCCCAATTACCAAGTCTATTATATTTAACTTTAAAAATTATACCTTCATTTGGATCTAGCAAAATATCAAAGTCTAATTTTTTATTGTCAGGTAAATCCTCAGTCGACTTAAGTTTAAATACAAAAAGTTTAATTTTTTTACCTTTAAATTCAATTTCGTCTTTACCAATTAATTTTACTGACTGTTTTTTTATGCTTCCAGATAACGGGCTTATTTGAGTTTTTGTACTTAAAATTTTTGAATTCCACCAGTTTCCAATTACATTATTAGGATTTGCTTCACCCATATAGGAAGAACCTTCTATAATAAATTTATTTTTTTTTTTATCATAATTCAACTTTACAAATTTTATTTTATCATTTTGTAATGTTTTGGATTCAAAAGAAATAAGATTTCCTTTTTTATATATTTCTTTAGACTTACTATCTATAGAAAAAATTTTTATTCCAAACATATCTACACTAAACTTTGTATGATTTTCTACAGTCATATTTTCATTGTTATGTTTGAAAAAATAATTGCTATAACCAATTATTTTACCATTTCTCAAAACATCCATCTCTATTTTTGAAAGATTTTTGTAATGAGATTCGTGAGCAAATATCTTAGAAAAAGATATTATAATGTAAAATATAAAAATATATACTTTCATAAAACCATTTATTGTCAAAGCTTATTTTAACTTTATAACGTTATCTATAAAAAAATTATAAAAATGTTTTTATCAATAAAAAAAGTACCAAAAACATCATGGAGCTCTAAACAGCCATTTAATTTTAAACCTAAATTTTCCACATTATTTTTTTTGTGCTTTGGTTTAACGTTATTTGGTTTAGGTGAAGGATTATTAATTGTTTCATTTACTGGCGCTTCTCCTTGGAGCGTCCTAGCTCAAGGAATATCTTTAAATATAGATTTTTCTATCGGGACTATAACTTTATTTGTTAGCATAGGTGTTTTATTACTATGGATACCACTTAAACAGAAACCCGGAATTGGTACAATTCTTAATGCTCTAATTATTGCTTTAATGATTGATGTCTGTATAAATTTTGTTCCAACTCCTGAAAATTATATATCCCAAATACTATTAGCTATTATTGCAGTACTTACAGTTGGACTTGGAGGTGGTATTTATCTCGTTGCAAATTTAGGACCAGGACCAAGAGATGGACTTATGATTGGCTTACAAGAAAAAACAAATTTTCCTATAGCAGCAGTAAGAGCATTTATTGAAATATCAGTAGTATCTATTGGATGGTATCTAGGAGGAACAGTAGGGATAGGAACCTTACTATTTGCTTTTGGGATTGGCCCAGCTGTAGCTCTAGGATTATTTTTAGTTGATAAAGCATTTAATAAGTCGGATTTTAAAATATAAAAAAAAAGGGCAGTAAAAACTGCCCTTTTTAAATTTTTGTTTGAGATTAATGGGGATTACATTCCCATGCCGCCCATTCCACCCATGCCGCCCATGCCGCCCATTCCTCCAGCAGGCATTCCAGCACCAGCATCTTTTTCCTCAGGTTTGTCTGCAACCATTGCTTCAGTTGTTACTAGTAAACCAGATATTGAAGCTGCATCTTGTAAAGCTGTTCTTACAACTTTAACAGGATCTATAATTCCTTCTTTAAACATATCAACATATTCTTCTTTTTGAGCATCATAACCATGAGCAGGTTTATTCATTTCTATTAGCTTACCAACAACTACAGAACCATCCACACCTGCATTTTTTGTGATTTGTCTTATTGGGGCCTCTAGTGCTTTTTTGACTATTTCGACACCAGCCTTTTGGTCATCACCTTTAACCTTTACTTTATCAAGATCGTTTGAAGCATAAAGAAGAGCACATCCACCACCAACTACTATACCTTCTTCTACAGCAGCTCTTGTTGCATTTAGGGCGTCTTCAACTCTGTCTTTTCTTTCTTTTACTTCTACTTCTGTTGCACCACCAACTTTAATAACCGCAACTCCTCCAGCAAGTTTTGCTAATCTTTCTTGTAATTTTTCTTTATCGTAGTCAGATGTAGTTTCATCAACTTGTTGTTTTATTTGATTACATCTAGCTTCAATATCAGATTTTTTACCTGCCCCATCTACTATAGTACTGTTTTCTTTATCTACTTTAATTCTTTTTGATGAACCTAGATCATTTATTTTTACATTCTCTAATTTAATTCCTAGATCTTCAGAAATTACCTGTCCTCCAGTAAGAATTGCAATATCCTCTAACATTGCCTTTCGTCTATCACCAAATCCTGGAGCTTTTACAGCTACAACTTTTAATCCACCTCTTAATTTATTTACAACTAGAGTAGCAAGAGCTTCTCCTTCAACATCTTCAGAAATTATCATTAATGGTCTTCCAGCTTGAACCACTGCTTCTAAAAGTGGAACCATTGGTTGTAAATTAGTAAGTTTTTTTTCATGCAATAGTATTAAAGGATTCTCTAGTTCAGTTGTCATTTTATCACCATTAGTTATAAAATATGGAGATAAGTAACCTCTATCGAATTGCATACCCTCAACCACATCTAATTCAGTTTCGATTCCTTTTGCTTCTTCTACAGTTATTACTCCTTCGTTTCCAACTTTTTGCATAGCTTTTGAAATCATGTTTCCAATTTCTTTATCACCATTTGCAGAGATAGTTCCAACTTGAGCGATTTCATCACTATCTTTAACTTTTTTAGCAGAAGAAATTAATTTCTCTTTTACTTGATCAACTGCAGCTTCAATTCCTCTTTTTACATCCATCGGATTCATACCTGCAGTAACATATTTACATCCTTCTTTAACAATTGCTTGTGCTAAGATAGTTGCAGTAGTCGTACCGTCTCCTGCCTCGTCATTAGTTTTGCTTGCAACTTCTTTAACCATTTGTGCACCCATGTTTTCAAACTTGTCTTCAAGTTCAATTTCTTTTGCAACTGAAACACCGTCTTTTGTAGTTCTTGGGGCTCCATAAGATTTGTCTATAACAACATTTCTTCCTTTTGGTCCAAGAGTAACTTTTACAGTATTTGCTAGAACATCAACTCCTCTTAACATTGCTGCTCTTGCTTCAGAGTCGAATTTAACTATTTTTGCCATTATAAACTCCTATTATTAATTATTTACTATTAGAGATACCCATAATGTCTGACTCCTTCATTATGCTGTATTCTTTTCCATCAATTTTGACTTCAGTTCCTGACCATTTGCCAAATAGAACTTTGTCTCCAACTTTTACGTCCATTGGAATTACTTTTCCATCCTCAGTTTTTGCACCTCCTCCAATAGCAACTACTTTGCCTTCTTGCGGTTTTTCTTGGGCTGTATCTGGGATAATTATGCCTCCAGCAGTTTTTTCACTGCTGTCTAGGACTTCAATTAAAACTCTGTCATGTAACGGTTTAAATTTCATAAAAAACTCCTATAAATATCAGCTTCATATAGATATGAGTTCATTTTATTTCAAGAAGATATGTAAAAATTTAAATGCTAAAAAAACCAAGAAATATGGTTATTTTTAAGTTATATCTGCAAAATGACCAAAAACTTAGATAGTTTAGGACTTAAATCAATAGCAGATCAATATGATCTCTTCTTTATAGACTTGTGGGGCGTTGTTCATAATGGGATTAACCTCTACGAAGACTCAGTTAACGCACTACAAAAATTAGCTGATAAAAAAAAAGAAATTGTATTACTTACTAATGCACCTAGGCCCAACAATAATGTTATTGATTTCTTAAAAAGAATGGGCTTAGACAAAAAATTTTCTTCAAAAGTTTATACATCTGGAGAGGCAGCTTTAGAGTATTTAAACAAAAAGTATAAAAATAAATCTTTTTTTCATATAGGACCCCCAAGAGATTCTGGACTATATAACAATTTTAAAAATAACAATATTTTAAATATTAAGGAGGCAGAATATTTACTATGCACTGGTTTATTTGATGAGCATGATAAAGAATTAATATACTATAAAACTTTACTACAAAAAGTAATTGGAAAAATTATGATTTGTACAAATCCAGATTTAATAGTTGATAGAGGAAAAAAAAGAGAATTTTGCGCAGGATCAGTTGCAAAAGTTTATGAAGATATAGGAGGAAAAGTAGAATATTTTGGAAAACCTTATCCAAAAGTTTATAATCAATCTACAAATATTAATAATAAAAAAGTTTTATGCATAGGAGATAATTTAGACACAGATATAAGAGGAGCAAATAAGCAAAATTTTGATAGTTTCTTAATTTCAGATGGAATTCATAAACAAGAAATTTCAAATGAAAAATTTGAAAAAATAAAAAAAAAATACAATGTTGAGGTTGACTATATTCAAAAAAAATTACAATGGTAAATAAATTAAAGGTATTTAAAAATTTTTCTATTCAAAATAAATATAAAAATTCAATTTTGTTAATTGGCAATTTTGATGGTCTACATACAGGCCATCAAAAACTTTTTAAATTAGCTGAAAAATACAAAAAAAAATATAAATTAAATATCGGAGTATTGACATTTGATCCAGTTCCAAAAATGTTTTTTAATAAAAAACTAAAAAACTTTAAAATTTCAAATTCAAATCAAAAATTAAATTATTTAAAAAAATATAAAATAGATTTTGTAATTATAAAAAAATTTAACAGACAATTTTCTAAAATAAATTATCTAACATTTATTGAAAGCTTTTTATTTAAAAAATTAAAACCAAAATACATTTTTGTTAGTAATAATTTTAGATTTGGCAATAAAAGAGAAGGAAATGTAAAAAAATTAAAATCTCTTGGAAAAAATTATAATTTTAAAATAATAAATCCAAAACCGTTAAAAAAAAATAAAAAAATTATTTCTTCTACATTAATTAGAAAATTAATATCCAAAGGTAAAATTAAACTTGCCAATAAATATTTAGGAAAAAATTGGTCAATTGAAGGAGAAGTAAAGGTCGGTAGAAAAATTGGAAGAAAGATTGGATTTCCAACATGTAACATTGAGCTTAATAATTATGTAATTGCAAAACCAGGTGTTTATGCAGTAAATATTTTATTAAAGAATAATAAAAAAAAATTTAAAGGTATTGCAAATTTAGGATTTAGACCAACTTTTAACCAAAAAAAATTACTCCTAGAGGTTCATATATTTAATTTTTCTAGAAATCTTTATAATAAGCACTTAACTATTGAGTTCATAGACTTTATAAGAAAAGAAAAGAAATTTAAAAATGTAAGGCAATTAAAAAAACAAATTAATTTAGATCTTAAGATTGCAAAAAAATAAACAAAAATAATGAGTAAAAGTAATATAAATCTTCCTAAAACAGCTTTTTCAATGAAAGCTAATCTGCAAAATAAAGAACCAGGAATAATTGATTATTGGGAAAAAATTAATTTATATAAAAAGTTAAGATCCAATAGTACTGGCAAAGAAAAGTTCATACTTCATGATGGTCCTCCCTATGCTAATGGTGATATTCATATGGGGACAGCACTTAACAAAATTCTTAAAGATGTAATAGTAAAATTTCATCAAATGAATGGGAAAGATTCAGTTTATGTTCCTGGTTGGGATTGTCACGGTCTACCGATTGAGTGGAAAATTGAGGAACAGTATAAAAAAAATAAAAAAAATAAAAATGAAGTTCCAGTAAATGAGTTTAGAAAAGAATGTAGAGATTTTGCTAAAAAATGGATTGAAGTCCATAAAAAACAATTCAAAAGATTAGGTGTAGTGGGTGATTGGGAAAACTACTATTCTACTATGAGTTTTGATGCAGAAGCTCAAATAGTGAGAGAACTTGGTAAATTTTTAAAAGAAGGAAGTCTTTACAGAGGCTATAAGCCTGTTCTTTGGTCAACTGTAGAAAAAACTGCACTAGCAGATGCTGAAGTAGAGTACATGGATCATAAATCAGATACGATTTATGCAGCATTTAAAATTAAAAAAAGTCAAAATGAAAAACTCATAAACAGTGATATTATTATTTGGACAACAACTCCTTGGACTATCCCAGCAAATAGAGCTTTAGCCTTTAATAAAAACTTAAAGTATATATTAATTAAAATTGAAGATTCTTCAGATTTTAAAGATAGAAAAATAATTGTAGCAGAAGCTTTATTAAAATCATTATTAGAGGAATGTAATATTAAAGATTTTAGCAAAATTCTTACATTTTCAGGAAAAGATTTTGAAGGCACAATATGTAGCCATCCATTTTCAAAAATTGGATTTGATTATGATATACCGATGCTAGAGGCAAACTTCGTTACAACTGAACAAGGATCAGGAATTGTTCATTGTGCTCCTAGCCATGGCCCTGATGATTTTAATTTATGTTTAAAAAACAATATAAAAGCTGAAGAGACAGTTGATGATGATGGAAAATATACTAAATATGTTCCAAAATTTCAAGGTATACACATTTTTAAAGCAAATAAAATTATTATAGAAAATTTAAAAGAACAAAAAAATTTATTATCTAGTGGTGAGTTAATTCATTCTTATCCACATTCTTGGCGTTCAAAAGCACCTCTAGTTCATAGAGCTACACCCCAATGGTTTATCTCTATGGAAAGTCATGGTTTGAGAAAAAAAGCCTTAAAGTCAATTGATGAAACTAATTTTTATCCAAGTAAAGGTAAAGAAAGATTAAGATCTATGATTGAACTAAGACCTGATTGGTGTGTTTCTAGACAAAGGGTATGGGGAGTTCCGATACCAGTCTTTTTATCAAAAAAAAATAGTGAAGTTTTAGTAGATGATGAGATTACAGAAAATATTGCAAGCATATTTGAAAAAGAAGGAGCTGATTGTTGGTTTGAAGATGATGCTCAACGATTTTTAGGAAAAAAATATAAAAGTGAGGATTATCAAAAAATGACTGATATCGTTGAAGTTTGGTTTGATAGTGGCTCAACACATGCATATGTGCTTGAAAAAAGAGAAGATTTAAAATGGCCAGCATCTATGTATCTTGAGGGTTCAGATCAGCACAGAGGATGGTTTCACTCATCGCTTTTAGAATCATGTGGAACAAGGGGCAGGGCTCCATTTGAATCAATTTTATCACATGGATTTGTTGTTGATGGAAAAGGATTAAAGATGTCAAAATCTCTTGGTAACATAATTTCACCAGAGGATATTCTTAAAAAATATGGAGCTGATATTCTTAGAATTTGGGTTGCTGCATCCGACTATGCTGAAGATTTAAGAATAGATTATTCTATACTAGAACAACATGCTGAATCTTATAGAAAAATTAGAAATACATTTAGATATATTCTTGGAAATTTGAATGATAACTATGAAAAAATAGATTTTGAAACAGTTGATATCAAAAGTTTTCCAGAATTAGAACAATACATGTTACATAAAATTTATGGTCTAAACTTATTATTTGAAAAAAATTTTGAAAAATATAATTTTCATACAATATATAAGGAACTACTCAATTTTTGTACAACAGATCTATCTGCATTTTATTTTGATATAAGAAAAGATGTTTTATATTGCGATTCATTAGAAAGTGATAAAAGAAAATTCACAATAATATTTTTAAATATTATTCTTGAAATACTACTAAAGTGGTTTGCACCCGTATTGTCTTTTACAACAGAGGAAATTTATTCATTATTAAAAATAAAAGAAAGTGGAAGTATTCATCTAGAAAAATTTCCTAAGATACCCTCAAAATGGAATAATAAAGTTCTTAATTCAAAATGGACAGAGCTTATAAGAATAAGAGATAAATGTAATAGTAGTATAGAATTAAAAAGAGCATCAAAAGAAATTGGTTCAAGTTTAGAAGCAGATTTAAAAATTTTTTTAACTGAAAAATTAATTGAGATTTCAAAAGGAATAGATTTTTCTGAATTATGTATCACTTCTGGAGCATCAATTAATAAAATTGATCAAAATAATACTGAAGAAATAAATATTCTAACTTCAAAAGCAGAAGGAAAAAAATGTAATGTTTGTTGGAAAATAAAAAAAGATAAATGTGAAAGGCAAGGCATTTGTAGCTTAAATACCTAATGCGTAAATTTTTTTCTAAAAAAACTATTTTATATTTTGGTATTGTTATATTTATTTTTTCCTTAGATAGAATTTCAAAATTATATATTTTATCAATTTTAGAAAATTTTGGAAATGTAGACATTCAGTTAAATTCATTTATTAATTTAATTATAGTTTGGAATTCTGGAATTGGATTTGGACTGCTCTCTTTTGACCAACAAAGTATATATAATTTAATAACTATATTTATTGGAATGATAAATTTATTAATTTTATTCATCATAATAAAATTAGATGACATAAGAATTTATTATTTTTTAATAATATTTGGGGGTTCTTTAGGCAATTTATTTGATAGAATTTATTATTCAGCTGTTCCAGATTTTATAGATATAAGCTATAAAGGGTATCATTGGTTTATTTTCAATGTTGCAGATATATTTATAACTTTTGGAATAATTTGTCTTATATTTTTTGAAATATTAAACTATAAAAAAAATGAGAAATAAAAAAATAATACTACTATTAATTTCACTTATAATTTTAACTTCATGCGGTGGTGCAAAAGACGCTTTAGTTGGTAAAAAAAGATCTGACAACAGTGACGAATTTTTAATAAAAAAAAAAAATCCTTTAATTTTACCTCCTGACTATGAAGAAATGCCTACTCCGGTTGGAGAAGATAATGAAATAATAAAGGAACAAGGAAATTTAAAGATAAAAGAACTTGTAATTGATACTCAAGCAGAAAGTGAAAATGATAATTCTGAGAATAGTAACTTGGAAAAATCTATATTAGAAAAAATTAGCGATTAAATTTCAATTATGTTAACTCCGAGTATTAAACTAATCAATTTCAAATATTCAAAAAATCAATTAATAAAAAAAAAGCTAAATAATTTAAAAAAAGAAAATTTAATTAAAAAATATCCGCTCCTTGAAAGTTTTACCACTAATTATAAGTACAGCTATTCAAAAAAAGATTTAAAAAAAATTAAAAAAGGAAATAATTTTAAAATAATTGGAATGGGAGGTTCTATTTTAGGAACAGAGGCAATTTATAGATTTTTAAACCATAAAGTTAAAAAAAAATTTATCTTTATTAATAATTTAAATTCTGTTGTTGATAAAAAGAAATTAAAATCAAAGGCAACAAATATTATTATATCAAAATCAGGAAATACACTTGAAACAATTCTAAACTCAAATTTAATTATAAATAAAAAAAATAAAAATATTTTTATTACAGAAAATAAAAATAGTTATTTACAAAATCTTGCACAAAAACTTAAAGCAGAAATTTTTGAACATAAAAATTATATTGGTGGAAGGTATTCGGTATTATCTGAGGTAGGGATGTTACCTGCAGAAATTATGGGACTAAAAGAAAAAAATTTTAAAAGATATAATTTTTTGATTAAAAATAAAAAATTTTTAAATCAATTAATAATAAATGTATCTTCAATTTTAAAATTTATTAAACAAGGGAAATTTAATTCTATATTATTAAATTATGATAAAAGTTCTGAAAATCTATTTAAATGGTATCAACAGTTAGTTTCAGAAAGTTTAGGTAAAAAATCTAAAGGAATTCTTCCAATAATTTCAAGTATGCCAAAAGATAACCATAGCTTATTACAATTATATTTAGATGGACCAAAAAATAATTTTTTCACATTTTTTTTTGTGAATGAAAATAATTCAGAAAAAATAAATAAAAGTTTACTACTTAAATCACATAGATACTTACACAATAAGTCTTTAAATAAAATAATTTATTCACAAAAAATTGCTACAGAAAATGTTTTCAATAAAAAAAATATACCATTCAGGTCTTTTGAAATAAAAAAAAGAAGTGAGCAATCAATAGGTGAATTATTTTGTTTTTTTACGTTAGAAACTATTTTATTAGGAAGGGCTTTAAATGTTAATCCTTTTGATCAACCTTCTGTTGAATTAATAAAAAATGAAACAAAAAAAATATTAATTAAATAAATTTACCAAAAATTATTTTAGAAATCCCATACTTACTTGTTCGTTTTATATTAAAATTTTTACCAAAATTTTCCTGATTTTTTTTGTGTCTATGTAAAATAATTATACCATTATCTTTTAATATATTAATTTTATAAATTTCTTCTAAAATTTCTTTAATATTTTTTTCTTTATATGGAGGGTCTAAAAAAATTAAATCGAATTTAATATTTTTTATCTCTTCTATTTTTTTTAAATTATAGGCACTTATTTCAAATATTTTTATTTTATTTTCACATTTTAGTTTTTTTGAATTTTTTTTTATAATTTCAACGGATTCTTTATAATTTTCAAAAAAGTAAACCATCGAAGCTCCTCTAGAAATACATTCCAATCCAAAAGACCCAGTTCCTGAAAATAAATCTAATATTGATGAGTCTTTTAAGTTTATTTTTTCTTCTTGAGAATATTCAAGTATATTGAATATAGACTCTTTAACTAAATCCTTTAAAGGTCTTGTTTTTTTATCAAATGCCTCAAATAGCTTTTTACCTTTAAAATTTCCACCAATAATTCTCATTTATCTATTATTTTAAAACCAATATCTTTTCTAAAAAATCCATTTTTCCAATTTAATTGATTTATTAAGTTTATAATTCTTTCTCTAGAGTTTTTAAATGAAGATGAAGTAGTTACAAAATTTAAAACCCTTCCACCATTTGAAAATATTTCATTTTTTACTTTCTTAGTACCTGCGTGAAAAATGAAATCGTTTTTACTGAAGGCTAAATTATTCAAATTATCAATTTTAACATTTTTTTGAAATGTATCTGGATAACCTTTAGAGCATAAAACGATACACAAGCTTTTTTTCTCACTCCACTTAATTTCAAATTTTTCTAATTTTTCGTCACAGCAAGCCATAAAAATATCAACTAAATCTGTTTCTAGAAGAGGTAGTATAGTTTGACATTCAGGATCTCCCATTCTCACATTATATTCAATTAAGAAAGGTTCATTATTTGATATCATTAAACCTGCATATAAAAATCCTTTATATTTCTCACCCAAATCATTAATTGCTTTTAGAGTTGGTGTAATGATTTTATTAATTATTTTGCTTTCTAAATTTTTATTTATTAATCCTGAAGGACTATATGATCCCATACCTCCAGTATTTTTTCCCAAATCTCCTTCCCCAACTCTTTTGTGATCCTGTGCTGTTTGAAAAACTTTAAAATTTTTTCCATCACTTATAATAAAAAAACTCATTTCTTCACCAGTAAGAAATTCTTCTACAAGTATTTTTTTTGCACTTCCAAACTTTCCTCCAAATATTTCTTTAACAGCATCTTTAGATTCTTGAAAATTTTTAGAAATATAAACTCCTTTGCCAGCAGCTAGCCCATCAGCTTTAATTACAATTGGAAAATTAGATTTTTTTAAAAAATTTAAAGTTTCATCGATTGTTTCAAAAACTCCAAACTTAGCTGTAGGAATATTATATTTTTTACAAATTTCCTTAGTAAATGTTTTTGATCCTTCTAATTGTGAAGGTACTTTTCTTGGTCCAAAAACTTTAATATTATTATTTTCCAATACATTTGTTATACCATTTACCAAAGGTTTTTCTGGACCTACTATTACCAAGTCAACTTTTGACTTCTTTAAAAATTTTATTAATTCATCATGATCATCAATATTTAAATCTACATTTTCAGCTAGCTCTTGTGTTCCAGCATTTCCAGGTAAACAAAATATTTTTTTTACTTTTGAAGATTTTTGAATTGATTTACATATAGCATGTTCTCTTCCACCGCTTCCTATAACACATATAATCATATATAAGTATACTTCTATATAATGAAAAATAAATTAGCTAAACTAAAATATTTACCAAACAGCTTTGAGATTATAGAGCAAGGTGATCACGTTATTTGTGCCATGACAGGTAAAAAAATATTTCTTGATAAGCTTAATTATTGGAATGTAGAACTTCAAGAACCCTACTTTTCCTTTATTGAAGCACAACAAAAAAGAGAAGAATTAGAGAGAAAAGATTAACTATTTCCAGCGGTCATGAGACCAAATCCATTGATCAGGATTTTTAAGAATCATTTCTTCCAAAATTTCGTTAAGTTTTAAGGTTATATCTTCAATAGTAAATTGATTATCAAATTGCACTGGTTTTTTAATATATAATTTAAAATTAAAATTTTGTTTTCTTTCAATGTATACTGGTACTATTTCACATCCATACTTCTTTATAAATTGAGCAGGTATAGTTGTAGTTTTTGCCTCATGATTAAAAAAATTTACTGATATTCCTTCGCTTACTCTTTGGTCAATCATTAAAGCTATAGAATAATTATTTTTAAAAAGTTTTAACAAATCTCTTGTTCCCGTCTTACCTTTTTTAATTTGAGTTCTGCAAATATATTTTTTCCTAATATTTTCCATAACTATATTCAAAAAAAGGATTATTTAGAGGTCTATAAACAGCAGCAAGATTTATACCTGCTTTTTCAATTTCCATAGCCATTAACTCAAAGTTATTGAAGTG